>DATJAQ010000325.1:0-32599 GCA_035516075.1 Terriglobia bacterium | reverse complement strand
GTTTCATCGACATGCTGGGCCAGTCGGAGACCGCGCTCCTGATCGACAACCGGTCGTTGAGCAAGCTCTCGCAAGGCATCACGAGCGAGATCACGGGCGAAGGCCAGTCCGTGGCGCCTGAAAATGAGCGCACGTTGCTGCCGCTCCAACCCTTCCTGGACCATTACCACTTGAAGGTGGACTGGAGCGACTTGGACGGCTATTTCCGCCGGCTTGAGCACGACGGCACCCCGCTCAACCTCGGGACCTATGTGGGCGCAGCGCAAGTGCGCGAAGCCGTGATGGGTGACGCAGACCGCGCGCCCACCCCGGAGGAGCTGGACAGGATGCGCGCGCTCGTCGACAACGCCATGCGACAGGGCGCACTCGGGCTTTCCACCGCGCTCATCTATCCGCCCGGCCAGTACGCCAAGACGGACGAGCTCATTGAGCTCGCCAAGGTGGCGGCAGGTTACGGTGGAATCTACGCCACCCACATGCGCAGCGAAGGGCAGACGGAGATGGCCGCACTCGACGAAGCCTTTCGCATCGGCCGTGAAGCCGGATTGCCGGTGGAAATCTTCCATCTCAAGGTAAGCGGTAAGTCGCACTGGGGCTCGATGCCGAAGGTCATCGCCCGCATCGACGCCGAACGCGCGAAAGGCCTGAACGTGGCGGCCGATATGTATCCTTACCTCGCCGGCGCCACGGCCCTGGCCTCCTGCCTGCCGCCCTGGGTGGCGGACGGCGGCACGGCCAAACTGCTCGAACGCCTGCGCGACCCCTCCGTGCGCCGGCGGATCAAGGCCGAGATGGCGAGGGACCACGCGGGCTGGGAGAATCTTTACTACGACAGCGGCGGACCGGCCGGCGTCGAAATTTCGGGCGTGGTTAATCCGGATTTGAAAAAGTACGACGGCAAGACGGTGGCTGAGATGGCGCGCGGGGAGCATAAGGCGCCCCTCGACGCGCTCTTCGATTTCGTTCAGGCGGACCACGCCCAGACGGGCGCTCTCTATTTCATCGCCAGCGAGCCCGACCTCGAGGTCGGGCTCCGGCAGCCCTGGACGAGTATCGGCCTCGATGCCAACGAAATGTCTCTTGACGGCCCGATCTTTGAACCGCACACTCATCCCCGGGCCTTCGGCTCCATGCCGCGCTTCCTGGGCACCTACGTGCGAGACCATCACTTGTTGACCCTGGAACAGGCGATCCGCAAGATCACTTCGTTGCCGGCCGAGCGCGAGCATCTCTACGAGCGAGGCCTGCTGCGTCCGGGGTTCTATGCCGATGTAACGCTGTTCGACCCGGCGACAATTCGCGACACGGCCACCTATGAGCACCCGGCGTCGGTGTCCCAGGGCGTTGAATATGTCTTCGTGAACGGCCGGCTTGAGTTTGAACACGGCAAGCTCAGCGGAGTGCATGCCGGCAAAGTGCTGCGTGGGCCGGGATGGTCGGCGCCGGGCGGTGCGTATCCGTAGGCCGCGGGGCCGGCGATTTTGAACGCGCGCGGACGAGTGGCATAATTCCTCAAATGCAGATCAGGCGCGTTGGCATTACCTCCAAACCGAATAAGATCGAAGTGCGGGAGATTGTTCCTGCGCTCATGGCGTGGCTTGCCGGGCGCGGCGTGGAAGTGTTTATTGACGAGGAGACTTCCACATCGCTCGCAGGGGCGGTTGCGGGCCTGCCTCGCGAGGAGCTCGCTTCGCGCATCGAACTGGCGATCGTGCTGGGTGGAGACGGCACGTTTCTCGCCACCGCCCGCGCTCTCGAAGGGCGGCCGGTGCCGATCCTGGCCGTGAACCTCGGCGGGCTCGGCTTCCTCACGGTGGTGACGCAGGACGAAATCTACCCGGCGCTCGAGGCGGTGCTGGCCGGGTGCTTTCGCACCGAGCCACGCGTGCAAATTGAGGCGGAAGTTGTGCGGGCCGGGCGCCAGGCGGGCTCGTACGTGGCCCTGAACGACGTGGTGCTCAACAAGGGCGCCATCGCTCGCGTCATCGACTTCGACGTCTGGGCGGACGGGCAATTCATTTCCACCTACAAGGCTGACGGGCTCATCGTGTCCACGCCCACCGGCTCCACGGCGTACTCGCTGGCCGCCGGCGGGCCGGTGGTGGCCCCCACCGTGCGCGCGTTCATCATCACCCCCATCTGCGCCCACACCCTCACCAACCGGCCCATCGTCCTGCGGGATTCGGTCACCATCGAGATTGCGGTCAAAGGCGATGAGGAATCCGTATATCTCACCGTCGACGGCCAGGTGGGCATCGCAGTGCGGAGCGACGACCGCGTCCGAGTCCAGAAGGCGGCGTCGGTGGTCGAAATCATACAACCCTCAAAGAAAACCTACTTCGAGATCCTCCGCCAGAAGTTGAAGTGGGGCGAGAGGTGATCTGGGAATTTCAGATGTGAATTTAAATTTGCAAATCCTCGAATTTCGATTTCGGGTTTCAGACGTCAGGTCTTGAACTCCCAATCCCGGATTTCCGCTCCCCGAACTGCGATCTCACAACAGCGTTGTCTCACCGGACATCAAATCGTCGAGCGTCTCGCGCCGCCGCACCAGGCGCGCGCGGGCACCCTCGATCAGCAGCTCGACCGGCCTGGGGCGGCTGTTGTAATTTGACGCCAGCACATAGCCATAAGCGCCCGCGCCCAGGACAGCGATCAAATCGCCGGGGCGGAGCTCAGGCAGGGCGCGCTCGCGGGCCAGAAAGTCGCCCGTTTCGCAGAGCGGGCCCACCACGTCGGCAGGGCTCAGAGGACCTGGCCGGCGCTCAACGGGCAGGATCTCGTGGTAGGACCCGTACAGCGCGGGCCGGAGAAGATCGTTCATGCCGGCGTCCACCACCACAAAGCGCTTGCGCTCCGTCTCCTTGATGTAAAGCACGTGCGTCAGCAGGGCTCCGGCAGCGCCCACGAGCGACCGCCCGGGCTCGAGGATCGGACGGAAGCCGCTCGACTGAAACCTTGCCCCGAGCTCCGCGAATAGCCGTTCAAACTCGAACGGCCTCTCATCGCTGTAAGGAATTCCGAAGCCGCCGCCGAGATCGAGGAACCCGGCAGCAATACCTTCGGAACGCAGGTCCCGCGCCAGCCTCAGGACCTCGTCAGCCGCGCGCAGAAACGGTTCAACCTCAAGAATCTGCGAGCCGATGTGGCACGCCACCCCGCGGATTTCCAAGTGCGGAGAAGCCGCCGCCCGGCGGTAGAGCGCCGGGGCCTCGCCTTTCGGCACACCAAACTTGTGGATGGTGCGGCCGGTGGAGATGTAAGGGTGCGTGTCCGCCTCCACGTCCGGGTTGATGCGGATGGAGACGGGCGCGGGCGCCCTGCCGCGCCGGCGGGCGCGTTCCTCGACCAACTCGAGCTCGCCGGCCGATTCCAAGTTGAGCATGAGGAGGCCGGTTTCGAGTGCTGCGTCAATTTCCTCCCGCGTCTTGCCGACGCCGGAGAAGACGATGCGCTCGGGCCGGGCGCCGACGCGCAGCACGCGGGCGAGCTCTCCGCGGGAGACCACGTCGAAGCCTGAACCGGCATCGGCCAGCAACTTCAGGATGGCCAGATTGGAATTTGCCTTGACGGAGTAGCAGGCGAGCCCGGAAATACGCCCGAGCGGCTCGACCAGGCGGTGGAAATTCGCGAGAATCTTGGCCCGGCTGTAGACGTATGCCGGCGTACCGAACTCCTCCGCGGCGCGGGCCAGCGTTACACCCTCGCAGCACAGCGCGTCCTGGCGGTATTCGAAAGCCTGCATAGAGCATCCACCGCAGAAGGGGTTGCGGCCGCACTGCCCGGGGGGCGCGCAATTCCACGGCGCGCGCAGCCCGGCCGCCGGGCGCTCGCCCGGGCCCGGCTCAGTGGGCGCGGACGAGCATCAGCGTCTGGTCGTCACGGCGGGGGTGGCCGCGCTCGAAGCGTGCAATCCCGGAGAACACGCGGTCCACAATCTCCTGCAGCGGGCGGCGCGCGAGTTCGCGGAAGAGGTTTTCCAGGCGCCGCATCCCGAACTCCTCGTTGGAACTGGCCGCTTCCACCAGACCGTCCGAGAAGAGCGCCAACAGATCGCCCTTCTCGAGGGTCACCGAGGTTTCTCCGTAATCGGTGTTCTCCAGCAAACCCAGGGGCACGCCCTCGGCGCGAATGGAGTGGCTCCGGCCGCGCCGCACCAGCACCGGCAGGGGCATGCCCGAATTCGCCAGCGTCAGCCGTCGGCTCTTCACGTCCCACACCGCGTAGATGAGGGTGATGAAGTGTCCTTCGATCTTGCGCTCGAGCAGCATCTGATTGAGCTTACGCAGCATCTCGGGCGGCGGCAGGTGGCGGGGTGCCAGGCTGCGCAGGATGCCGCTCACCATGGCGCCGTAGAGCGCGGCAGGAGAACCCTTCCCGCTGACGTCGCCAACCACGAGGATGTGTCGATCTTTGCCGTAGTTCAGAAAATCGTAGAGGTCGCCTCCGAGCTCGCGCGCGGGCTCAAAACGCGCCAGCACCTCCAGGCCGGGAATCGAGGCCGAGACTCCCGGCATCAGGTGCAGCTGGATCTCCCGCGCCCGTTCCAGATCGCGCTCCATGAGCGCCTCGCTGCGCACCACGCGCTCGTAAAGGCGGGCGTTCTCGATGGCCACCGCAATCTGCGGCGCGAGGGTGGAGAGAATGCGAACGTGCTCGTCCGTGAAGTAGCCCGGCCGCGGGCTTTCCAGGTCCACCACGCCAATCACGCGCTCGCGGTAAATGAGCGGCACGGCCATCTCCGAGCGCGTCTCGGGGTTGACGGCGATGTAGCGCGCATCACGCCGCGCATCGGGCACCACCACGGGCTGGCGCGAGTCCCCGGCGGCCCCCACAATGCCCTGCCCGAAGTGCACCTGGGCTTTCTCCGGCATGCGCTCATCCTGCTTGATGGAAATCACCGTGTTGTAGGTGCGGGTGCGGTCGTCGGAGAGGAAAATGGCGAAACGGTGATAGTCAATCAGCCGTTTGGTGAGCTGACCGATCTTGCGCAGCAGGTCGTTCAGCACCAACACCGAGCTCATATCGCGGCTGATCTCGTTGAGAAGCTGCAGCGTACGCGCTTGCCGGAGAGTCCGCCGGTAGAGCCGCGCGTTCTGGATGGCGGTGGCGATCCGGCCCCCCAGCAGCTCCAGCAGGCTCTGGTGCCTTTCGGTGAAGAAGTCCGTCCAGGGCGCTTCGAGGTCGATCACCCCAATCACCTTGCCCTGGGCCACCAGCGGGACCGCGAGCTCCGAGCGGATCGCCGGCAAAGACGCGATGTAGCCGGGATCCTGGGTGACGTCGTTGACCAGCAGCGAACGGCCGCTGGCCGCGACCCGGCCCACGATGCCCTCGCCCACCTTGATTCGCAGCCGCCGGACGTTTTCCTCGGGGTGGCCGATGCTGAAGCGGATGCTCAGGTCTTGCGCCTTTTCGCTGAGCAGCAGGATGGCAAAGACCTCATAATCGACCGCTCGTTTCACGAGTTCGGCAACCCGGGCCAGCAGCTCGTCGAGGTCGAGGGTGGAGTTGAGCCGCTCGCTAACCTCGAGGAGAAGGCTCAGCAGCTCGGTGGCTTCCAAGGGACGGGCGGCGATTCGGGCGGTGTCTGCCATGAGGGTTTGGCGCCGGACGGAACCTGGCACTCACGCCGAGCGCGGTCCGGACAGATGCTCCCCTCGGTCCTCCGGGCGCCGCCCCGGCAGGCAACTCGCCCGGAAGGGTGTTCGGCCCAGGCTTCTTGAGAGGCCGGAGCGCGTGCGCCTCCGTGCCGGCGCTCTTTCCGGTCAGGGTCTGATGGGGTAGTGTACCATACCCGTTTGGGCGCTTCGCGCCGGCCCACCGCTCGCCTCGAGCGCGACCCCGCGCGGGTGGCGGTCGGTAGCCTAGAAGAGAGCCTAGCCATCCCGGCGGGACGGCGCTTCGAAACTCAAGCCCGATGGCATCGCCGGAAGAGGTGCGTCGTTCCATGTTGATTCTGGCCTTCGACACCACATCCCCGGACGGCGGAGCGGCGCTCCATCGCGAAGCCCTGAGCCTCGGCGAGGTGCGCGCCCCCGGCAAGGTGAACTACTCGGTGGCGCTGTTTGAGATGGTTGAGCGTCTGCTCTCCGGCTCCGGCCTCCGCCTGGCTGAGGTCGAGTTGTTCGCGGCCGCCACCGGGCCGGGCTCGTTCACGGGCATCCGCGTGGGGCTTGCCGCCGCGCAGGGGTGGGCACGGGCCTTTGGCCGCCCAGTGCGGGGCGTCTCGGTGCTCGAGGCCATGGTGGAGGCAGCTCAGCCGCCCGGCGCCGCGGCGGTGCCGCTGCTCGATGCGCGGCGCGGCGAGTTTTACCTCGGCGTCTACCGCCGCACCCCCGGGGCGGCGCCCGGCTCCGCGGCAGGCACGTTCTCCCTCTCCGGCGAGGGTCTGGTACGGAGCCCGGCCGGCATCGACGCCGTGGCCGCCGAGCTTACCCGCGAGCAGGACGCCGGCGTCACCTTCATCGCCCGCGAGCAGGACCACGCCGCGCACGAGTTGGCCCGGCAACTGCCCGCGGCCTGCGCATGGTCCACAGTTCCCGACTTCCAAGGCGGCGCTATCGCACGGGTGGCCTGGCGAGCCGCACGCGAGGGCCGGCTCCAGCAGCCGAGAGAGCTCGATGCCTGGTACATCCGGCGATCCGACGCCGAGCTCAATTGGCAGGGGTGAGGCCGGGATGGCAACCATTGAAGTACGCCCGATGGCGCCGGGGGATGTCGCCGAGGTCGTCAAGATTCAGCATGCGGCCACTGAGATCGCGCAGTGGCGCGCCGCGGACTACGAATGGCTCGCCGCGGAGCCGAGCGGGATGGTGCTGGTCGCGGAGTGGGGCGAGTCTGGCGGCGTGGCGGGGTTCGCGGCGGCGCGCAACCTGGACGGAGAGGCCGAGATCCGGAACCTCGCCGTGCGTGCAGAATGCCGCCGGCGTGGTGTGGCGCGCCGGCTGGTGGAGGAGGTGCATCGCCGCCTCGCCGCGACGGGCGTGGAGCGCGTCTTCCTCGAGGTGCGCCCGTCGAACCTTGCCGCCCGCGGCCTCTACCGCTCGTTCGGGTACACCGAATGCGGAGTGCGCCGCCATTACTACCAGAACGACGGCGAAGACGCCCTCGTCCTCGATCTCGCTCTGGTCCCGCGCTCCACCGCCGCATCGCCACCGCCGGACCCGGCGAATACGGTTTGACTTGCGCCCGATCACTCGCTATGCTGCTTCCTTCTCGATCGGGTAGCCAGTTCGCATTCGACAATTGGGACGATAAGCAGGGGGCGCGCGATGCGGCGAATTGTCTTCGGCGTGTGTTGGGTTTTCCTCGGTTACAACGCGGCCGCGGCGAAGCCCCACCTCCCTGCACAAAGCGGCCAAGCATCTCCCGCCTCAACCACAGCCGGCGACCTCGCCTCGGCCACGCCGGAGGCCCTGCTCAAGGTCTACGCCGAACTCAACGCGCTCGCGGGCAGCGACCAGCACGCGGTCACCGAAAACGTCAGCTTCAAGCGGGACGCCGGAACGTTTACCTTCAAAAACGGGAACCTGGCCTTTGCGGCACCGGTGGCCGGCCACGTGGTAGCAGCGGTTTTCACGGGTGAAGGGGTCTTCGAGCTCGACCCCCCAACCGGAATGGATCGCCATCAAATCGCGCGCTTCACCGGACAGCCGCAGCTCGTGGATGGCTTCCGGCAGGCCGTATTCTACTTCACCGACGATTCCTGGCAGCAACTCGGCAAGCTGGCCAGCGTCCGTGGGGGCGGCGACGCCGGCGCCACCGGCCACGCCCTCGAGTCCGATCAGGCGAAGTGCCGTGAACGGCTCAACGACTGGTACGACAATGAGATCACCGGCGCGTTTCCCATGCGAAACCTGGCGGCGCGGATGCTGGCCGATCTTTCCGATCCGTCCAGCCGGGGCTTCTTCCTCGCCGACATCAAAAGCGAGCATCACGATGACCTCTTCTATCAGGTGAGCTGGAACCGCGATCCCTTGTTCCTGCCGGGTATCGCCAACGATGAGGAAGTGATGCTCATGCACTGGAAGCCCGGCCAGTATGCGGAATGGTGGGCGGGATTCCACCTGGCCGGCGAATACGCGCACCTCGCCCACCCCGAGCACCTCAAGCTGCTCGCGCACGCCAGCGACGAGCAGCTCGAGGCCGACGTCGCTGGCGACAATCGCCTCTCGGCCACGGCGGAGCTGCACTTCGAGGTGCCGGAGGCGCCGCTGCGCGTGCTCCCCTTCAATCTCGAGGGCGTGCTGCGCATCAGTGCCATTACCGATGAGTCCGGCAAGAAACTCAGCTTCATCCAAGAGGACCGGAAGCTCCAAAGCGACCCCTGGGTGATCCTGCCGGAACCCGCCACGCCGGGCCGCACCTATACCCTCAAGATCGCCTACGACGAGGATTCCACGCGCGAAACCCGGATTGTCCACCAGAAGGGCGCGGGCCTCTACTTCGTGACGGCACGCACGTCCTGGTACCCGAGTTTCGGCGCCTTCAACGATCGAACGCATTTTGTGCTGAAGTTCACCTCGCCCAAGAAGTTCACGTTCGTGGCCACCGGAAGGCCGGTGAGCTCCGCGAAGGAAGGTAAGGATCTCGTGACCCAGTGGGAGTCCGAAATACCTTACAGCGTGGTGGGCTTCAATTACGGAGACTTCGTCGCCAAGTCCAGGGACTTGCCCGGCCTCACCGTGACGGCGTACACCGGCCGGGAGTTGCCCGACGAACTTGCCGGCCTCAAGGCCCAGATGGACCTCCACAACCTGCAGAGCGGCAGCCTCGCGGGAGGAGACGCCGAAGCAGCAAGCGGCGTCATGGTGGGCGGGCTCAGCACGGCGGGCCAGGCTCAATCGGCGGCCAACATCAGCGCCGGAGCTTTCAGTCTATTCGAGCGTTATTTCGGCTCGCTTCCCTTCAAGACCATCTCCGTCACGGAGCAGCCCGCCATGGGCTTTGGCCAGAGTTGGCCCACCCTCATCTATCTGCCCTGGGACTCGCTGCTCGACGCCACTACGCGCAACAGCCTTGGCCTGCAACGCTCGGGCGAGGCGCGCGAGTTCTATAACGTGGTGGCCGTTCACGAAATGTCGCACCAGTGGTGGGGCCACATGGTGGGCTGGAAGACCTACAGAGACCAGTGGATGTCTGAAGGCTTTGCGGACTTCTCGGCGGCGCTCTACATCGAGGCCACGGACCCCAAGAGGTTCCGCAGCTTCTGGGACCTCCGCCGCACTCACCTCCTGTCGAAGGACTCGTCCGGGCATCGCCCCGTGGACGTGGGGCCGATCTATTTGAACTACCAGACGAACGCCTACCTCGAGCCGCGCGAGTCCACTTACCTGATTTACGAGAAGGGCTCCTACGTCCTCGAAATGCTGCGCCTGCTGGTCGAGGACACTCGCGCGAAAGACCCGGACCATGTGTTTATCGAGATCATGCGCGATTTTGTGTCCACGTATGCCGGCCAGAATGCCTCCACGGCCGATTTTCAGAGGATCGTTGAGAAGCACCTCGGCCAGCCCATGGACTGGTTCTTCAATGAGTGGGTTTACGGCATCGAAGTGCCGCGCTATGACTTCTCGTACAGCCTGAAAGACGCCGGCGGGGGGAAAACCCTCCTGCACATGGCGGTCGTTCAGTCCGGCGTTTCAGACTCCTTCGTGATGAAGGTCCCGGTCTATTACTGGCTCAACGGCCAGGCCCGGCGCCTTGGATTCGTCCAGGTGAAAGGATCAAGTACGGAGAGCGCCGACGTAAATTTGCCTTTCCATCCCGACAAGATGACTCTCGATGAGCACCATCGCGTGCTGGCGCAGGAGAGCCAGTAGATCGGGTGCTGCGGAACCAGCTTGGCGGGCTTCTTGAACTTTTCAGTCGCCATGGTATTCTGAGCACTAGAGGCTGCTATGCAAACCAAGACGTTGATCGCGCTCGAAGAATACGAGGCTCTGCCGGAGGCCGAAAACGGCGTTGACTACGAACTGAGCGAGGGAGAACTCATCGTGCTGGCATCGCCCACACTCTTTCACAATTGGATGCGCGACGAAATTCTAATACGGTTCAGCATCTTCCTTCGTCAGCACCCCCAGATCGGGAGGGTCACTTCCGAAACGGACTTTCGGCTGGCCGCCGACACCGTCCGGAGGCCCGACGTGGCCTTTATCGGTGCCGCGAAGGTCGCTTCGCTTGATCCGCACAAGAGGCTCGATTTTGCGCCCGACCTCGCGATCGAGATTGCCTCGCTCCACGATGACCTGCCCCGCAAAATCAGGGATTACCTGGCCGCCGGAACGCGGGTGTGGGCGCTTTATCCTGAAGCCCGTATCGCCCGCATCCACAAGCCCGGCGAAGCCGCCGCCGTGCGTGACGGGGAGGCCGGCGATAGGCTGGAAGACGCCGAGTTGGTCCCCGGATTCAAGCTGCCCCTCGCTGAAATCTTCGCCTAACCGCGGCGACGGCCGGCAATCAACCCCAAGCAGATCCCGGCCACACAATGCGCAGGTCACGCTGGACCCGATCTCCACTTATAATGATGGGCTCCTGGCGCTTGCGTTCCTCGCATGCCGGAGGAGAGTCTGATGAAATCGATCCGCTGCCTTCGCACCTTAGCCCTGCTCGCGCCGTTGCTCGGCGTCTGGTTCGCGGCACCCTCGGAGGCCCAGACCGCCCCGCCGCCCGCTTCCACCTACCCTGCGTATCCAAGCGAAACGCCGGCCAAGCTCGAGCCCTTAACCGGGAGCTTCGACTATGTCCGGCGCGACGTGATGATCCCCATGCGCGACGGCGTAAGGCTGCACACCGTCATCCTGGTGCCGAAGGGTGCCAAGGGGGCGCCCATCCTCCTGACGCGCACGCCTTATAACGCCACCGCGCTCACCAGCCACGCCGCCAGCTCCCACCTCGGCCCCATCCTGCAAGGCTACGACAACGCCACCGAGGTGATCGTGGAGGGTGGCTACATCCGCGTGGTGCAGGACGTGCGAGGCAAGTACGGCTCCGAGGGCGACTACGTGATGAACCGGCCTCTGCACGGGCCGCAAAATCCCACGCCGGTCGATCACTCCACCGACACCTACGACACCATCGATTGGCTGGTGAAGAACGTCCCGGAATCGAACGGCAAGGTGGGCATTCTCGGCATTTCCTACGACGGTTTCCTGACCTTGATGGCGCTGGTGAATCCTCATCCGGCTCTCAAAGTGGCGGTGCCGATGAACCCCATGGTGGACGGCTGGATGGGTGACGACTGGTTCCATCACGGCGCCTTACGCGAGCAGATGATGCCCTACATATACGAACAGGAGGCTACCCGCGGAGGGGAGGCCAAGTGGTGGACGAGCAACTTTGACGATTACGACATGTACCTGCAGGCCGGATCGGCGGGCGAGCTTGGCCGCCGGCGCGGCCTCGAGCAAGTCGGCTTCTGGCGCAAGATTCTCCAGCATCCCGGCTACGACGCCTTCTGGCAGGACCAGGCCATGGACAAGGTTCTGGCGAACCAGCCTTTGAAAGTGCCGGTGATGCTGGTGGACAGCCTCTGGGACCAGGAGGACATCTACGGCGCTATCGCCGTATATAAGGCGATCAAGCCCAAGGATACAGACAACGATCATGTGTTCCTGGTTCTCGGCCCCTGGCATCACGGGCAGGAGATTGGCGACGGCAGTACCCTCGGCGCCCTGAGCTTCGGCAGCGATACGGGGCTCTACTTCCGGCAGGAAATCCTGCGGCCGTTCCTCGCCCACTACCTCAAGGACGGCGCACCCGAAGCCGGCGTGGCGCCGGTGACGGCGTTCGAAACCGGCACCAACACGTGGCGCCGCCTGCCCTCATGGCCCGCGGGCTGCGCCAGCGGCTGCACGATGCGGGCGGCCCCGCTCTACCTCAACGCCGGCCTGAAACTGAGCTTCAGCGCGCCTCAAGCCGGCGGCACGGAGTTCGCCGAATATGTTTCCGATCCCGCCAAGCCTGTGCCGTTCCGTTCCCGCCCCACTCGGCCGGTCGGCTACGACAAGAACCAGGGCCTGACCTGGCCCGAATGGTTGGTTGACGACCAGCGCGAGGCGTCGGGCCGCCCGGACGTGCTGGCATTCACCTCAGACGTTCTCACCGCGCCCCTGAAGATCAGCGGACAGCCGGTGGCCAGTCTGGTCGCCTCCACCAGCGGCACAGACTCCGATTGGGTGGTAAAGCTGATCGACGTTTATCCCGACGAGGTGGCGGGAGATCCCCCGCTCGGCGGCTATCAACTGATGGTCTCAGCCGACATTTTCCGGGGCCGCTATTGGGAGAGTTTGGAAAAGCCCGAACCCATCCCCAGCGGGAAGCCCGTGAATTATCGCTTCGCCTTGCCCACGGCCAATCACGTCTTTCTGCCGGGACACCGGATCATGGTGCAGATCCAGTCGAGCTGGTTCCCCCTTTACGACCGCAATCCGCAGACCTTCGTTCCCAATATCTTTTGGGCCAAGCCGGAGGATTACCGGAAGGCCGTGCAACGCATCTACCACGCGCCCGGCGAGGAGAGCCTTGTTGAACTGCCCCTGGTGACGACGCCCTGAGACGGGCCGAGGTTGGTCGTTCTTCGACCCCTTCGGAGAATGCTTCAAGCCGCCCTGCGCATCGTCAGACTCGGTGTAAAGCCGCCGCAGGCGACGGCGCTTGCGAAGCAAGCGTCCGGACGGGCAAACGCGTGAGCACGCTGTTGGTTTCCCTCCCCACAAAGTCTGCGGTAAACTCCTCAAGTCCTGCCGGAGACAGGAAGGAACACGCCCCATGGGACGCGCAAGCTACTTCAAGGATCTGTTCCAAGACCTCCGGTACGCGGTCCGGATGCTCACCAGCAGTCCCGGTTTCACGGCCACGGCGATCGCAGCCCTGGCGCTCGGTATCGGCTCCACCACAGCCATCTTTTCCGTGGTCAATCGGGTGCTGCTTCAGCCGCTGCCCTATCCCAATCCTGAGCGCATCGTCGCCCTCGGTCTCAGCTCGCCGCAGGGCACCGGTTACATTTTGGCGGTCCCCGAATACGTCGCCATGCGCGGTGCCACGGATTCGCTCCAGGATGTCACCGCCTACGACTCGAGCGGCCCGGGCATCAACCTCACCGGCGGCGATCGTCCGGAGCAGTTGCGCGGCATTCACGTGTCCGCCGATTATTTCCGGCTGTTTGGGGCGCGCACGGTGATGGGCCGCACCTTCATTCCGGAAGAGGACCGCCCCAGCGGCCCTCCCGTGGTCGTAATCAGCAACGGGCTTTGGCGCAGCCATTTCGGCAGCGATCCCAACCTGGTGGGCCGGTCGATTGAGCTCGGCGTGCCCACCGTTGTGATCGGAGTGCTGGACGCGAACTTCACGCCTGACCCGCCGGCTGACGTTTTCCTGCCCCTGCAGGCTGACCCCAACAGCGTTGACCAGGCCCATTACCTCTCGGGCGCAGCGCGGCTCAAGCCCGGCGTAACGCTGGCCCAGGCGAACGCCGAACTGAAGCGCGCGGCGGAGCAGTTCGGCCGCAAGTTCCCCAAAGCGCTCGGGCCCAACGGAAGCTTCAGCGCCGCGCCCCTCGGCGACCTTGAAGTGAGCGACGTGCGCCCTGCCCTGATGGTGCTGCTGGGCGCGGTGGGGTTCGTGCTTCTGATCGCCTGCGCCAACGTGGCCAATCTGTTGCTTGCGCGCGCCACCATCCGGCGGCGTGAAATCGCCATCCGGGCTGCGCTCGGCGCCGGACGGGGCCGCATCGTCCGGCAATTGCTGACGGAAAGCGTCCTGCTCTCGCTCGCGGGCGGCGCCGTGGGCCTCGGGCTCGGCTTCGCCGGAGTGCGGGCGCTGCTAGCCCTGAGCCCCGGTGACATCCCTCGCATCGGCGATCAGGGCGCGGCGGTCTCGCTTGACGCGCGTGTGCTCGCCTTCACCTTCGGGGTGGCTCTCGTCACCGGCATTTTGTTCGGGCTCATCCCCGCGCTCAGCGCGTCGCGTTCGGATTTAAACAGCACCCTCAAGGAGAGCGGGGCCCGCGCTGGCACCGGCGTCAGTCAAAACAAAGCGCGCTCGCTTCTGGTGGTCACGGAAATGGCGCTGGCCCTCGCCCTGCTGGTGGGCGCCGCCCTGCTCATTCGCACCTTCTATGCCTTGCGCACTGTTGACCCGGGCTTTGACCCGCACAACGTACTCACCTTGCGGATGTCGATGGCCGGTCCGCGCTTCGACAAGACGGACGCGCTGGCCGGGATGGTGCGCGACGCGGAGCAGCGCGTCGGCAGCCTTCCGGGGGTAGCGGCCGTCGCAGCCACTTACTCGGTGCCGCTGGAGGGCGGCTTTGGGCTCGGGTTCACCATTGAAGGCAGGCCCTTGCAGGGCAACAGCCCCAACACCGGCGGAGCCGAATGGGACCCCGTTTCGCCGCAGTTTTTCGACGTCTACCGCATTCCGCTCCATCGTGGCCGGCGCTTTACCGACCTTGATGACCGCGCCGCGCCCGGCGTGGTGATCATCAATGAGGCCATGGCCCGGAAGTATTGGCCCAAGGAGAATGCGATCGGCCAGCGCATCACCATCGGCAAGGGTACGGGCCCGGAGTTTGAAGAGCCTCCGCGTCAAATTATCGGCATTCTGGGCGACGTGCGCGACGCACGCCTGAACCGCGATCCGCAGCCCGTGATGTACGTGCCGCTGGCGCAGATCAACGACGGAATCACCAAGCTCAACAACAGCTTCGTTCCCCTCGACTGGGAAGTGCGCGCCCGCTCCCAGCCGTTTGCGCTGAGCAAGCAGATCCAGGACGCGCTGCGCGTGGTGAGCGGCGGGCTGCCCGTGGCCCACATCCAGACCATGGACCAGGTGGTGGTGGAGTCGACTGCGCGCACCAATTTCAACATGCTCCTGCTCAGCATTTTCGCGGGAGCCGCGCTGCTGCTGGCCGCCATCGGCATCTACGGACTCATGGCTTATTCCGTGCAGCAGCGAAGCCAGGAGATCGGCATCCGCATGGCGCTGGGGGCGAGCGGCGTGGCGGTGCGCAATATGGTGGTGCGGCAGGGGATGCGGCTGGCCCTCATCGGTGTGGCGCTGGGGCTTGGCCTGGCTCTCGCCCTTTCGCGCCTCGTGGCCGACATGCTTTACGGAGTGACCGCCCGCGACCCGGCCATTTTCGTGCTGGTGGCGCTGCTGAGCAGCCTGGTGGCCTTGGCCGCCACCTTCATTCCCGCGCTGCGAGCCACGCGCGTTCATCCCGTGACGGCTCTGCGGTACGAGTGATCCGCAGCAGTCTTCGGCGCGCGAGAATGGGCGATATCTCCCGGGGACGAAGGCGGCTGTGCGGGAAGTCTGTGACTTCCGGGACGCCGCCCTGCCTCACAGATCTGCGGCTTTGTGCCCCCCGACCGCGCCGACGGTAAATCCCCCTCCTCAGTCGAGGAGCGGGTTAGGGCGTGGTGGACGCCACGAACGGCCTTGCCTCCGGCCTCCGCCAGCCGGCCTCGTTGATATTTTACTTGACAATAGTCTAACAGCTATGTTATTCAACCCTCAGTCTGGGAATCTCCTCTGAGCGCGCCCGGCCTCGCACCGGTCGAGCTTGGCTGACCGCGCCGGAGGGCCCGAATCGCAGGGGTTCCTGGACGGAGCACCGATTGATGGCACTTCGAAGGTCACCCACCATGACGCGGGCACTGGTCGAGGCCAACCGCCGCAACGCCAGGAAATCCACCGGCCCCAGGACGGCAGCCGGCAAGGAGCGATCGCGGCTGAACGGATTGCGGCACGGCGACCGGTCGCCCGAGTACAACCGCTTTGCCGATGCCCTCCTGGCAGCTCCGCCCTACGCGGTTTTGAGGCACCCGGAGCTCTTCTTGACTCGGGCTGAGTCGGACCGCCGGATTTTCGTGGACTTTTTCGAGTTATGCTGGGAGGCCGAGCTGGGAACGCTCATCGACGGCCGTGCGGACCGGCAGGGCTCTGCTGAAAGATTTGCAAACGACGACCGAAGCCGGAATGTCGTTTAGAATCAACAAATCGCCAAAAATCCCCGTTCACCCCACGATCTCATTGATTCTATTGCACTTACAAAAATAGCGCCTCGACCCACCAGCCTCATTGAGCCTGCAAATATAGTTTATCTGTGAGATATGGAAGGGGTTACTCTGGCCGCCCTGCGAGGCGAATGAGCGCGGCGCCCCTTGAAGCGCATCCGGCGGCGCCCGCGGGCATCGCGAGGGTGCAGGGCTCGGAGGCGATACGTGCGCAAGTGCCGCTGGCCTCGGCGGGCCTGCCGGCGCTGCGCGGTCGTTCCTGCCATTGCGATTTCCTCGTGGCGCGGAGGCGGCTCAAGCCCGATAATCAAGCTGCCGTTCTCGCCGCGTGTCCAGAGGCAGCGTCGCCCCAAACCCACCGGTGCGAAACGTTCGGCGCCCGTATACAATCGAATTTGAGTGAGGGGATAATGCGGAAGCCCGCGATTCTCGCCGTGATGCTCTGGCTCGTCATCCTCCCTCCGGCGGCGGCCGCGCCCAGCGCTCCGGCGGCGAAGATCCCCATCATTCTCGACACCGACATCGGCACCGACATCGACGACGCTTTCGCGCTGGCGCTGATCGTGGCGAGCCCCGAGCTGCAGCTTTTGGGCGTCACCACCGTCTCGGGCGACACTCGGGCGCGGGCGCGCCTCGCAGCCAAACTCCTGGCGGAGGCCGGCGGGGCTTGGCGCAGGGTTCCGGTGTACGCGGGCGAGCCGGGCGCGGCCCAGCCGATCGACCAAACCCGCTGGGCAGAAGGCTTTTCGAGCCCCGCCTTGCACGAGAGCGGAGCGGTGGGTTTCCTCAAGACCGAAATCGACCGGCGCCCCGGAGAGGTCACCATCATCGCCATCGGAGCGCTCACCAATGTGGCCGCCCTGCTGAAGTCTAACCCGTTGATGGCGAAGAAGATCCGGCGTATCGCCCTGATGGGCGGCTCGGTCGCGCGCGGCTACGCGGCGGACTCGCAGCCCGAGCCGGAGTGGAACATCAAATCCGATCCCGAGGCCGCCCAGGCGGTATTCTCGTCGGGCGTGCCGATTCTCATGGCGCCGCTCGACGTCACGGCCATGCTGCGGCTTGATGAAGCCGGGCGCCGCCGCGTGTTCACCCACCTCACGCCGCTCACCAACGCCCTGGCCGTTCTCTACTTCCTCTGGGGCAAGGAGGCACCGGTGCTGTTCGATCCCATGGTGGTCGCCCTTCTCGTCAACCCACGGCTTTGCGAGTTGAAGCCGCTTGCCATCGCGGTGGATTCGCAAGGTTACACACGGGTGGTGGAAGGCAAGCCCGCCAATGCGGAGGTTGGCCTGCGCACCGACCCGGCAAAATTTTTCGACTTTTACCTGGGCCGCGTGGCGCCCTGAGTGTGGCCTTGCGCCCGCGATGTCCAAAAGCGCGTCTTCCGCTATAATCGAGGCAGCCCTGGCTGCGGAATTTCATCTCAGGGAATGGAGCCGCCTATGAAACCACTCGCCCTCGGCGCGATTCTCGCGGTGCTCACCTGCGCACTGCCGGCCCCGGCGGCGGACACCGCGCAAACTGTTGTCCGAAAGCCGCACGGCGAGCACTGGGAGATGGCCGGGCAGCTCAGCGAGGCCTGCTCCTGCGCGGTGCCCTGCACCTGCAACTTCGCCCAGGGGCCCTCGCCACACCGTTACTGCCGGTCGATGTTTGCGCTCGATATCGAGCACGGCCACTACGGCGCGGTTTCGCTGGACGGGCTCCACCTGGTGGGCGCGCAGGGTAAGAAGAGCCAGGTGTGGTACATCGACCGCCGCGCCACCCCGGCGCAGGCTGCCGCGCTGCGGTCGGTGACGCTCGACCTCGATTGGCACTCGACCAAGCCCAGATTCTGGGAAGTGGCCGAAATCACTCAGACCATTGGAGATAAGAGCCACGAGGTGGAAGTGCGCGGGCGTGGGGGATTCACGGCCGACTACCTCATCGGTATGGACGGCAAAACGCCGATCGTGGTGGAGAACAACACCTCTTGGAACATCCAGCACGGCGTTAAAGCCAAGGCCCGAACGCTCCAATACCAAGACGAGCACGGGAACAAATACCGGTACGCCGGAGTGAACTCCAATGAGGGCCGGTTTGACTGGACGGATCAGACGCCGACGTATTTCTAAGGCGCCCAATCGCCCAAGCAGGTGCGAGCGAAGCTGGAATGTTGTTGATGGACAAGGGCTTGAAAATATGTGGCGGGCTTAGAGGGATTGCGCCCAAGCACTGCCTGCCCGGGCGTGGGACTTGGATAGTTTGAGGAGGAAGTTATGCGAGAAGCGGTGATTGTTTCTATTGCCCGGACGGCGGTTGGCAAAGCACCGCGCGGCACCCTGCGGCACACGCGGCCGGACGACATGGCGGCGACTGTGTTCCAGGAAATCCTCAAGCGCGTGCCCGGCCTCGACCCGAAAGAGGTGGAGGACGTGATCGTGGGCTGCGCCATGCCCGAGGCCGTGCAGGGCAATAACATGGCGCGCACGGTGGCGCTGCGGGCGGGGCTCCCCGTCGATTGCTCGGCTATGACTATCAATCGCTTCTGCTCTTCGGGCTTGCAGTCCATCGCGCTCGCCTCCGAGCGCATCATGGCCGGATTCGGCGACTGCATGATCGCCGGCGGCGCGGAGAGCATGAGCCTGGTGCCCATGGGCGGCTACCACTTCTCGCCCAATCCCTGGCTGATCGACACCTATCCGGACTCCTACCTCACCATGGGGCTCACCGCGGAAAACGTGGCCCGCAAGTACGGCATCACGCGCGAGCAGGCGGACCAGTTCTCGCTGCGCAGCCACCAGCGGGCCCTGGCGGCGATTGCCGGATGCAAATTCAAGGATGAAATCGTGCCGCTCGAAGTGGCGGAAGTCACCGTGAACGGCAGCACCAAGCCCCACAAGCGGACCTTGACCTTTGCGGTGGACGAAGGCCCGCGGCAGGACACGTCGCTGGAAGCCCTGGCCAAGCTCAAGCCCGCCTTCCACGCCCACGGCACCGTAACGGCGGGCAACTCGTCGCAGACCAGCGACGGCGCGGCCGCGGCCATGGTGATGTCGGCGGAGAAAGCGCAAGCCCTCGGCGCCAAGCCCCTGGCGCGCTTCATGGCCTTCGCCGCTGCCGGTACTCTTCCCGAAGAGATGGGCATCGGCCCGGTGAACGCCATCCCCAAAGCGCTCAAGCTGGCCGGTCTCAAACTCGAGGATATCGACCTCATCGAGCTCAACGAGGCCTTCGCCGCGCAAGCGCTGGCCGTGATCAAGCTGGCCGGGCTCGATATTGAAAGGGTGAACGTCAACGGCGGAGCCGTGGCCCTCGGGCATCCTCTCGGCTGCACCGGCGCCAAGCTCACGGCCACCCTGCTCGGCGAAATGAAGCGCCGCAAGGCGAAGTACGGCATGGTGACCATGTGCGTGGGCGGCGGCATGGGCGCGGCAGGAATATTTGAGAATCTGCAGTGACGAGACAAGCATGACAGACCGCGAATATCTGCACCGGCGGAAGATGGTGCGCCTGATGAAGCTGCTGGCCGGCCAGCGGAGAGATCCGGAGGCACGTCAATCCAGGCCGGAGGCCTCTATGCCAGAGCCAGCCCCTGAATTGCAGGAGAGCCTGCAACGACTCAAGGACCTTACTGTTCGGTTGGAACATCTTAACAGTCCTTGCGTCGGCGATCACGGCCGCAACACTTGGTCGGACTGAGTGTCGCGTTCGCGGAGCGGCCGTACGCCGAGTTTCGGATTTCGGGTTTCTGCGTTCCAAGCGCCGGAGGATCGATGGCCACTACCACAGTCGCCCCCAAAACGCTGATCAAGGGCGGCAGCTTTCTGATTGAGGAGCGCTTGCCCGAAGAGATCTTCACCCCCGAAGACCTCACGGACCAGCATCGCCTGATCGCCCAGACGGCGCGCGAGTTTGTGCTGCAGGAAGTCATCCCGCACCTGGACGCAATGGAGGCCAAAAAGCCCGGCCTGCTGCGCGAGCTCTTGCAGAAAGCCGCCGAAGTGGGCCTGTGCGGGAATGACGTGCCGCAGAAATACGGCGGGCTTGAGCTCGACAAAATCTCCTCCATCATCATCTCGGAAGAGATGGCGCGCGACGGCGCCTGGGCTGCCACCGTGGGCGCGCAAGCCGGCATCGGCATCCTGCCCATCGCCTTCTTCGGCACCGAGGCCCAGAAGGCGAAATACGTTCCCAAACTGGCCAGTGCCGAGTGGATCGGCGCTTACTGCCTGAGCGAGGCCACCTCCGGCTCGGACGCCCTGAACGCGAAAGCCAAGGCCGTGCTGAGCGCCGACGGCAAGCATTACATCCTGAACGGCACCAAGCATTGGATTACGAACGGCGGTATCGCCGACGTCTACATCGTCTTTGCCAAGGTGGACGGCGAGAAGTTCACCGCCTTCATCGTGGAACGCGCCTTCCCGGGCGTCTCGCCGGGGGCCGAAGAGCACAAGATGGGCATTCGCGGCTCCTCCACCACGCCGGTGAACCTGGAAAGCGCCGAGGTGCCGGTTGAGAACGTGCTCGGCGAGGTCGGGAAGGGTCACCACATCGCGTTCAACATCCTCAACATGGGCCGGCTCAAGCTGGGCGCGGGCTGCATTGGAGGGTCCAAGCACCTCTTCGCCGAGGCTGTGAAATGGGCCCAGGAACGCGAGGCCTTCGGGCATCCCATCGCCGATTTCGGCCTCATCCAGGAAAAGCTCGGCGAAATGGTGGTGCGCATTTACGCCGCCGAGAGCATGTGCTACCGCACGGCCGGTTTGATTGACGAAATGCTGCACGGCCTCGACCAGAGCGCGCCCGAGGCGGGCCGGCAGATCTTGAAAGCGCTCGAGCAGTACGCCATCGAATGCTCCATGCTCAAAGTGGTGGGCACCGAGGCGCTGGACTTCGTCAGCGACGAAACCGTGCAAGTTTACGGCGGCTACGGCTTCTCGGCCGATTACCCCATCGAGCGCGTCTATCGCGACCAGCGCGTGAACCGCATTTTCGAGGGCACGAACGAGATCAATCGCCTGCTCATCACCGACATGCTGATGAAGCGCTCCATGAAAGGCGAGCTCGCGCTCATCCCGGCGGCCCAGCGCCTTATGGACGATGTTCTGGGCGCTCCCGGATCCGAAGAACTCTTCGAAGACGGCTTGCTGGCGGCCGAAATGCAGCTCCTGAAAGGCGCCAGGAAGGTGGTGCTGCTGGTGGCCGGGAGCGCGGTACAAAGGTACCTGCAAGCCCTCGCGGACGAGCAGGAGATCATCGGCGTGCTGAGCGACTTGGTGATGGACGTCTACGGCATGGAGAGCGCCCTGCTGCGCACGCTGAAGAAGGCCGCAAGAACGTCCGAGAGCGCCTGCGGGGTTGAAATCGCCGCCGCGCGGGCGTTTGTCTACGAGGCGGCGGACCGCATGGAGAGCGGCGCCCGGCGGGCGCTGGCCCGCATTGCAGAGGGCGACACGCTGCGCGCCCAGCTCGCCGTGCTGCGCCGCTTCCTGCGGCGCAACCCGCCCGACACCATCGCGCTGCGGCGGCAGGTAGCCGGCCGCGCCATCGAGCTTGGGCGCTATCCCGTGATGTGATCCGTGCTGCCCGGTGGAGGCTACTTCAAGCCTTTCAAGGCCCGCACCGCACCCTCCGGATCGGATACGGAGAACACCAGGTCGGCCTTGCGGGTCTTCGGCGCCACGGCGCCGTAGCCGTACTCGATGTTGATGCCCGCCTGGCCGAGGCGCGCGCCGATCTCGGCGAGGCGCCCGGGTTGGTCCGCCACGGTCACGCGCAGCACTTCCTCCTCCGTGACCCGCAGGCCGAGGTCCTGAAGGATCTTGAGGGCCTTGGCGTGCTGGCTTACTTGAAGGCGCAGGGGGCTCGGGCCGGTCGCGCTGTGGCAGGCGAAGGCCGTAATATTCACCTTCGCGGCGCCGAGAGCCCGGGCGATCCTGCCGATTTGCCCCGGCGCGCTCTCGAGCCAGACAGTGAGCTGCTTGGCTTTGCCCATGACCGTTCACCCCGAGGTTGAATTTTGCGGCCTGAATTCCGGCCCGGCCGCACCACCCATCATAAGCCAGGCTCGCGCCGGCTGCAGCCCGAAGGGCCGCCGTACTCTAGGGAGCGTTACGTAATACTGTGACGACGGTGCCGCCTTACCGGGCGCTTCGCGCCACCTTCTCCCCCGAGGGGGAGAGGGCAGCAAATTCGACTTCCTTCTCCCCTCGCCCCCTTGGGGAGAGGGGCCAGGGGTGACGGGGATTCTGTCACTCTGTCTCGTAAGACTCGATAAGTTCAGCCCACATCGGGACATGCTAAGCTGATCTTGTTGTAGTATTGGGGTCAACAAGGAGATTCCATGAACCGATGGACTCGACTCGCAGTGGGTGCGGCGGTTCTGCCGGTGCTTCTCGCGGGCACGGGAATGACACACGGCGCGCAAAACGCGGACGCCCAGAGAGCGGCTCCGCAGAAGGCAGCCGCGCAGAAAGCGGGCGAGCAGTGGCTGGCCCTGGTGGATGCCGGCAAGTATCCCGAAAGCTGGGACGCAGCTTCGCAGGCCTTCAAGGATGCCGTGACCAAGAAGGATTGGGTGGACAGCGTCAAGGGAGCGCGCGACCCGGCCGGCGAGGTCACCTCCCGCAGGCTGACCAAGGCCGATCTGATGAAGAACCCTCCCAACGCCCCGCCGGGAGATTACGTGGGCATGACCTACCAGAGCTCCTTCGCGAAGCTGGGCGCGGCCGCCGAGACCGTGGTGATGCTGCTCGACAAGGATGGCAAGTGGCGCTTGGACGGTTACTACGTCCAGAAAGCGCAGTGACGCCGGCTCTCCGGTCGCCGGCACTGCATTCTGTTCCATTATTCTGAAACCGTGTAAGCGTGCGGTAATCCGCGCTGCAGGCATCCATTCCGTGTAGCACCACAATTAGTATAAGTATGGTTCTGAGAGCCGTCGGCGGCTTCTGCTTGCGCCGGGTTTACCCCGCGCGGGACGGAAAACGCCTTGGGAGGACCGTGAGGCTGTCCACGCTTGCCCCGTACACGCGTGTAGAGGGGCGCCCTGGCGTCTAACACGCTTGACTGGCGCGGGGGTGTAGCGGTCGGACTCGCGAAACCGCCCGAAGGCCCGCCTGACGCGGATTGCGTTTACGGCGGGACACCAGATCCGACGGTCTGATGCGATGACGGGTGACCACCCGTTAGCCTCCGGAAGGCGAGGGTTAGGCTTCTCGAAGCGTGCGGCCGCAGACAGTAAACCCTTCGGCGTTGATCGCGGGCAAACCGGCACCTGCGACCTCAGTTGCGGGTACTGTCCGCGTGCCCCGTGATACGACCGGTTGATCATGAAGCGCCGAGTTAAACTGAGCGTCAGGACCTCGCCATGACCGAACGATCCACGTCCTTTGCTTAGCGGGGATCCTAGCGTCGTTGGGCCCTCGACAGGAGCGTAGCTATGTCGCGAAAAAAGATTTCTGGCGGTGTGGTTCACGAAATACCCGCAGACCTGACGAGAGCACTTGCGTCCGACCCGCAGGTATTAACAGCATGGGAGGATATTACACCGCTAGCGCGCAACGAGTGGATATGTTGGATTGAATCAGCTAAGAAACCAGAAACTAGAAGCCACCGGATTGAGTGGGGCTGTTCAAGCTTAAAGGATGGAAAACGACGGCCCTGTTGTTGGCCTGGATGTGCCCACCGCTAAGTCCAAGATGGTCGATGGAGAATCGGGATCGCGGACTGGGGTCTGCCAACTGCGGGATCGCGCGTGATCCAGGACTAATAGAGATCTCGGCGTGTCCACGTCAGCCTCGCCGCGCTGCCTCGATGGCGGCGACGTCGATCTTCTTCATCGTCATCATCGCCCCGAAGGCACGCTTTGCCTCACCGCCACCAGCTGCAAGCGCCTCGGTTAACGCGCGCGGGGTGATCTGCCAGAAGAGGCCCCAGCGGTCCTTGCACCAACCGCATTGGCTTTCCGTGCCGCCATTGCCGACGATCGCGTTCCAGTAGCGGTCCGTCTCTTCCTGATTCTCCGTCGCGATCTGGAAGGAAAAGGCCTCGCTGTGCTTGAACACCGGGCCGCCGTTGAGGCCGAGACAGGGAATGCCCAGAACTGTGAACTCCACCGTGAGCACATCGCCCTCCTTGCCGCCCGGATAGTCGCCCGGCGCCGTGTGAACCGCTGCTACTTCACTATCCGGAAAAGTAGCGGCGTAGAAGCGCGCCGCCTCATGCGCGTCCTCGTCGAACCAGAGGCAGATCGTGTTCTTTGGTTTCATGTTCGTGTGCTCCTTGTGCTCGACCAGGGCGAACGCCGCGGTCTTTGCTTCGGTCCGTATCAGTGACCCACCGGTTCATCTGCTGATCTGCTGCGGCCGACGGCTCAAATTGGTTGTCAACTGTCCTGCCCTTCTAAATCGTATCGCTGGCAGGGATCGACTTCAAGATCTGAGGCTATGTCATGCCAGGATAGTCGCCCACTCGGAAGTTGGCCCATCGGCCCGCGCCTTCGCAAGATTACTCCTTCCCTGTCGTCTAGGGTTTAGCAAAAAGCGCCCATGACATTCCTATCTCACCCGTTTGATTCTTAGCACGAGCTGCCTTCGCGAAGCGTATGGCGCCCGCGGGCCGCCGTCCTTATTGCGGCTGTAGGATAACGTTCCCCAAAAACCCGCGGTTCTCGCCGTCGGTGTCGCGTACCAGAATGCTCACCCGGTAGGCGTCCACCGAAACGGGCAGCGTTTTATCGAGGCGCACCACCTCGCGCGGGTCCACCTCCTGCAGCGTCTGGTGGTCGATGATCTGCCCGATGGCGTTGCAGAACTGGACCTCCAGGGTGCCCGGAGTGAACACGCCGAACACGCCGCGCAGCGTGACTTGATTCCCTGCCTTCGACGCGCTCAACGGCTCGCTCACCGCGCCCGCCCAATCCGCCTCGTGCACGGGATTGCTTACGCTGGTGGGCGACCAGTTGACGGTGAACTCGTACTGCTCACCGGGGTCGAGCGTGGCCAGCGGGCTCAAGACTTCGGACTCGAGAAAGTAAGGCGTCTTGTGCAGATCGTCCGTCAGAGTCTGGTCGAAGGCCGTGCGCGAAATAATCCCCGGCCCGTCGTTCCACGCCTCCACCGATGCCCGGTCCGGATAATCGCGCTCCGGAAAGTACTTGAAGTTCTCGATCAGGCCGATGTCTTTTTGGCCATTCACCACGGCCAGCCAGCCGGCGCTCGAATCCACACCCACCTTCCCCACCCGGTAGAGGTAGTGAATCCTCAGCACCCGCCCGTCGTCCACCACTTCGTCGCTCGGATGGCGCGCGTCGCCATAGATATGGTTGAAGCCGCCCGGATAAATGCTCTTGGGATTGATGGGCACGTAGGCGTAGAGCTCGGGGTTGGGCTTGGTCGGGTCCTGGGCGTCGGCGGCGTCATTCTGGATCAAGTGCCAGATGCCCCAGCGCACCTGGCGCCGGCTGATATTGCGCATCACCTGCTCAACCTTCACGCGCGTGGTGCCGGCGTAGACGTGGAAGGTGCGCTCGAATTGCACTCCGGTGCGCGGGTCGGGAGGGCTGGTGACCTTGGCCGCCACTTCGGCCGGAGTGTCGGTAACCACCGCGTATTCGTAGCGGCTGCCATCCAGGATGTAATAGGGGATGCTGGGCCATTCGTCGTCATTCGCGTAGCCTTCGGGCGCCGGCCACGCCTTGTCGCCGCCGTAATTGGCCCAGCCGGCGGCGGGATTATTCCGGCTCTCCGGCAGCACCTGGCCGGCCAGATCCGGATTGACGAAGAAGAACTCCTTCTCGCCGAGATGGAGCTGGATGGCGCGGCCGCCGATCTGGGGCGCGATATCGAGGCTGACGATCCCGTTGGTGAGGCGGTAGACGTCCCAGCCCCGATACTGCGCCTTCTCGATTCGCGCCGCATTCGCGGGCGCCGCACTCGCCGCCGCAGCGGCTACAGCCGCGCGAGCTCCGCCGGCGTACAACAGGAAGCAGAACGCTGCATGGAGAATCAACCGCCGGTCACGCCGGCTCTCAAGTTGCGTTGTCATTCGAATAACCCTCTTGCCGGGCAGAATCAGCCCGCGGACTCCCCCGCGGCCGCGAGCTCGTGCGCGAGCGTGCGCACCGCCGGATACACCTGGCGGTACACCTGGTAGTTGCGGTCGTAGACGCGCGCGGGTCCGGCCTGGGGCCACAAATGCTCGCGGATTTGAATGGTCGCGCGCGCCGCCTCTTCGACCGAAGTGAAGACCCCGCTGGCCACCCCCGCCAGCAACGCCGCGCCGAACGCCGAGCCTTCCGACTCGCGCAGCGACACCACTTCGTGCCCGTAAATATCGGCTTGAATCTGCCGCCAGAGGAAGCTGCGCGAGCCGCCTCCAGAAACGCGAATCTCGTTCACCGGGATGTTGAGCTCGGCGAAAATCTCGAGCGAGTCCCTCAGGCTGAAGGCGACGCCTTCGAGGATGGACCGGATCAGGTGGGCGCGCGAGTGTCCGGCCGTGAGGCCGAACCACATTCCGCGCGCCTGCGGGTCGAGGTGCGGCGTGCGCTCACCCATAAGGTAAGGAAGAAAGAGCAGCCCGTCCGACCCCGGCGGCGCCTTCTCGGCCTCGCGCAGCAGCAGCTCGTAGGGGTCCGCGCCCACGCGTTCGGCGTACCACGCCTCGGCCGCGCCCAGCTCGTCCCGGAACCAGCGCAGCGAGAGCCCCGCCCCCTGCGTCACACCCATCACGTGCCACTTCCCCGGCACGGCATGGCAGAAGGTGTGGATGCGACCGCGCGGGTCGAGCTTGGGCTCGTCGGTGTAGGCGAAGATCACGCCCGAGGTGCCGAGCGTGGCGGAAGTGAGCCCGGGCAGCACCACGCCGTTGCCCACCGCGCTCGCCGCCTGATCGCCGGCGCCCGCCGCCACCGGCGTGCCGGCCTTCAAGCCCGTCACCACGGCGGCCTCCATGGTGATCTGCCCGGTCACTGCGGTGGACTCGAAGACCCTGGGCAGCAAGCCTTCGTCGATGTCGAGCGCGCCCAGGATCTTCTTCGACCACGTGCGCCGGGCGACGTCGAACAGCAGCGTGCCGGAAGCGTCGGAAACGTCGCTCGCGAATTCACCTGTGAGCCGGAGGCGCACGTAGTCCTTCGGCAGCAGGCAGTGCGCCACCCGTTCGTAGATGAGGGGCTCGTGCTCGCGCACCCAGAGCAGCTTGGGCGCGCTAAAGCCGGTGAGCGCCGGATTCAGCGCCAGCCTCACGAGTTCCTCGGCGCCCACCTGCTGCGTGATCCAGTCGCACTGCGCCTGGCTGCGCTGGTCGCACCAGATCAGCGCCGGCCGCAGCACGGCGCGGGCGCCGTCGAGCAGCACCACGCCGTGCATCTGGCCCGACAAGCCCACGGCCGCGATTTCGCTGCCCTTCAGGCCGGTCTGGTCGAGGGCAGACCGCACCGCGAGCACGGCAGCCTGCCACCAGTCCTCCGGGTCCTGCTCCGCCCATCCCGGCCTTTCCATCCGCATGGGCTGGTGCGCGGCCACCGCGGCGCCGGCCACGTGACCGTCCGGGCGGATGATCACCGCGCGCGTGCCGGTGGTCCCAACGTCGATGCCCATCAGGTAGGACATGGTGTTCCGAAAGGAGAGACGAGAAGTCAGGAGCCACGTCAGTCCGGCGATGCGCCCCTCGAGCGCAAGCTCTCGGTGCGCTGGCAAGGTCTTCTGACTCCTGACTGCTGACTCCTGTCTCCTGCCTTTAGATTCTCTCCCACTTGCCCGACTTCGCCGACCGCTCCACCGCTTCCAGCACGGCCTGGTTTTTCACGCCGTCGCTGAAATTCGGCGAAGGCAGCGTATCGTTCTCGAGCGCCAGCAGAAAATCGTGAACGGCGTGCACGAAGCTGTGCTCGTAACCGATGATGTGCCCCGGCGGCCACCACGCGCCCACGTAGGGGTGCACGCCTTCGGTAACGCTGATGGTCTTGAAACCCTGCTGGCCCGCCGCATCCTGCCGGTCGTAGAATTCGAGCTCGTTCAGGCGCTCCAGGTTGAAGGCGATGCTGCCCTTGCTGCCGTAAACCTGGAAGGTGTTGTAGTTCCGCCGGCCGCCGCAAAATCGCGACGATTCAAACACGCCGACACTCGCGTTTGCGAAACGCGCCAGGAAATTGGCGTCGTCATCCACCGTCACCTTGCCCGTCCCGCTCCCGGCCGACACGCGGCGCTGGCCCTTGTCCTCGCCCACCAGGGGACGCTCCTTGATGAACGTGGTCATGTGGCTCACCACGCTCTTGAATTCGCTGTTGAGGTAGCGCGCGAGATCGATGGCGTGCGAGCCGATATCGCCCAGCGCGCCGGCGCCCGCCAGTTTCTTCTGCAGGCGCCACACCAGGGGAAATTGCGGGTCGATGATCCAGTCCTGCAGGTAGGCGCCGTGGTAGTGGTAAATGTCGCCCAGGAGGCCGTCCTCGATCAGCTTGCGCGCGAAAGTTACGGCGGGCAGTTTGCGATAGTTGTGCATCAGCATGTGCTTCACGCCCGCCTTCTGCACGGCCCGCAGCATTTCCTTGGCTTCGGACAGCGTGTTGGCCAGGGGCTTCTCGCAAATAATGTGCTTGCCCGCGGCGGCGGCGGCCAGCGCCTGCTCGTGATGCAAATGGCCCGGCGTGGAAATATCGACCACGTCGATGTCCTTCCGCGCCACAACCTTCCGCCAGTCCGTTTCGACTTCTTCCCAGCCGAGCTGGCGCGCTGCGGCCTCCGCGGCCTCGCGATCGCGCCCGCAGATCACCTTGAGGCGCGGCGTGAGCTTGCCCGGAAAGAACCGGCTCACCTGCCGGTAGGCGTTGGAATGGGCGCGGCCCATGAATTTGTATCCGAGGATTGCCACGTTGATTTCTGGCATGTTCACTCCCTGTCGGGTAGAAGGTAGTAGGTGTCAGGTGTCAGGTGCCGGTGTTAGGCGCCAGCGGTTAGCACAAACCTTGAAACACGCGCCAACCCTTTCCCTGGCCCTAGCACCTAACCCCTGACACCTAACACTTGTTTCCTAAGCCCACCACATCTCCTTCAACTTTTCCCGGATCACCAGTTCGCTCAGGAATCCCGCGGCCTTGCTGAGGCCTTCTTCCACCGACATCAGGCTGTCTTCGTGCTCGATGGAAAGCACGTCGTCGTAGCCGATCATCTGCAAGGTCGAAATGAGATCGGTCCAGAACTCGCGGCCGTGTCCGTAACCGACGGTGCGGAAGAGGAACGAGCGGTGGATTTCGTCGCTGTAGGGCTTGGTGTCGAGCACGCCGTTCACCTTGGTATTCACTTCGTAGATCTTCGTGTCCTTGGCGTGCACGTGGAACACTCCCTCGCCGAGCGCGCGTACGGCGGCGCAGGGGTCGATGCCCTGCCAGAACATGTGGCTGGGATCGAAATTGCAGCCCACTGCCTTCCCCGCCTCCGCGCGCAGACGGAGCATGGTCTCGGGGTTATACACCAGGAAGCCCGGGTGCATTTCGATGGCGATGCGCACCCCGTGATCCTCCGCGAACTTGGCGTGTTTCTTCCAGTACGGAATCGCTTTCTTTTCCCACTGCCACTTCAGCAGGTCGAGGTAATCCGGCGGCCAGGGCGTGGGCGACCAACTGGGGTAGCGGGCGTGGTCGGAATCGCCCGGACAGCCGGAAAAGTCGATCACCGTCTTCACGCCCAGTTTCTCGGCCAGCAAAATCGTTTTGCGGCTGGTTTCCGCGCTCAGCGGCCCGAACTTGCGGTCCGGATGGAGCGCATTGCCGTGGCAACTGAGGGCGCTGATCGAAATGCCCTCGTCGGCAAGCTTCTGCTG
This sequence comes from Terriglobia bacterium, assembly GCA_035516075.1. Classification (GTDB taxonomy): domain Bacteria; phylum Acidobacteriota; class Terriglobia; order UBA7540; family UBA7540; genus Gp13-AA77. The sequence goes on along the minus strand of DATJAQ010000325.1, from coordinate 2,768 downwards.
AAATTCCTTGCGTGCGGCCGTGTTCTTGAGCCAATCGAGCTTTACGTGCGGATCGCCGGGGTAATTCCCCGTGCCGAGCTCGACCGTGCGTATGCCCAGCGGCTTGATCTTCGCGATCACCTCGTCGAGGCTCAGCTTCGAAAACAGCGCGGTGAAAACGCCTACTCTCATGGGACTCTCCTCTTGGTACGATGGCGCCCCGCGACTCTCCGCGGGGGACCGTAAATTATATGCCGCCCGCAGCCCCGTCAACCGAAAAATGCGCGTCCGCCGGCCGCCTCCCACCCTGAAGGCCGCGCCGGAACTCATCCTCTGTTATCATTTCAGGGCTGGATGGAGAACTCGATGGATTTTTCCAATCGCGTTGCCCTCGTCACCGGAGGGGCCGGCGCGCTCGGCAGCGCCATCACGCTCGACCTCGCCGCAGGCGGCGCTCGCGTTGCCGTGGCCTATAACGTTGACGCCGAGTGGCACACGCTGTCGGCCCGCGCCGGAGCGGCGCGCGAGCAACTCCAGGGCCTCCGCGTCGATCTGACCGACGCCGACGCCGTCGAGGAGGCGGTGCGCCCTCTCGGGCAGGCTGACGGCCACATCGATTATTTGCTGGCCATCGCGGGCGGCTTCGCGGCCGGCAAAATCCACGAAACCTCGGCCGCCGGCTGGGACCGCATGGTGGACCTCAACCTCAAGACGCTCTTTTCGGTGCTGCGTCCGGTGATCCCCATCATGCTGCGGCAGAATTTCGGGCGCATCGTCACGGTTTCGAGCGGCGCCATCCTCGGCGGCCCCGGGGCCGGTATCGCCGCCTACGCGGTCTCGAAGGCAGGCGTCCGCCACCTCACCGAAGTCCTGGCGGAGGAAGTCAAGGGCTATAACATCCGCGTTCATTGCCTGCTGCCCGGCACCATGGACACCGAGGCCAACCGCCGCGCCATGCCCGACGCGGACCCGAAGCAGTGGGTGAGCACCCGCGAAGTGGCGCAGCTTGTGCACCGGCTGCTCGTGGACGGCGAGGGCCTGCCCCTCGCCCTGCCCATCCTTCGTCCCGGCGACAGCGCCGCGCTCGGCAAGTCCTGAAGCGCCGCAGTCCCGCGATTCCCTGTTCGCTTTGCCCTTCCCCCGGCCGCCAGCTTAAGATGCCTTCATGGCCGCTCTCGACCCCGTTGAGGCCCTGCGCCGCGTGCCCTTTTTCGCCGTGCTGCCGCTCCCCGAGCTTCAGGCCCTGGCGCGTCATTGCGTGGCGCGCGAGCTCCCCCGCGACGCGCTGCTCTTCGCCGAGGGCGACCGCTGCGAAGGCCTGCTGATTGTGCAGTCGGGCGCAGTAAAGCTCTTCAAGATGGCCGAAAGCGGCCGCGAGCAGGTGCTGGCGGTGGAGCGCGCCGGCTCCACGGTGGCCGAGCTGCCGATGTTCGACGGCGGCAACTTTCCGGCCTCGGCCGTGGCCGTGGAGGATTCCACCCTCCTCTTTTTGCCAAAGCGCGAGTTTCTAGAGCTGTGCCGCGGCAATTCCGAGGTGGCCATCGCCGTCATCCGCACCCTGGCCTCGCGCTACCGCTACCTGACGAGCCTGGTGGAGGAGCTGTCCCTCAAGGAAGTGAGCCATCGCCTGGCGCGCTTTCTGCGCGATCGCGCCTTGCGCTACGGCGTGCGCACGCGGCGCGGCGTAGAGTTCCCGCTGGAAGAGACCAACCAGGAGATCGGTGCTGAAATCGGCACCGTCCGCGACCTCGTCTCGCGCAACCTGCGGCGCTTCGTGGATCGCGGCATCATCAAGATGGAGCGCCGCCGCGTGATTGTGCTCGACATGGACGAGCTTGAAGCCCAGGCGGCCGGCAGCAAGCGCGCCGTAACAGCCGATCGTTAGCGCCCCCCAAGCCGAACTTTTCGCGCCTCGTCCGAAAGTTGACAACTTAGTCCAGATTCACCTAGAATGTCCCCTCCCAGCCTCCGTCCAGGTGGCGTTGTTGAATTCGGGCCTTCGGAACGGAGCGTACGCTGGTCATCGACTGCGACGGCGTCGCAAGAAGACAAGGAGTCGACAAGGGCTGGGTTCGGTGGGTACGTGCGAGGAGGGTGCCTGCCTGAAGCCTTGATTTGCGGGTTTCCCGCGGCGTCTCTTTTGGCGAAGGAGCCGCGAGAAACCCGTCACCGGCAACCCGAAGGCTGGCGGCTACCTGCATTCTAGGTTCGCCCGCCTTCCATATTCAAGCTCACACCACAAGGAGGGTGAATCTCAACATGCGTCAAACGGCAAGTCGAACGCGCAACTTCGTCCGTCGCGCGGCAGTCTGCCTGGCGATCTGGGCGGCGGGCGCCGCGGCCGCGCGGGCCCAGGAAGGCCCCTACTTTGTGACCTACGACCACCACATGGAAGAGCCGGGCAACCTGGAAATCGAGCTGGAGCCCACCACCGCCGCTCCGCGGGGCGGGAATCGATTTCTGAGCGGCCTGACCGAATTCGAGTACGGCACCACCGCCTGGTGGACCACCGAACTCTACCTGGAAGGCCAGACCACGCGAAACGACAGCACCATCTTCACCGGCTTCCGCCTGGAGAACCGCTTCCACGTGCTGGCCGGCGAGCATTGGATCAATCCGGTGCTCTACGTGGAATACGAGGACACCTCGGCCGACAAGTCGCTCAAAGAGGTGGTGGGCTTCGATTCCCAGGACGACGCCGCCCAGCCGAATGGCGACGCCCGGCGCGACATCGAGCGCGAAACTGAAGCCAAGTTGATTCTGAGCAGCGACCACATGGGTTGGAACGT
>DATJAQ010000324.1:0-9198 GCA_035516075.1 Terriglobia bacterium | reverse complement strand
TTCCTCGATGTTGTGCGTCACCAGGAATATGCCGCGGGTGGGGATCTTCCGGCTTTGCCAGAGCTCCATCAGCTCGCCGCGCAGGTTTTCCGCCGTGAGCACGTCCAGGGCCGAGAACGGCTCATCCATGAACAGGATTTCGGGTTCGACCGCCAGCGCCCGGGCGAATCCCACGCGCTGCTTCATGCCGCCGGAAAGCTCCTTGGGATAAGCCGTCTCGAAGCCTTTCAGCCCGACGGTGTGCAGGGTTCGGAGGGCGCGGCGGTGCCGGTCGAAATGCGTCATGCCGCGCGCCAGCAACGGAGCCTCCACGTTGTCGAGCACGGTGAGCCAGGGAAAGAGCGCGAAGCTCTGAAAGACGATGGCCACGTTGGGCGCGCACTCGTCGAGCGGCCGCCCGCACCACAGAATCCGGCCGCGCGTGGGGGCGGTGAGCCCGGTGAGGATGCGCAGCAGGGTGGACTTGCCGGAGCCGGAGGGGCCGAGAAGCGCCAGAATGGCGCCGGGCTCGATAGCGAGATCGATGGGCGCAATCACCTCAATCTCGCGGCCGTCCGGCTGCTGGAAGCTCTTCTCCACCCCCAGCGCCTGAATGATGGGCTCCACTTCAACTGCGGGCGGCGGGACGGCCGGCGCGATCTCAACTCCCGGCGCGGCGGCGGGCGGCCCGGCCGGCGTCTTCCCGGAGACCTCGTCCGTCAGGGTCTGCCAGGCCTCGCCCGGCAGCTCGTCGAAGAACTGCGTGCGGTCGTCGGGATCCATCTGATCGACGATGGCCCGCAACTCTTCCACCGGCCGGGCGTGCAGCAGCACGTAAGCGTGATAGTAGGGCAGGCGGCCGGCCAGCCGGGCGGCGAGGGGAATCGGCATAGCACGGAAGAGGGTCTGCTGCTCCGCGAAGGGGAGGTCCATCACCAGGCCCGCGGCCTCGGCCGCATCGGCGTGCTCCAGCAGGGCCGCCGCCTGCCCCGGACGCCCTTGGGAGAGGATCTCCTGAAGTTTTTCTGCGCTGGGAAGATTCATTGAGCCTGCCCACTCGCGATTGGATTTCCGAGTGTACACCGCGTTTGTTAAATTGCGTAGGGCTGGTCGCCTTGGAAATCGTCGGTTCTCTGAGCGCGAAGAGGGCGGCGGGCAGAGCGAAGCTAGTGCGGGGTCGCGTCAAGCGCGGACTGACGCCTCCGTTGGGTGATTGGCCTTCGTGGGGCTGGCGCTTTTGTCGCTCGGGTGAGCGGTCAATTCTTAAAATGGATCGGCTCAGGGGAGAAACCGGGCGTCACTGGCGCAGGTTTGAAAAGAAAGACCTGCGCCAGGGCGAAGGGGCTCAGAATAACTGCGCGGAAGTCTGTCAGTGCTGCGGGCGAGACAGGGTCACACCTCAATCTTCGAAAACAAATAGCTCCCAATGCTGAGCAGGACCACGGCCACCGCGCCGAGCACGGCGAGATCGGTGGGGAGCCCGAAGTGGGTACGGCCGATCAGAGTGCCACGCAAGCCGTCGATGCCGTAGGAGAGCGGATCGCCGCTCGTAATCACGCCCAAAGCCCGGGGAAGATGCTCGAGCGGGAAGAGGGCCCCCGAGAGGAAAAAGATGGGCAGCACCAGGAAATTCATGATGAGCTGGAAGCCCTGCATATCCTGCAGCCGTGAGCCGATGGCCGTGCCGAGGCCGGCGAAGACGAGGGCGATGAGGGCCATGAAAAGGAATGCCTGCGGGACGGCCGTGAGGCCTCGAGGCCGGAAACCGGCGGCGAGACACACCACCACCACCAACGAGCCCTGAATCAGCGCCACCGTGACCCCGCCGAGCGTTTTTCCCAGCACAACGCTCATACGCGGCACCGGCGCCACCAGCGTCTCCTTGAGAAAGCCGAACTGGCGGTCCCAAAGCAGGCCTATCCCAGAGAAGATCGAGGTAAAGAGCACCGTCATGCCGATTACCCCGGGCGCCACAAACTGCAGGTAGCTGCCATTCCCGGATTTTTGAAAGACGGGTCCCAGACCGAATCCGAGGGCCAGCAGGTAGAGCAGCGGCTGCCCCAGCGAGGCCACGATCTGCGCGCGGGACCGCACGTAGCGCTTCAATTCACGCAGCCAGAGAATGTAAACGGCGCCCATGGCTATCGCCTCCACATCTTGACGAACTGCCGCATCTGGTCCGCGGACCCGGCCGCTTCGTCGCGAATCGTTGAGCCGGTCAGGGCCAGGAAGGCCTGTTCGAGGGAATCGCTGTTGGTTTGCTCCTTAAGTTCCGCCGGAGTCCCCTGCGCCACGATCCTGCCATGGTCGATGATGGCGATGCGATGCGCCACGCGGTCGGCCTCATCCATGTAGTGGGTGGTGAGAAAGACGGTAACGCGCTCGGCTTCGTTCACGCGCTTCACGTGCGTCCACAATTGATTGCGGCTCTGAGGGTCGAGCCCGAGCGTGGGCTCGTCCAGGAACAGGATCTTGGGCGTGTGCAGGAAGCCCCGAGCGATCTCGAGGCGCCGCTTCATACCTCCCGAGAACCGCTTCACGGGCTCGTTGCGGCGTTCCCACAGTTCGAAGAGCTTGAGAAGCTGCTCGGTGCGCTCATGGCGCAGCTTGCGCGGCACGTGGTAGAGCACGCCGTGGATCTCCATGTTCTCCGCGGCGGTCAACTCCCACTCCAGGCTCGGGTCCTGAAAGACGATTCCGAACCGCCGCCGGGCCTCGTGCTGCTCGCGCTGCGGGTCAAGTCCGTCGAGCGTCACGGCGCCGCTGGTCGGGCGCAGCAGCGTGGTGAGCATCTTGATGGTGGTAGTCTTGCCGGCGCCGTTCGGGCCCAGAAAGGCGAAGATCTCGCCCTGCTGGACCTCGAAAGAGATGTCCTGAACGGCGGCAAAGTCGCCGAACTTCTTGACGAGATTCTGAACTCGGATCATTGTCCCGCTTCCCCCGTGTGAGTGCAGAACATTCAGTTTAGGGTGTCAAGCGGCCTTCCGGCAATCGCGCGCAGCGTGGTCCGTATCGCGCCATTTGAGATGTAACCCCGTACGGTCCAATTACTAGACGCACCTATCGGAGATTACATATTGCAGTGACACCGCTGGCTGTAGCGCCGGTGTCACCACCGGCGATTTCCCGCGGCCTGCGCCGCGTCGGCGTGCTCCAGCAGGGCCGCCGCCTGCCCCGGGCGCCCCTGGGAGAGGATCTCTTGAAGTTTTTCTGCGCTGGGAAGATTCATTGAGCCTGCCCACCCGGATCGGATTTCCGAGTGTGCACCGCGTTTGTTAAATTGAGTAGGGCTGGCCGTCGTGGAGTGACCGGACCACGGCGCGGGGCGAATGCCGGAACGCGTCAAGCGCGGACTGACGCCTCCGTTGGGTGATTGGCCTTCGTGGGGCTGGCGCTTTTGCCGCTCGGGCGAGCGGTCGATTCCAAAAATGGCTCGGCTCAGGCCAGAAACCGGGCGTCACTGGCGCAGGCCGTGTACCGTCCAAGACGGCAATGGAAGGGAGCGCGATGTATAATGATTCTGTGCCTAAGAATGTGATCCACATCTCGGAGACGGAAGCGGCGAGTGACTTCGCCGGGCTGGTCACACGCGTCCGTGCAGGCGCGGAGTTGATTATCGAAAGCGGCGAGCGGCCCGTGGCTGTCCTTCACGCCGTTCAACCTGTGCGCCGCACCATCTCTGAGTCCATCGCACTGGCCAAGGCGCACGCGAAGGAATTAGGCTTCGAGCCTACGATGGACCCTGATTTCGCCGCCGACGTTGAGGAAATCATCAACAGCCACCGCAAGCCGTGGAACCCGCCCGCATGGGATTGATCCTCGATTCGAGTGTCCTCATTGCCGGCGAGCGCCACGGCCAGCGTGTGTGGGATATCCTCGCCGCTGGGTGGCGCATAGATCCTGAAAGATGTATGCGCCACCCGCGCAGGCGTATCTTTTCGGGCCTGCGCCAGACATCAGCAATTCGAATCCTTCCCACCCCAGTCTACCGCCGCCCCGGTTTCGCATCCATTCCAGACACGCGGCGGCACAGCCCACTCGTAGAGGTGCTGTCACCTGCGCGGTGACGACGACATAAAGATCCATGTCGTCGCGACTCGCGGATGTCAGCCAGTGACCACACGCACAGAGCACCCACCCGCGATTGGCCATCGCAGAGTTTTCACTCTGCGCCACCCCCCTCTGAGGCGAAATTAACGAAGTCCTGTTGCAGCCTACAACCGGGCGGCACTCCCGCCGTGGGCAGCGCGACGATCTGGGCGATGGGACGTTGCGCTGCAGCGTCCGGCCGCACGATCACCGTGAGCCGCAGGGACCTAAGCCTCCCGGATTTCGTGAACATCGGATCCGTAACCCTCAGGGTCAAATTCATTCCCCTAAGTCTGAAATCCCTGGCCGCACCGAATTCCGGCACACGAGCGCACGCCCCGCGTAGTTGAGCGGCAAAAAAACGGCCCCGGCTCTCCCAGTCTCGGCTTTGGTTCGCATCTTCAGTGAGCAGCGTGCTATACACACCTCGGCGCCCAACTGAAATAAGCCGGCACTCGAAGTCTCCGCTATAGTCAAAGTCAGGATCCCCCGTGTATCCGGCCGAGTGGCATTGAAGCTCGTAGACGGGCGTCCCTTGCGGAGTCCTGACGAGGAGCACCACGTTTGCCTCGGTGACGTTCGGCACGTCGAACATACGCCGAAGCGGGCTGATAGCCGGATAGGATTGTGCCCCTAAGCCGAGCGACGCCCACCAGCACGCGAACAATAGGCAGAACTCCGCTTTCTGCATCTCTATCCCCCTCCCACCAAACTAGTGCCCGCCGGGCACCCGAGGGTCTATGGAACGGAGATGTTAACTGGAGCATTGCAGGGTGGCGACGGCATCGTTTTTTATGTCGCCACCGCCCCACACCCACGGTAAAACGCTCGACGATCGTGACGTTCTATCCATCAACAGGATCGAACGATCTTCCCGATAATGGTACCGCCAACTCGACCACAGCCCCTCGCCGGGTTCGGCCACCAAACCGCGCTTCACCGCATTATGGTGCAGGTAAGCCAGCTTTTGCAGTGCGCCGCAACAGAATCGCCGGCTCAATTCGAGCCATCTACCCCGGCCCCGCCGGGCTAAGCTCTCGCCACACCCTTCCGGACTGATCCACCCACACTCTTCCAGACGCCGTCGAAACCTCCCAGAGCGGGTAGAACGGCGACCGCGTCGCCCGGCTGGGCTTCCAGACCAGGCGCGCCTCCACGGGTTGTGCGCAGCCTGCGATTTCGGCCGCGCGTTCTTGCTTCATCAGCCAGGGCTGCTCGACGCGTTCCGCCGCCGCGCGCGCCATCACGCTCCCGTCCCTGGCATCCACCATCACCGCCGCGCCCCGTCCGCCCGGCTCGCCAAAGTGCACGAGGAAGTAAGGATGTTGCCCGTCGAGCCGCTCCACAAAGTGTGCGGCGGCAGGCAGGCCCGCTACCTGGGCTGCCTCCGCCGCTACTCTGATGGCTCGTGCTTCCGAAATGCGCGCGCCTGTCACACGATTAGATTCCACGATCTCCCGTGTGCAGCGAGGTGAAGATCGCCCCATCTGTCCTTACGTAGATGCGCTCGCTTCCAACCGTGAACATGTGGAACGGGTACATCGGCGACAGCGATTCCCGGCAAGGCATCCATACCAGTCTCGGGTACTGGCACAGCGCCTCTCGCCGCACCGGAATGCGCACGCCACCCTCCGGAAGCTCCACCACCGTCCCGACGATCGATTTCGCCACCTCCTCGGCGGACCCGAACCGGAGCAGGTTACCCTCCGGTTTGGCCTGCACTGCCGACTGCATGTAGAGCCCCGACTTCGCGTCCACCGCCACAGCCAGGGTGTTGAATGAGCCTTCCGTGGCCGGAACAATCCAGTAGAAGGTGTCCGGCAGATCCAGCCGCTGCACGAGTACGCCTTCTCCGAATTTGGCGCGGCCCAGCGCCCGGCTGTAGTGCTCGCGCGTGGCCAGCCCGTAGGCCTTCAGGCTCTCCTCGGCGCGCGCGGTGGCCTGGGCGGCCCGCAATAGTTCACCCCGGTACTCGAGCGGCTTCATCAGCGGCCGCGAAGGCACGCCGCGCAAGGCCGGCGGCGGCGCGGGATCGGCAACCGCCACAAACTTCCCGCCCCAGTAGCCTCCGGGAATCCCGGTCATATAGGTGCTCTGCCATGTGCTGTAGCTGATGTTCTCGTTGGCCAGCCCGCGACTGCCGCCTGTGCCGCATCCGTCCGTGACGTCCCTGTGCGGGGGCGGCGGCGCCAGCGACGGATCGCTGCCGCCCGGCGTCGGCGGTTCGGGGTTGTTCACATCGAACGAGTCGATGGTATAGCTCGTGTCGCTGTAGTTCGCCGGCGCTGCGCTGGCCGTATAGCCCCGGACCACAATCCAGTGGGCCGAGCCGAAGACCATGGCGATCGGAGCCGCCTGGTAGTGGTGAATGGTCCATACAATCTTGCGCGAGATCAAGTCCTCGGTGTCCAGCGCAAACAGCACAAAGTCGTACGACCCGTAGTGCGGAGGCCCCGGCGGCGCGGGAGGCTCCAGGTTATGCATCGTCCACTGCAGACCGTCCGGCGCCGTGTACCAGCCGCCCTCCGTGGTGCTGTGGCTGTGGTTGTCGCTGTAGAGCACATTCTGATCCAGCAGCCCGGCGCCCAGTGAATCGAGCACCATCTGCGCGCAGGCCGCGCCGCAATAGTAATCCGTATCCTGCTGGTGGTATGGCACCGCCAGGCTTTCATGCGTAGGCATGGTTCATCCTCCTTTTTCCGGTGCACCCCCTGCTTTCCAGGTAAGCGAGGGCAAAGATCGTTCCGAGTCCGGAACGCCGGCCGGCTGGCGCAGGCTTTTCGTTTCAGGCCTGCACCAGAGATCAGCACTTCGAATCCGTCCCAGCCCACTCTACCACCGCCCCCGTTTCGCTTCCATCGAAGAAAAGGTGCGGCAGGCTGGAGCAAGCCTTCGAAGGTTAGTCCAGCCTATGCGGAGACCGATGCTACATAGCTAGGCTAGGCACCTGCTTCGGGCCCGGGCTGGAACTGCGCTCTCGTTCGCGAAGTTCTGTTAGGCTTCAACGGCCTTTCGCTCTCCTTAACCGGGGCCTTTGCCCTAACCCTTTGAAAAACCCTCTTGCTCTCCCTGGCGAGCTTGTTTAAGGCGACAAGTTGAGCGTCTCTTCGGAAGTATGTACTTTACGCAACTAGTTGGGGGAGGTTGGAAGAAGTTGGAATTGGTTGCAAGTAATTCATTCATCGGACGCTTACAGCTCTCGCTTTTCTTGGGATGTCCGTGGTCGCGCAAAGAGAACGAGCACGCTTGGCGTTGGTGATACCGCAACCGCTCCACATTGGTTAATGCCGACCACTCCTTTTGAAATGATCTCGCCGAGCGAGTACTTAACCAAACGTCCGCTAGCGGAGTCCTTTTCTGAGCGGCAGTCGAAGACAAAATTCGGCAGCACCGCAATCTCGGGAGGCTGCACGCTGGTAACATCCAGCGTGATTCGGCCTTTCGAGTCAGTGTCGCTCCAGGAAATACCCGCACCGCCGAGCCAGATATTCACCTTCTTGTCTTTGATAGGCTTTCCATTCGTGCCATTGATGAGGCGCACGGTAATCTTCGCGGACTGCTGAGCGTCGGAGGGGTTTGCTGCGACCAGCAACAGAAGAATGAGGAGAGTAAGAGACTTCATTTGTTTGCCTCCACGCTTTTCTTTGGGGCCGGCTGGCGCAGACCTTTCTTTTCAGGTCTGCGCCAGACGCCGCGAGCTATACTGGCCCCGTGCCATTCTACCGTCGCCGCTTCGACCCCGGCCACTTGCAGTTTATCACCAGCAGCACCTATCGACGCGTTGCCATTTTTTCCACCCCGAGCTTCTGCCGCCTCTTCGTGAAAGCCTTCTGTGCGGCTCGGCGCAAGTTTCATTTCCTTCTCCTCGGGTGGGTCCTCATGCCCGAACATTTTCATCTGCTCTTCCAGCCGTGGCCGGCCGAGTCAACCCCGAACATCGTGAAGGAACTGAAGCAGCGCAGTGCCCACGCGATTCTTGAGGCGCTGCGCGTCGAGCAGCATGAGGCTTCCTGCCGGGCCGCGCTCCGATCCTTCCGCCTACCTCCCACCGTGCACGCCCCGTCGCACTACCGCGTCTGGCAGCGCCGCTTCGTTCCCTTCAACGTTTTCACAGAAGCGAAATTCCTGGAGAAACTCGACTATATCCCGTGAAGCGCGGGCTGGCCGGCTGGCGCAGGCCTTTCGTTTCAGGCCTGCGCCAGATCTCAGCAATTCGAACCTTTCCCACCCCAACCCTGCCACCACCCCCGTTTCGCTTCCATCGAAGAAAAGGTGCGGCAGGCTGGAGCAAGCCTTCGAACGTTAGTCCAGCCTATGCGGAGACCGATGCTACATAGCTAGGCTAGGCGCCTGCTTCCGGCCCGGGCTGGAACTGCGCTCTCGTTCGCGAAGTTCTGTTAGGCTTCAACGGCCTTTCGCTCTCCTTAACCGGGGCCTTTGCCCTAACCCTTTGAAAAACCCTCTTGCTCTCCCTGGCGAGCTGGTTTAAGGCGACACGTTGGGCGTTTTTTGCCGGCGGCGCGAGCGGCCGAAATGCCGCTGTTTGAAATCAAGCGGTTTTTCGGCCGGTCGCTGAAATGTCGTTGTTTGAAAGCAATTAGTGCTCCGGAAACAGGCCAAAATGTGGTTGTTTGAACGCAAATGTCCAAAAACACTACACTTTTGCTCCTGGCCGCTGGCAGAAGTCCGGTGGTGTGTGCTCAGAAAGTGCTCGTTTGAAGCTTGAAAAACGGGCCTGGTTTCCGCCGGAGAGTCTGCCTTTCGGGGCGGGCCGGCCGCTGCCGAAGTCCGCTCAAAACTACACGTAGTTCTGAAAAAGTTGTTCGTTTGATGCCTCAGAAAGGGCCCTTTTGACCCTCGTTTGTCCAATATCGCTACACTTTTCGTTTTTGGGGTGGGCTTTGTAAGTTGCTGAAAATTGGTGCAGGGCTGGAGGAGGAGTCGGGAGCCAACGAGCAGGAGTCAGGAGTCAGAAGCCGGGAGGGCCCGGGCGATGCCGAAGTCCGCTCAAAACTACACGTAGTTCTGAAAAAGTTGTTCGTATGATGCCTCAAAAGGGGGCCTTTTTGACCCCGGTCTGTCCAATATCGCTACACTTTTCGTTTTTGGGGTGGGCTTTGTAAGTTGTTG
>DATJAQ010000323.1:0-10434 GCA_035516075.1 Terriglobia bacterium | reverse complement strand
CAGGAAGAGGGTGGCGCACGGAAGCGACGGGGGCCGGACGAGGCCAGGGGCCCGGAGTGTGTGGGAAGGAAGCTGGAATGTGGTTTAGAATCAACAGATCAGCAGGTGTGTTCAAGGATTGGGGTCCACAGTCAAGGGTTGAGCCCGGACGGTGGTCGGGCGGGTGGTTGCGGGTGGCGGGGATGGGTGTCAGGAAACCTCAGACCGAACCACTGCCCAGCTCGCCAAGCCCTTTACATCCACTGCTAAACTATGGTAGCAACGGCCGTTGAGCGGGGAGGGGCCATGGAAGGGAAGGTCGTCGTCATCACGGGCGCCACCTCGGGAATTGGCAAGGTCGCGGCGGAGAAGCTTGCCGCCATGGGTGCGCGGATAGTGCTGGTGGCGCGCGACAAGGTGCGCGGCGAGGCGGCGATGGCGCGCCTGGGTGACCTTGGCCCCGGCCTGGCGCACAGCATTCACTACGCCGATCTCACCCGCCTGGCGGAGATGAAGCGGGTGGCGGTGGAGATCGCTGCCGCGGAACCGCGAATCGACGTGCTCATCAACAACGCCGGGGCGCTCTTCGGATTCTGGGAGATGACCGAGGACGGGCTGGAGCTCACCTTCGCGCTCAACCACCTGTCCTATTTCGTGCTCACGCACGGGCTGCGCGAGCGCCTGCTGGCGTCGGCGCCGGCGCGGGTGGTCAACACCACTTCGGACGCGCACAAGGGCAAGAAGCTCAATTTCAATGACCTCCAGGCCGTTCATGGGTACAAACCTTTCAACGCCTACGGGCGCTCGAAGCTGTGCAACATCCTGTTCACGCGCGAGCTTGCCAGACGTCTGCGAGGGTCTGGCGTCACGGCTAACTGCTTCCACCCCGGGTTCGTCAACACCCGCTTCGGCGACGAAAGCGGCGGGCTGATGTCTTACGGCATCCGGATCGGCAAGGCGTTCGCGCTCACTCCTGAGAAGGGAGCGGAGACCCTGGTTTACCTCGCGTCTTCACCCGAGCTGGCCTCGGTGACCGGCGGCTACTTTTACAAGTGCCGTCGAGCCACGCCGACGAAGGAGGCCCAGGACAACGCCTCGGCCCACCGTCTGTGGGTGGAGTCGGCCCAACTGGCGAGCATCGACGAGAACGAGTTCCCGCCCGCTTTGTCCGTCTTGCCCGGGCCGGCCTGACTGCTGAGCGCGCTTACTTTTTCCGCCCGCCTGCGTCACAATAAGAGAGAGATCGACAACTTCGAATGGATGGCGCCTGTTTGGAGTTAGCCGGCAAAATTCCCGCCGACGGCTCGCCCGCGGCGGGTGCGGAGGAGATCGCCCTCATCCGCCAAGCCCAGGCGGGAGACCGCTCGGCCTTCGACGCCTTGGTGCGCCAGTACGACCAGGCCGTGCTGAGGTTGGTGCTGCGGGTGGCCGGCACGTCAGACGAAGCCTCAGATCTCTTCCAGGATGTGTTTCTGAAGGTTTACCGGTCGCTCAGCCACTTCCGCTTCGAGTCGCGCTTTTCCACGTGGCTCTACCGGGTCGTGACGAATGTTTGTCTCGACCATTTGCGGAGGAAACAAACGCGCCGGGAGGTGCAGCCGCCCGCGCCGGAAGAAGGGCAGCCGGAGTACTTTCACACCCTGGCGGACGACCGGCCGGCGCTCGATCCCGAGCGCACGTTGCGCGCCAAGGAAATCGCTTCGCGTCTCGGCGACGCTCTTGGCCGGCTCACGGCGCGCGAGCGCATGGTGTTCGAGCTGCGGCATTACGAGGGGCTGAAGTTGAAGGTGATCGGGCAGATGTGCGGAACCAGTGAAGAGACGGCCAAGAACTGCCTGTTTCGGGCCACCCAGAAGTTGAGAACGGACTTAGGGGACCTGGTTTGACTTCTGCCGATGTCGAATGTGCCCGAGTGAGTTACCAGCGAAGCTGGAATGTTATTGAAAATAGGCGAGTTGCAAATATGTCGCGCAAACTGAGATTTCTGAGAATGGGGCTCGGCGAGAGGGCGAATTTTGCGCTGGGAGCCCACCGTGTGCAGGCGGCTTTGGCGGGGCCGACAGGATGCCTGAGGAATAGACGATGAACTGCCATGATTTTGAGCAGAGCATTCCGCTTTACGTTTACAACGAGCTAAGCGGGGCCGAGCGCACGGCGCTCGAGGAGCACGTGGTCTCGTGCGAGGCGTGCCGGAAGGCACTGGAACAATCGCAGAAGTTGGTGAGCCTGCTGACGGAAGCACCCCTGGCAAAGCCCACGCCAAATCTGCTAGTGGTATGCCGACAGAGGCTGGAAGACGCGCTCGACCGCGAGCAGTTGGGTTGGCGAGCGCTCGTCCGCGCCTGGCTCCCACCTGCGGCGATGGCCCACCCGGCACGGGCGATTACCGGGCTCACCCTGGTAGCCTTTGGGTTCAGCCTGGGCTGGCTGTTGCGCCCGCGGATAACCGCCCGGGTTGCGCCGTCGCTCGACGCCTCGCCCTCGTCGATGGTGGGTGGCGACCTGCGAGGAGCGCGAATCAACAGCATCAGCCAAGTTGCGCCCGATCCGCAGACCGGCCAGGTGCGCATTACGCTCAACGCGGAAAAGAGAGTGACCATGGAGGGATCGCTCGACGATCCCCACATCCGCCAGGTGCTGGTGTATGCGGTCAAGAGCTACGACAATCCGGGCATTCGGCTCGACACCCTGAGCGCGCTGCGGAAGAGCGGCAGTGATCCCGCCGTGCGCGACGCCCTACTCTACGCGCTCGTGCACGACAACAACGCCGGAGTGCGCCTGGAGGCGCTGCGAAGCCTGGGAAAGGCGAACTGGAATGCCGACGTGGCCCAGGCCTTCCTGGAGGCCGCCGAGAAGGACAACAACCTCGGTATGAGGGAAGCGGCTATTGATGGCTTGGTAGCGCACATCAGCGCTCAGGGCGATGAAGACCTGGTGCCGGCCCTTCAACGGCTGGCGCAGGAGGATTCCGACCGCTATGTGCGCATCAAGTCGCTCGGAGCCCTCCGCCAAATGGGCCAGCCACCGTATTAGGAGAGATCGTTCGTGCGGAAGTTTGTCTGGCTGTTACTACTGCTCGGGGTTTCAAGTTTGCCGACAGCCGCTGCCGACAGCGCCTGGGTGCGCCGGGGAGGCGTCGAGCGTCAGGGGCGCTTCTGGATCGAAGTCGATCAGTGCTCGGTGCCGGTGAAACCCGGGGGACGCTTGGTGCTGCGCGCCGATCTGGGTTCGGTGATGGTGCTGCCCGTCGCGATCGACCAGGTGCGCTGCCAAGTGAAACTTACCGCTTACACGCCGTCTGAGGCTGAGGCCCGCTCGAGCTTTGCGCGTACGGCGCTGGGGGTGAGGCCTTTGGGCATCGACAGCGCGTATCTCGAGCTTCGCCACCCGGACCAGGAGCTTCCCTTCCGGCGCACCGATGCCGTGATCAGCCTTCAGGTGCCGCGCCACTTCAACCTTGATATCGAGACCCAAGGGGGCGGCATTCAGGTGGCTGGGCTCGACGGCGAGTTGCGGGCTGTAACCGCGGGCGGCGACATCCGCACCGGCGATCTCGCCGGCCCCGTGCGAGCCCAGACTGCGGGGGGCGATATCGATCTGGGGAATATCAACCAACGAGTTGAGGCGCACACCGCCGGAGGCAGCATCCGGGTGGGCGACGTGCAGGGCGATGCTTTTCTCGGGACCCGGGGCGGCGAAATTGTGGCGGGCCGCATCACCGGCACGGTGCACGCAGACACCGCGGCGGGCGACATCATGCTGCGAGCCGTGTCCGGCCAGGTCGACGCCCAATCCGCGGGCGGCCAGATCCAACTCGGGCAATGCGGCGGCGCGGTCCACGCCGCGACGGCCGCGGGGAGTATTCACCTGGACGGCGCTCGCGGGCGTGTGGTGGCGCAGACGGCGGGCGGCAGCATCGACTTGCTGCAGTTGATGGGTGCGGTGCGCGCAGAGACCAACGCCGGGCACATCCTGGCCCAGATCGACGCCAACCGTGACTCCTTCGGCGCCTCCAGCTTGCAGTCTGCCGTGGGGGACGTTCAGGTGTATCTCCCGCCGGACTTGCCGCTTACCGTCAAGGCCATGATCGATACGGCGGCGGGCCACTCCATCTCTTCGGATTTCCCCCTCGTCGTGCAACACGCGCATCCTGGCGAATTGGGCCTGGGTCCCATGCAGGGCTCGGCGGCGCTGAGCGGCGGCGGCGCGCCCCTTAGTCTGCGCACGTCTCTCGGCAACATCGAGATTCTCAAACTCAATCCGGAGGCTCTGGTGCGGCTTAAGGCCTACCAGGCGTCATTCTGGAGAAGCTGGCAGGAGCAACTGAAAGAACAGCAACTGCGCGTGGATCGGATGCAAAAGGCCCTGGAGGAACAGCAGCAACGCGCGGAGCAGTTGGAAAAGGCGATGGAGGCTGGCAGTCCGCCCTAAGCCTCCGACATCGCCCAACGCCGGAGAAATCTTAGCCCCGAAAGGAGAACAAGAGATGAAGAGCAAGCCGAATATAGTAGCGGCCGGCGTCGCCATCATGGCGGTGGGGGTGGCGCTCGGTACCACGGCGTTGCGCGCGCAGAAAGCCGACGATCATGGTCCCGAAGGCGATCTCAGAACCCTGATCGTGCCGGGCAGCGGGTCCTGGCTGGGTGTGGCGCTCAAGGACATCAGCGCCGACCAGGCGCGAGACATGAAATTGGGCGGGGAGTACGGCGCCCTGGTGGACCGGGTGGAACCCGACAGCCCGGCGGCCAAGGCAGGGCTCGAAAGTGGTGACGTGATTGTGGGATTCGCCGGCGAACGTGTGCGCAGCGTGGCGGGGCTCACCCGCATGGTGCGCGAAACGCCCGCCGGGCGTGCGGTTGAGATTGAGGTCCGCCGTGGCGGCGAGAAAAAGACCTTGACGGCCACGGTCGAGCCCCGGCGGGACTCGATGGCTCCATTGATGTCGGGCTTGCGTACCGAGGTGTGGCCTGACGTGAATCTGCCGGTGTACGACTTCGCCTTTGGCTTCGGCGGGCCCCGCCTGGGGGTTTCGGTGACGCCCCTCACCCAGCAGCTTGGAGACTACTTCGGCGTGAAGGACGGTAAGGGAGTTTTGGTGCGCGAGGTGGTCTCCGGCAGCGCCGCCGACAAGGCTGGGCTGAAGGCGGGCGATTGCATTCTGAAACTGGACTCCGCGCCCATCGAGTCTGCCGACGATCTCCACCGCGTCCTGCTCAACCGGCGTGGGGAGAGCCGCGATGTCACGCTGACCATCGTCCGAAACCGCCAGCAGCAGACCCTGCAGGTGCATCTGGAGCCGGCGCCGCAGCCGGGACACCGCGCCGTCGTCTCGGAGGATTCCACGCTGAACAACTGGCCGGATGCGGACGCGCTCGAGGCCGAAGCCCGGTCGTTCGCTCCCAGCGCCGAAGCGTTGGCCCGGCAGGCTGACGAACTGCGCGCCCAACTCGAGTCGGAGCGGGGCGTGATTCGCCAGCAGGCCGACGCCGCGAGGGCGCAGGCCAAGGCTGCTCAAGACCAGGCGCGCACCCTCAAGCAGCAGATGCTGGACCACAAAGGCGAGTGGCAGCAGCAGTTCCGGCACTTTCAACAACAGCTTCGGGCCCTCCGGGACGCGTACGGCAACGATGTGATCTAGGCTGGGCTTGCCTTCCTCCCCCTCGGGTACCTCGACGGGCTGCAAGGGGCAGCGGCGGTGATGCCGCAGGCCCGCTTGCAGCCCGCAATTTTTCGCGCTCCTCCCTCCGGCCTCCGGCCCGTCGCATCCCGGCGGCGCCCCGCTCCCGCCCTCGCGAGCTGTATGATGGTCGGGTGACGCCGACCTACATGGAGCTGACGGCAAAGCGGCAGCCGGGGGCGCTGACGGCGGTTCTGCTCGCGGCGCTTGTCCTCACCGCCTGCGGAGGCCGGCCGGCCGGCAGCGGGGTGGAGGCGGCCCGGCAGCCCCGGCGGCAGATCGACTCGTCTACCTCGGGCTCCATTGCAGGCAGCGTCAAATTCCGGGGCACCCCTCCGAAATTGGCCGCGATTCAGATGGACGAGGATCCCGCATGCGTCGCTCAACACCGCTCTCCCGTGTTTGCCGAGGACGGCGCCGTTAACGCGAATGGGACTCTGCCGAATGTGTTCGTTTACGTCAAGCGCGGAGCCGAGGACTATACTTTTCCCTCTCCGGCGCCGCCGGTCACGCTCGATCAGAAAGGTTGCATGTATCAGCCCCACGTGCTCGGTATCAGGGTGGGGCAGACGCTGCGTATCGTGTCGAACGACGCCACCACGCACAACATCCACGCCATGGCCCGCGAGAACCGGGAATGGAACGAGTCCCAACTGCCCGGCGCGGCGCCCCTCGACAAGGTTTTCACCCAACCCGAAGTGATGATCCCGGTAAAATGCAATGAGCATCCCTGGATGAAGGCTTACGTCGGGGTGGTTGCGAATCCTTTTTTCGCCGTGACCGGTCGTGACGGTAGCTACACGCTGGAAGGGCTGCCTCCAGGCACTTACACCGTCGAGGCTTGGAGCGCCGCATTCGGCATCGAGGATCGGGCCGTAATCGTCGAGCCCAATTCAGCCGTCATCCTCGATCTTGCATTTGAGGCCGGTGGAAGCTCGTGAGGAGCCGGCGAAACCGGGAGCAACCAAATGGCCGCGCTGGCCGTTGCGCTCATCCTGATTTTGCTCACGGCGGTCTCCGTTGCGCTCTTCTGGGGAGGTGTAGGCTGGCTGCCCGTGGATATCTCGGTGAACGGGCCGGCGCTCGACCACCAGTTTACGCTCACGCTTCTGATGAGCGGTGCTCTCTTTGTAATGGCCCAACTGGCCCTCGCCTACCTGGTCTGGCGTTATCGCGAGCGGGCGGACGGAAAGCGAGCGCACGGGCGGAGCGGAAACCGGAAGCTCGAGGCGGCCTGGACGTTGGCCGTCACGGTGCTGTTTGTCGGCCTGGGCTCCATCGGCTACCGCCTGTGGGCTGCCATGTATTTGAGCGCCGCTCCGTCGGACTCGGTCCGGATTGAGGTGCAGGGCGAGCAGTTCGCGTATTCTTTTCGCTACCCTGGGCCGGACGGCCGGTTCGGCGCCACCCATCCCGAATTGATCAACGACGCCGCCGGCAATCCATTCGGTCTCGACCGTCAGCGCGATCGTGATGCGCAGGACGACGTCGTGACGGCGACGCTGGGGATCCCGGTAGACCGGCCGGTGGAACTTCTGCTGCGCTCCCGCGATATGGTGCACTCGTTCTACGTGCGGGAGCTTCGCATCCAGCAAGACCTGCTGCCGGGCACGGAGATCCCACTCCATTTTATCGCCACCCGCACTGGGGAGTATGAGATCGTGTGCACTCAACTCTGCGGGCTCGGGCATTATCGAATGAGGGCGTTCCTCAAGGTCATGACGGAGCCGGATTACCAAAACTGGCTCCGGTCGCGGGCGGCGGCACAATAGAACGATTATCGAAAGCGTCGTGCCCGAGGTTTCGCGTCATTCTGCGCTCGAAGCCGGTTAGCCGGCTGCCGCGCACGCAGGGAGACTGATGGCTGAGCCGTGCGGGGAGGCCGTCCTCGGGCGCCAGGCGCCCGCGGGATTCATCCACCGCTACATCTTCAGTACGGACCATAAGGTGATTGGGAGGCAGTACTTCTTCCTCGCCTT
Source organism: Terriglobia bacterium (assembly GCA_035516075.1). GTDB lineage: Bacteria > Acidobacteriota > Terriglobia > UBA7540 > UBA7540 > Gp13-AA77. Next base: position 2,799 of record DATJAQ010000323.1, on the reverse strand, counting down.
GCTTTCGGTGATCGGGGGGATGGTTCTCTCCTGGCTGATGCGCGTTTACCTCGCCTGGCCGAAGGCGCACTTGCCGGGCCTGGGCTCGCTCTCCCCGGCCGGAGCTCCGGGCGGCGTCGTCAAGCCGGAGTATTACCTTTCGCTGCTCACGCTGCACGGCACCCTGATGATCTTTTTCGTCCTCACCACCGTGCCGCAGAACGGCTTCGGTAACTTCTTTCTGCCCCTCCAGATCGGTGCCCGCCGGATGGCGTTTCCTCGGCTCAACATGTTGTCGTTCTGGCTCACCTTCATCTCTCTGGCAGTGCTGCTTTCCACGCTGCTGGTTAGCGACGGCCCCCCCATCTCGGGCTGGACGGCGTATCCTCCGCTGAGCGCCGTGGGCGGCCCGGCAGGACCGGGCGAAGGACTGGGGCAGGCGCTCTGGGTGGTTTCCATCGGCATCTTCTGCCTCGGTTCGCTTCTCGGGTCCATCAACTTTATCGCCACCACGCTGGACCTGCGCGCCCCCGGCATGGCTCTGATGCGCCTGCCGCTCACCTGCTGGGCCTGGTTCATCACAGCGGTCATCAGTCTGCCTTCGTTTGCAGTGCTGCTCGGCGCCTGCGTGATGCTGCTGCTCGATCGTTTTGGCCTCTCCAGTTTTTTCGTTCCCGCAGGCCTTGTGGTCAGCGATCAGTTCGTTCACCACGCCGGCGGATCGCCGCTGCTCTGGCAGCATCTCTTCTGGTTCTTCGGCCATCCCGAGGTGTACATCGCCATATTGCCCGGCATGGGGATTATTTCGCACGTGCTCGCCTGCTTCTCGCGGCGGCCCGTTTTCGGCTATCCCTCCATGGTGCTGGCGCTCGGGGCCATCGGCTTCTTGAGCTTCACCGTCTGGGGACATCATATGTTCGTGAGCGGCATGAGTCCTTATTCGGGACTGGCGTTTTCGGTGTTCACACTGATCATCGCCGTGCCCTCCACTCTCGAGACCTTCAACTGGCTCGGCACGATGTGGGGCGGCAGGCTCCGCTTCACCGCCTCCATGCTCTTCGCGATCGGCTTCGTTTCGGTCTTTGTGACCGGCGGCCTTTCGGGCCTCTTTCTGGCGCAGCCCGCCGAGGATGCGTACCTGCACGCCACCTACTTTGTGGTGGGCCATTTTCACCTCGTGATGGGCGTAGCCGCGGTTTTCGCGATATTCGCAGGGACGTACTTCTGGGCCCCGAAGCTCTTCGGGCGAATGCTGAGCGAGCGGCTCGGCAAAATCCACTTCTGGCTAACCTTCGTCGGCGCCTATTGCATCTTCATGCCGATGCACTTCATGGGCCTCGAGGGGGCGCCGCGCCGCTACGCGATCTTCACGGACCGTTTCCTGCTTCCGCTGGGGCCCCTGAACAGATTCATGACTGTGGCCACTCTAGCCACTGGGGCGGCCCAGCTCATCTTTCTGTTTAATCTGTTCTGGAGCTTGTTCAAGGGGCGGGCGGCCGCGCGAAATCCCTGGGAGGCCACGTCGCTCGAGTGGACCGTAGCCAGTCCGCCGCCCGTCGACTCCTTCGGTGGCCGCCAGCCCGTGGTGTTTCGCGGCCCTTACGAGTACAGCGTGCCCGGGCGAAGACACGATTACCTGATGCAGGACGCTCCGGATTCTGCCTTGGAGCCGAGCTGAGTTGAGGCGATCATCCGCAAGCGAGGAATCGAAATCGACTATGGCGGCCAAGGTCAGCACGCCTCCGAATGCCAGACACTCCGTCGAGAAGGCGGGCCGCGAAAATGGCGCCTCCGGGCGCGGTTTGCCCGTGCCCCCGCGCCTTTATTACACCGGCTCACTGCTGGCCGCGGCGGCGGTCGCCATGATCTTCGCCGGTCTTACCAGTGCACTGGTGGTTCGCAAAGGGGTCTCGAACGACTGGAGACCTCTCGTGCTCCCCCGCCTTATGTACCTCAACACAGCGGCCCTGCTCGCGAGCAGCGTGGCGCTCGAGTGGGCGCGTGGCAGCTCGCGCCGGTTTGCCTCTGGCACCGCCGGAAACGTGCTCTGGAATCGGCGTTTCGGTTGGGTGCTCGCGATCGGCCTCGCCTTTCTCGCGGGACAGACGGTTGCGTTGCGGCAGTTGGCCGCGCGGCCCATCCTCGCGGCGGCTAACCCTGGAGCCGCCTTCTTTTATCTCTTGACGATCGTGCACGGCGCGTTCGTGCTCGGAGGCGTGCTTGCCGTCGTTTATGCGGCGTTCAAGGCGAAAAGCGCGGCGGGCCAGGCGCGCAGCCGGGCGATGCTGGGGGCGGCAGCCTTTTATTGGCACTTCGTGGTCGCATTGTGGATCTACCTCCTGGTCTTGCTGGCGCTCGAAATGTGAACGAGGCGCCGCGCCCCTGAGCGGGCACTGTTCTCAGGCGCCGCCAGTGCGTGCACGAGCCGGATGGTAGTAGAATACAAAATCTTCGTGCGGCGCCCTTCGCCGACGGGATGGGTGTAAGAATTTGAACTTGAGCTCAGCGGGATTCAATTCGCTGGCCGGCTCGGCGCTGAGGGCCGGGCGCTGGTTCGCCGGCCTGGCGTTAGCCGCAAGCCTGGCATCGGGACGGGCCTCGGGCTGTCCTTACTGCTACTCCTCGCTGGTGTCGGGGGGCTCAGGCGTCGTTCAGGCGCTGCAAAGTGGTATCCTAGTCCTTATCGTTCCGCCGATGCTGATCTTCGCCGCCATCGCCGTGGCGGCCATCCGCGGCAATCATCGCTACGCCCAGTGTTCGGAACTTGAGGCGGCCGATGGGCGCGCAATACCGACGCAGGGTGACGATGTAGGCGCGCGG
>DATJAQ010000322.1:0-3286 GCA_035516075.1 Terriglobia bacterium | reverse complement strand
CGTTTGTCGGGGTCATCGCTATTGCTCGAATCCTTCCGTAATCGAGCCCGCTGATCTGGTAGCCTGCCGGCCGTCCTGGCCTGCCGTTATCCGCTCATCCGCTCGGTCACGGAAGCCGTGATTACGAGGGATGAGGCCATCTCGAAAATCAATCCTGTTGATCCTGGTCGTTGCGGCTTCACCTCTCATGCACTGACCCGTCAGGACGCACTCCTGACCCGGCCACGCGCCTTCCGGCGCGGACAAAGGTGCCTCAATGGAAGTAATGGATACTGTCCGCATGACGCCAATTCAGCCGCCCTCGCGTTTCTGGGCCTCGATCCGCGAGGCCCTTCGCGGCTCCCCGCAGGACTACACCGCTATCGGCATCGATCGCGCCATCTTTCTGCTGGCCGTACCCATGGTGCTGGAGATGGCAATGGAGTCGCTGTTCACCTTGGTCGACGTCTTCTGGGTGGCCCGCCTCGGCGCCAATGCCGTGGCCACCATCGGTCTCACCGAGTCTTTGCTGACCATCGTGGTGGCGATCGCCATGGGCCTGGGCCTTTCCACCACCGCCATGGTGGCGCGCCGCACCGGCGAAAAGGATCCCGAGGGCGCGGCGGTGGCCGCGGTGCAGGCGATTGCGCTGGGGGTAGGCGTCTCTCTGGTCATGGGATTGCCTTGCCTCTTTCTGGCGCCGCGCTTGCTGGCGGTGATGGGCGCCACCCCCACGATCATCCATGTAGGCTCGGGCTACGCCCGGATCGTCCTGGGCGCGAGCGGCGTGCTGGTGCTGCTTTACCTGAACAATGCCATCTTCCGCGGCGCCGGCGATGCGGCGATCGCCATGCGGGTGCTGTGGCTCTCGAACTTCATCAACCTGGCGCTCGACCCCTGCCTGATCTTCGGCGTGGGGCCGTTCCCGCGCCTGGGCGTAACCGGAGCGGCGGTGGCCACCACCACCGGCCGATCCATCGGCCTGCTGTTCCAGGTGGTGATGCTGCTGCGGGGCAGCGAGCGCCTCCGCATTCTGCGCCGCCAGCTTCGCTTCGAACTGGGCGTCATGCGGCGCCTCGCCAGAGTGTCGGTGACCGGCATCCTGCAATTTCTCATCGGGCAGGCAAGCTGGATCGTGCTGGTACGCATCATCAGCGTGTTCGGCGGCGCCGCCATCGCCGGCTACACCATTGCCATTCGAATCTTGATCTTCGTGATTCTGCCCTCGTGGGGCCTGGCTAATGCGGCGGCTACATTAGTGGGCCAGAACCTGGGCGCAGGCGAGCCCGGGCGCGCCGAGCAATCGGTTTGGCGCACCGGCTTCTACAACATGCTGTTCATGGGCACGGTGGGGGTGCTCTCGATTGTCCTCGCCCATCCCATTATTCTCCTGTTCACCAACGATCCGGCGGTGGTGCCGTTGGCCGTTTCGGCGCTGCGCATCATCAGCTTCGGCAATGTCGGGTATGCCTACGGCATGGTGATGCTGCAGGCTTTCAACGGGGCTGGCGACACGCGCACCCCGACGGTGGTGAACCTCTTCGGCTACTGGGTGCTGGAGATTCCCCTGGCGTATGCGCTGGCCCTCCACGGAACTCTCGCATCGAGCGGCGTTTACCTGTCGATCCTTATCGCCGAGATGGCAATTGCCGCCGCAAGCATGGTCCTGTTCCGCCGGGGCCGCTGGAAGCAGTTACGGATTTGAAAGAGTCGTCAGCCCTCAGGCCTCAGCTCTCAGCAAGAAAGCCTTGGTGATCGGCTGATCGCTGACAACTGAGGGCTGATAGCTGATGGCTGGTTGCTGAGGGCCGACAGCTGTTCTTCAGTGGCTCAATGATTCAATGACTCACTGCCGTAATCTCCTCGACGCCAGCAAAACCATCCACCGGCGCCCGTTTCAGGCGGCGTTGCCAGACACCCGCCCGGTAGAGAGGTTGCGTAACCCGCTGATTTCTCACGCCGCCTGTTCCGCGCTTTCTTGGCACCTGGCTTGCCTCACACCGGGGCGAGCCCCGAGCGGCTGCTTCGACTCTACGTCCAGGCGCGGGCCGCCGGAGCCACCCCTACTTGACGGAGGACAAACGTGAAAGCTAACCACTCGCTCAGCCGCACTGTGATCCTGGTTCTGCTAGCCGCTTCGCTGGCGGCGTCCGGTGCCGTTAAGTCACCGGCACAGTCGACGCCGATCATAATGCCCGGCGCGCAGCCGCAGGTGCTCTACCCGCTTCCACCGCAGCGTGAACGCCCGCTCGCCAGCGAAGAAGTGGTGGCGAAAGTCGCGCCGTCGGTGGTGGTGATTCTGGCCGGGAGCGGCTCGGTACCGGTGGCGCTCGGCTCAGGAGTGATTGTGCGCCCGGACGGCATCATCATGACCGCCTATCACTTGATCAAAGACCAGCCCGCCGTTCAGGTGCGGTTGAAAAACGGCGAGACATACGACCGCGCGGTGATTCTCGGCTTCGACCAGCGGCGTGACGTCGTTGCCCTGCGCATCCCGGCCGGCAACCTGCCGACACTCGCCCGCGCGCCGCTGGAAGACACGCGCCAGGGGGCGACGGTCTATACCATCTCCAACCCCGCAGGCCTGGAGTGGACCGCGTCCTCGGGCATCCTCAGCGCCACCCGCCAGGCGGACGACGTACCCGGCGCCGGTGCCGGCTATCGCTTGCTGCAGTTCACGGCCTCGGTCACTCACGGATCGAGCGGTGGGGCCCTCGCCGACAATCAAGGTCGCCTGCTGGGAATCGTGGTGGGATCAATGGGAGGGCAGAATCTGAACTTCGCCGTGCCTCTGGAGAGCGTCATGGGCTTGGCTGACCGCGTGGACGGATTGGCGCTTGGGTCGGGTCAGAATCTCACCTTCCGCCGCCGCGGCCTTAGCTCCAATGACACCGAACGAACCGAGAAGCCTCGATCCCCCGCCGAGATCATGCGCTCGGCGCACACCGTTTGCCTGCTCGGCAATCCCATGTTCCCCGCCGAGCCGCTGGAGAAAAAACTGTTCGAGCGTCCGGAGTTCAAGTCGGGTAATTTGGTGATCGTTGAGGATCCCCATGTTGCCGACTTGGTGATCGAACTCAGCCGTAAGGAGTTTACCTGGGACTTTACCTATCGGCTCGTGCACCCGGCGAGCGGCGTCATCCTCGGTGCGGGCAAAGTGATCGCCTGGGACGGCGTCCGCGCCGCGCCGGAGCTGGCCAAGCAGATCATGGATCGCATCCGCTTCCTGCGCGGAGACGACGACAAGGGGTCAGGGAAGAGTGGAGAGCAAGAACCGGCGACGGAGAAGAAAGCCTCGTAGCACTCA
>DATJAQ010000321.1:0-4414 GCA_035516075.1 Terriglobia bacterium | reverse complement strand
GAGCGTCTCCTGCTTGCCATCCTTCGTGGTCAGCAAGAGCCGCACGCCGGCGCCGGTCTTCTCGATCTTCTCCGCGCGCGCGCCGGTCTCCACTCGAATGCCCTGTTTGCGGAAATTGCGGTCGAGTTCTTTCGAGATGTCTTCGTCCTCCACCGGCACGATGCGCGGCAGCATTTCGATCACCGTGACTTCGGCGCCGAAGCGGCGGAAGATGCTGGCGAACTCCACGCCGACGGCGCCGGCGCCGATAATGATCAGGCTCTTCGGCACCGCCGTCAGGTCGAGGATTTCGATATTGGTGAGGATGAACTCGGGGTCGGCCGCGAGACCGGGCAGCATGCGCGCTTCCGAGCCCGTGGCGACAATGACGTTCTTCGTCTCCAGGGTCTGCGCGCCGGATGCGCCCCGCACTTCGACTTTGCCGCCGCCCTTCAAAGTGGCGTAGCCGGAGATGCGCTCCACCTTGGCGCGCTTGAGGAGCAGTTCGACGCCCTTGGAGTGCTTGCTGACGATGCCGTCCTTGCGGTCCTTCACCTTGGGGTAATCGAGGCGCGGGTTTTCGCAGTGGATGCCCTCCTGCTCGGAGTGCACGAAGCGCTCCCAAACATCGGCGGTCTGCAGCAGGCTCTTGGTTGGGATGCAGCCCACCAGCAGGCAGGTGCCCCCGAGCCTGGGCTGCTTCTCCACCAGGGCGGTCTTCAGTCCGTATTGGCCGGCGCGAATGGCTGCGGAGTAGCCGCCGGGACCACTCCCGATAACGATCAGATCGTAAGGCACTTTTTTTATTCTACCCGCGTCACCGGCGGCGGCGCCGGTGCGTCTAGCATGAGAGGGCCTGCCGCCCGCGACCGTGAGCGAATCGGGACTCCGCCTGCGCGGAAGGATTCTTGGGCCGGCGCTACCATGAAGATTATGAACAGGTTGCTACTGGTTTTGATGCTGGCCGGCGGGTGCGGATTCGCGCAAAAGGCGCCCGTCAAGGGTGCCGCCTCCACGCCGCTGGCGCGCTGGCCCATCGAAAGCCTGGTGGTGGAAGGCAACCACACCTACAGCGCGGGGGAAATTCTCGCGGCCGCGGGGCTCAAAGTGGGCGAAGTGGTGGGCAAGCCCGAGTTCGAGGCTGCGCGCATGCGGCTGCTCGATACCGGAGCCTTCGAGACCGTCGGCTACAAGTTCACTCCGGGTTCGGCGAAAGGCTACGCGGCGGTGTTTCAGGTCACCGAGGTCCAGCAGGCTTACCCAGCCGAGTTCGAGGAGTTGCACGTTTCCGAGCAGGAGCTGCGCGCCGGGCTGCGCGCCCGCGATCCGCTGTTCGCTTCCGGGAAGATACCCGCCACGCAGCCCGCCTTCGCGCGGTACCAGAAATGGGTGCAGGAACTGGTGGCGGCGAAGGGTGTGACCGATAAGATCGTGGTTGGTGTGGCGCCCTCCGCGACGGGTGAGTTTGCCGTCGTCTTCCGGCCGGCGCACAGCCTGCCCGCGGTGGCGCTGGTGACGTTCCGCGGCAACCACGTGGTCCCTTCCAATTTGCTGCACGATGCCATTGCCGGCGCCGGCATCGGCTCCGAATACACCGAAGACCGGTTCCGCGAGATCCTCAACAGCTCCATCCGGCCGCTCTACGAGGCCCGCGGGCGGATGCGCGTGAAATTCACCGAGATCTCGACCGAGCCGGACAAAGACGTCCAGGGCGTCCACGTCTTCGTCACCATCGACGAAGGCCGCAGCTACACGCTGGGCAAGGTGTCGATCGAAGGGCCGACGCCGGTCGAAGCGGGCACGCTGCTGCGGACCATGGACGTGAAGGCCGGCGACGTGGCCAACTTCGACAAGATCAACCAGGGCCTGGATGCGATGCGCAAGGAGCTGCGCCGCACCGGCTACTTGAACGCCAAGCTCAGCGCGGACCGCGTGGTTGACGACGGTCACGAGACGGTGGACGCCGTGATTCGCGTCGATCCCGGCCCGCAATACATCATGGGAAAGCTCGGGGTGAGCGGCCTCGACCTGGAGGGCGAAGCCGAAATCCTCCGCCTCTGGACCATGAAGACCGGCAAGCCGTTCAACCCGGAGTACCCGGAGTATTTCTTCGGTGTGATCCGGCAGGAGAACCTGTTCGAGCACCTGGGTAAGACCGCCGCCGACGTGAAACTCAACGACAAGACCCACACCGCCGACGTGAGGCTGGTCTTCAGCGCGGAGAAGCCGGCGCCGAAAACCGCGGGCCCCGGCCCTGGGCCAGGCGGAGAGTGACGGCCGGCCGTAGAGACCCGGCATGCCCGGCCGGCGCTCTCTCGCGGCCTAATTCGCCGTGAAAGTGAACTGGCTGACCCCGATCTGGTCTTTGCCGTGTACGTAGAAACCGAGTTTGCCCTGCAAGCCGCCGCCGGGCCTTGCCCAGTCGTCTACGACCTCCCAGTTCTTCTGCACGAGCACGCTATGGACAATCGACGTCGCGCTCACCTTGATCATTATCGTCACGTAACTGGCCGCCGAGATCGACATCGGCTTCCGGACGGGCTCGCCTTTCCTGCCGTTCACATACTCGGTCCGGACAAGGCTCCGTTCCTCAATCTGGAAGAGGACGTAATTCCTGTCGTCCTTGTAGTCCACTACCCACTCCAAGTGTTTGCCCTTCATCAGGAGCGCGGTGAAAATCAGCGTGCCGGGCGTGGGGTTGAAAGGCGCCACGACGAACTCGCCGCCGCGCTTCACCCATACGTTATCCTCGTGCTCCCACTTCGACAGGCTCGGCGTCCCGGCCGTGGCCTTAACCCAATCCTCCATGCTGAAGACCGCCTGCTGCTTGGGCTGCACGGGCGCCTCCAGCCGCTTCATGGTGAGCGTCGCCGAGGTGACGGCGCCGGCGGTGACGTGCACGTTTACGCTGGCGTCGGCGTACTGCGGCGCGGACCCCGTCACGCGGTAATTGCCCTCCGGCACGCTGATCTCGTTTCCGGAAACGGCCTGTTCCTTCGCGTCTCCTTCCGCTTGCACATGGACCTGCACGCCAGCGACCGCCGGGCTGACTTCGATTTTCAAGGTGCCGGGCGCGGTCAGCTTCGAGCGATCCACCGTGGTGGTCTTGCCTGCTTCGAACACATACTCCGCGGGCGTGGTGCGAACGCGGTCCTTCAGCAGGTAGATGGTGTGTTTGCCCGGCTCGATGTTCGCGGCGGAGAAGCCGCTGTCGTTCGACGTGCCGATCTGCGCGTTGTCCAGCCACACTTCGGTTCCCGGCGGAGCGTGCACTTCGAGCGCCGCCTTGGTGGAGAGCAGCTTGAATTTCACCTGCCTCTCCTCGCCGCGCCGCACGTCCACCTGCTGGTCCGCCGCCGCGAAGCCCGGCTTCTCCACATGCACCACGTACTGCTTCGGCGCGAGCGAGAGCAGCAGGACGCCAGCCGCGGTCTGACGCGGGTTCTTTTGCCCGTTGAGGTACACGGTCACGCCGTCTTCGCCGGTGGTGATCCGCAGCGAGCCCACGTCGCGCTCGGTCAGTAGCGAGGCCACGATGCCTGATGTGGTGGTCGATTCGAACGGAATTTTGCGGGTGAGCCCGTTGATCGTCATCTCCACTTCGTGCGGCCCCGGCGCCAGATCTTTCAGTTCCAGGCCCGCCGCGGTCGCGGCGCCCTTCGCCTTGCCGTCAAGCATGACCGGAACGCCCTGCGTGCTCGAATACACCATGGCCTCGGTTCCGTACCGCGAGATGACAACCGCGCTGAGGCCCTGCGCCTGGATCGGCTGCGTCAACTTGGGCAGCGCGCTGGGCGATAACGAGAAGGCGAGCAGCGCCTTCGCGCCGCCGCCCTGGATTTCCAGTTTGTGCTCGCCCGGCGAGAGGTTGGGAACCTGGGTCGCGTCGCCCTGCAGTTGGCCGGCGGGGTTACCGTCGACCGTCAGCGTGCCTTCCGTCAGATCGGTGGCGAGGTGGATCTGCGACGGAGTAGGCTGCAGGATCAGCGATACCTCGCTCGGCCCGCCGTTGGCTGTGACCTCAAAGGGGGTAGTCGTGTCCTGGTATCCGATCAGGGTCGCTTCCGCCTGGTAGTGTCCGGGCGCCAGCTTGACCGTGCACGTCGAGGAGCCGCAAGGGTTCCCGTCGACGGAAATCGCAGCTCCCTCGGGCGTCGTTTTCAGCACCACTTGATAACTAGCGGGCACCACGGGCGCCGGGGGACGATGCGTCAGCTTCACGATGACCGCGATGACGACGATCACGAACACCACGCCCGCGAGACCGGCGGTGCCGATCAAGAGGTACTTCTGCGGGATCGGCGGAAGACCCGGCTTTTTCGGCGCGGGCGGCGCCGGAGTCCGCGGCGCCGGAGTCCGCGGCGCCCCGGGAGTAGGAGTCGCGACCGCGACCGGCGCGGCCACCGTGGGCGCGCTGGAGAGAATCGAGGTAGCC
>DATJAQ010000320.1:0-11822 GCA_035516075.1 Terriglobia bacterium | reverse complement strand
CCCCGCCCCTTTTCGCTTCCATTCAACACAAGCTGCGGTGCAACCCCATTTGTAGAGGTGCAGTGAGGTGCGCGGTGGCGACGACGTAAAGATCGACGCCGTCGCCACCCGCGACAAACCGGGCAGCACTGGCGCGGGTCTGAAAAGAAAGACCTGCGCCAGCCTGCCGGCCGAAGCGGGGGCAACGACATAGCGCCTCGGGCACCTGCTCGTGGTCGCCGTAAGTGCCCCACACCCTGACATGCGCTATGATGAGGCTCGGGCGTGAGCGGAATCTCCAAGACCCAAGTCGACCTGCTCGGGGATCGCCTTAGAAAGGGCGAAGTTTCGGACGAGGATCTCCGGCGGCTTGATTCTCACCGCGGTTCCTTTGCCGAAGCGTACCATGAGGTTATAGCTGCTGTCCGGGCAGCAACACAGTTGGAGCCCACGGGGAGACCGGCGAAGTCGACGACGTCCATCGTCGAAAAGCTCCGCCGCGAAACGATCCGGCTTAGCCAGATGCAGGACATCGCCGGGTGCCGGTTGGTGGTGGAGGACATTGCGTTGCAGGATCGTGTGGTGGAAGAGCTCAGAGGCGGGTTTGCCAGAGTGACGGTTGTCGATCGTCGCAAGCAGCCCAGCTACGGCTACCGGGCGGTTCATCTCATTCCGATATTTCGCAATCGTGCGGTTGAGATTCAGGTTCGCACCGAGCTTCAGCATCTCTGGGCACAGCTCTCGGAGCGGCTATCCGATGCGGTCGATCCCGCGATAAAATATGGCGGCGGCGATGCCCGGACCCAGTCAATGCTGTTCAACATCTCCAACGCCATCGAAGCGTTAGAGACCTGGGAGTTACGAGGCGCTGGTGCGGGCGGAGCTCGAGACGTTGCAGAACGGAAGCAGCAGCTTGGCGGGTTACTGAAAGGTCTGATTGCACTCCTCGTGGAGGCCCGGAAGAGGTAAAGAGAATGCTCTTTCTGATCGAATATGACCGCCCTACCGGAACCCTCATGCAGTTCCGAAAGTTCGATGAGTCGGAGCGCCAAGCCGCTCAGGATGCCCGCCTCAAACTTGAACTGGCCCTCAACGACGGCGGCTTTGAGCACGAAGTCGTGATACTCGATGCCCCTAACGAAGAGGCGCTTCGCCGGACTCACGGCCGGTATTTCAAAACTCTCGCCGAGCTCGTGGGAGAGCTGACGACAACGCCCTAGCGCGGATCCTTGGCCGGCTGGCGCAGCCCTTTCTTTTCAGGCCTGGGCCCGGCATCAACACCTCGACGCCCTTCCCCCCCAAGTCTACCACCGCCCCTTTTCGCTTCCCTTCAACACAAGCTGCGGTGCGACCCCATTTGTAGAGGTGTTGTCAGGTGCGCGGTCGTGGTGATGGCGCGGCGCGTTTTCGGCCCGGCTCGGGTCGACGCGATGGCAACGACATTAAAGGCAATGTCCTCGCCACCCGCGTAAAAACGGGATCGTCGCCACCCGCGGGTTGAAAGCGCGTCTGCCGCGCGATACACTGCCAAGGAACAGACGTCGCCGCGAGCAGAGGGAGGAAGGGCATGCCGGGTGTCATAACCCCGCCTTTACAGGTGCGGGAGCAGCGCGTGGTGCTGCGTAACGTAACCTGGGACACTTACGAAGGGCTGCTGGCCGCCAACGTCAGCGCCAGCTCGCCCAGGATCGCTTATGACCGGGGTGCACTGGAGATCATGAGCCCGTCCGTGGAGCACGAGGAGCTGAAAGAAGTGGTCGCGATGATCGCCGATATTGCGGCGGAGGAATGGGGCATCGAATTCATCAGGCTCGGCTCCGCCACGTTCCGCCGGCGCGATCTCAAACAGGGCGCCGAGCCCGACTGCTGCTTCTACATCCAACACGTTGAGCTGATTCGGGGGAGGGGAGCGGTGGACCTCACGGTGGATCCTCCCCCGGACCTGGTGATCGAGGTTGAGGTCACAAGCCCCGCCCTGGACAAGCTTGCCATCTGGGCCCGCCTCGGAGTTCCGGAGTTGTGGTTGACCGACGGCCAGGGTGTGAGGATTCTGATACTCGATGCGGGAGAGTACAAACCGTCCCGGCAGAGCGCGGCGCTGCCCGGGTTGACGGAAGCGATTTTGTCGGAGTTTGTGGACCGCAGTAAAAAGCTCACCACGCTCGCCTGGCGAAAGCTGGTGCGGGAGTGGGCGAGGGAGCGAAGCGCCTCAAACAATCCCGGCTAGAGTTCCCTTGGGATCGGCCCCCAGCACAGCGTTCGGCTGGCTGGCGGGCGCAGGCCTTACTTTTCAGGCCTGGGCCAACCATCAGCGTTTCGAATTCTTTCCGCCCCAGTCGCTCACCGCCCCTTTTCGCTTCTATTTAACACAAGCTGCGGTACAACCCCGTTTGTAGAGGTGCTGTCAGGTGCGCGGTGCCAACGATATAAAGATCGATGCCGTCGCCACCCGCGACAAACCGGGGGAGCACTGGCGCAGGTCTGAAAAGAAAGACCTGCGCCAGCCTGCCGTAACCCTCCTTGTCCTTCTCGCCGACTCGGGCTACATCTTAAATGGCGCGATCACTCCTCCCCTGGTTACATTTTAGATGGTGCGATACGGACAACGCGTTCAGCGGCGGTCATGCGTATGTTACGATCGGACGGGAAGTCGATGAGGGAAATTCCGGGTTAAGCACAAGAGGGTGTATACTCTCAGGTGCCGGCGACCAAAACGGAATTCCGGTTTGGCCGTGATAGGGAGGATAGTATGAACCGCCAATTCGCCCACTGGACAACCGCAAGCTTCGTTTTAGGTGCAGTGATCGCGTTGCCTTTGTGGACTCGCATCATGATGGCGAAACACGAGCGCCAGGTTGTGAGAGCGAGTGGATATTCTCCAGGTACGAGCAAGGAGAATGCGGTCGCCTCCGCGAGGGACCTTGCTGTCTTAAATCTTGCAAGTGCCTGCAAAATTCTCGCGATGCAAGCCCACCCAAACCAGACAGAGGAAGGCAGAATAGTGGACTACGAGACCGAAGACACCGATTGTTCACGAACCAGTTATCCAAAGTCACCGTTCGTTTGCACTGTACATTTGAAAGGCTATTGTGAATGGTCATGGCAGACACCCGAGGAGATCTTGAATCAACCCACCGAGTCCCCGCAACCTGACGATTCAAAAGGTTCCGTAAGGTCGACGATCGATAGAATCAGTCGCGGCAGTCACCAGGAATTGCCCGAAGCTCGTAGCACAACTGCCGCTGCGGATCAAGGGGCTGGCTGGGACGTGACAAATAACACGGAGTACCAACTGCACGTGTACTTCAGCGGGCCGGTTGATCGCGAGCTGTTAGTGCCAGCCGGGAAATCCAGAAGCGTTGACATGCCCCCCGGTACCTACCGGATAGCCGCCACCGTGACCAATTCCTCTGTGGATCCGTTTTACGGAAGCCGCACGTTGCCCGGCCAGACACGGTGGAAATCGAGCTTTCATATTGCTTCCGAATCACAGTGACGACTTCACGCCGTGCATCGAGACGGTTCCATAGGTTCCAAAATCTCTGACCCGGCGGCAGGCTGGCGCACACCCTTCCTTCCCGGGTCTGCGCTTCCTTGTGGCCGCCTTTAGGGATGTTGAACGGCTTCAACTCAAATTCGGACTATTGAGAGTGGCCTTGCTCGCGCACCCAGCTCCGAACTTCCTTCAGCCACTCGGTTCGCTTTAGCGTCAAGCTCCGCCTGGCCAAGCGCGACAGGTCAACCGAGGCAACTGAGCCGAGCACCCGGCTGGTTTCGCATTCCGTATACTTGCCGCCCTGAAGCTGCAGGATCGTGAGCCGCTCGCCGTCGAACCGCCACACCTCCGGCACCCCGAAACCCGCGTAAATGGGCAGCTTATTCAGGGCGGGGGCGGTGATTTCCACCTCGATCACGAGATCCGGGGCCGGATCAACGGCGGGGTCGATGTGGGCCCTGCCTTCAACCGTCCCGGCACTTTGGATGTAGAAACAAGCGTCCGCCTCGAAGCCTCGCTCCATCTCGCTCCGTTTGAAAGTCGTCGAGCCCAGGTTGCGGATGTCGATGCCCAAACCGTCCGCCAGGGTTTCCACCAGCAAGGTGAGGGCCTGCTTGTACTCTTCGTGCTCGGAGGAAGGGCTCATGATTTCCAGCACCCCACGGTCGAAGTTAAAACGGGGAGATGGGGCGTCCGCCTGGCCGGAGAGGATGCGCTCGTAGGTCTCCCAGCTCACATTCCGCAGCAGCGTTCTCGATTCCGCAGGGGCCAGCGTGGCTCTCATAGTCCAGTTCCTTATCCCTGGCCGGAGTGTACCGTAAAGGCCATCCCGATTCCCAGTCCGTATGGTTCAGGCGCCCGGCCGGCGCCCCGGCAGGCTGCCGCAGCCCCTTCTTTTCCGGGTCTGCGCCAGTTCGACGCCCCGTCCCGCCCATGGCGACCTTTTCAACGGGCCGATCACGGGTGGCAGCGCCAGAAAAGCCGACGCCGCGCCAGCGCAACGCACTTCGGATTGCTCACGCGCCCTTGCCGGGGAGCAGGCAGAAGGCGCCGTGCGCGGCGAGCGCCCGGTCCAGGGTGACCAGCGTTCCTCCCGCGGCGCGCGCAAAAGCCAGCAGCCAGGCATCGCTCCAGAGTTTAGGCGACGCAGTCCGGCCGCGCGCGTGCTCACGGAAACGGCTCTCCACTCCCTCGGGTTCGGGGAAAAGCGCCACGCGATCGTCCTCGAACAGCCGGTCGTACGCGCGCCACGCCTGAT
Organism: Terriglobia bacterium; assembly: GCA_035516075.1. Taxonomy (GTDB): domain Bacteria; phylum Acidobacteriota; class Terriglobia; order UBA7540; family UBA7540; genus Gp13-AA77. The sequence continues at coordinate 7,089 of DATJAQ010000320.1, read as the reverse complement.
CCATGCTGAGCGGTTTGCCATTCATAGCGCCGGCCGTGGTCAGGAGGCGCAGGATACCCAGTTCCGTGAAACGCGTGAAAGCGATGGTCCCCTCCGTTGCCTCCCACCATAGGGATGCTGTCTTCCGGTGGACATGGTCGGCGAGCAATAGAGCGAGCCAAACGTTAACGTCAGGGAAACTCAATGAGGTCATAAATCTGTTCGTTGGTAAGGTCGAACCTCCGCCCCCGAGAGGGCACGATGGGCGGATCAAGCTTGAGCCGCCGTGGCGGGCGCCTGTGGCGGGATTCGGCTTGCTTCACAGATTGCTCAATGCCGGCCAAGATCAATTGGCGGGCCGAGCAACCCTGGCCCGCCGCGGCCTGGCGCAGGCGCCGGTGGAGGTCGCGAGGGATATCAACACTGGTGCGCTTGAAACCGGGCTTCATGTCACGATTCTGTACCAACGACTTAAATAAGTCAAGATCGTGCCGATCTCGGGTCTTTCTCGCGCCGGAGATGGCCGCACTCGATGGCTTGGCGGCCGGCGCAGCCCCTTCTCTCGCGGGTCTGCGCTTGTTCGTGGCAAAGTCGCGGGATGCTACACGATTTCAAGGCAGGTTCGCACTACTGAGGCTGGTCTTGCTCGCGTACCCAGCTCCGAACTTCCTTCAGCCACTCGGTTCGCTTTAGCGTCAAGCTCCGCCCGGCGAGGCGCGACAGATCGACCGCGGCAACCGTGCCGAGCACTCGGCTCGCTTCGCATTCCGCATAGCCACCGCCCTGAAGTTGCAGGATCGTCAGCCGCTCGCCATCGAACCGCCACACCTCCGGCGTCTAACGCCGGCGGCAAGCTCTTTCACGTCCTCGGGGGTTGTCACCCGGCGGCCTTCCCCGTGCGCCAGGGAGGCTTCCGCCCGATCGACGGCGACCAGTATTTCCAGTCTCCGCCGCTCCCGCTCTTCCCATAACGTAAGCGCTTCCTTCACGGCGTCTTCCTCGCGCCGAAGGCGCCCGCTCTCGATGGCTTGGCGGACGAACGCTCTTTGGTCCGCAGTGAGTTGTACTTCCATACGGCTTAGCCTGCGGGCCGGCGAAGCAGGTGTCGAGCGCGGCTCGACGGCGCCTTAAGGGACTCTTGGGTGATCAGCGCGAGCCGGACGCCCACGGAAGGTCAGGCTGCGCCGCCTCGCTGAAAGGGATGCCCTCGGTGCGGGCGTCCAGCCGAAACCGCTCCCTTCCGGGGTAAACCACCCACCGTCCCCGCACTTTTAGATCGTCGCAAGCCAGATGAAAACCCTGGCTGGGACGAGGGTCGCCCACCGAGCGCTTGATTTCCACCGCGTGGCGGTGGCCGCCCGCCAGTTCCAACAGTAGATCGATCTCCGCGCCCGCCGAAGTCCGGTAGAACCAGGCGCCCGTCCGTGGCGGAGCGAGTGATACCAGGCTTTCGAGTACGAAGCCCTCCCAGCTCGGTCCGGCCACGGGGTGCCCGAGCAACTCCTCGCGGTCGCGAATGCCCAGCAGGGCGTGCACCAGCCCGCTGTCGCGCACGTACACCTTGGGAGAGCGTACCAACCGCTTTTTGAGGTTTCCCGCCCACGGCTGCAAGCGGCGAACCAGCAGCAAGTCCGTCAACACATCCAGGTAGCGAGCCACGGTGTGTCCGCTCACACCGAGGCCGGCGGCCAGAGGGGCGGCGTGAAAGAGCTGCCCCTGCCCGTGCGCCAGCATCTGCCAGAAGCGATTCAGCGTTTCGGCGGGGATGCGGGGCCCGAGCATGGGAATATCCCGTTCCAGATAGGTCTGAATGAACGCCTGCCGCCAGTCCAGGCTGGCCGCGTCGCTGCTGGCGAGAAAGCTTTCCGGGAACCCGCCGCGCACCCAGAGGCGTTCCGAGGCCGAGCCGTTTTGCCTGGCAACCTCAGGGGCCAGAAAGGGCGTGAGCTCCAGATAAGCGATGCGGCCGGCCAGGGTTTCCGAGGATTGTTGAAGGAGGTCCACGGAGGCGGAGCCGAGCACCAGGAACTCTCCGGCCTTGATCCCCTTCCGCCGCCGCCGGTCGATCACCGCGCGCAGGACTTGGAAAATGCCCGGAGAGCGATGGATTTCGTCCAGGATCACCAGCTTGTTTTCGTGGGCCGCCAGGTAAAGTTCCGGGTCGGCCAGTTTGGCCCGGTCCGACGGCAATTCCAGGTCGAGATAAACGGCGCGCTCGGGATGCTCGCCGGCGAGCAGGGTGGCCAGGGTGGTTTTGCCGGCCTGCCGGGGGCCGAGCAGCGCCACCGCGGGGAATGCCTGCAACGTTTTGCGAAGCCGGTCTGTGGCAAGCCGGGGGATCACCTTGCAATTATGCCACAGCGTGGCAGATTTGCAAGGAGGCGCCTCGGCTGTGCGGAGTGGTTATACCGCGACGCGCACATTATCGTGCAGGAACTCGGGCGCGAAGTCGGCTCCGTTCGGCCAGACGAGGGTGTGAAATTCGGGATGAATCTTGAACTGCCTGTATACCGCGGGGTCGCGCAAAAGTTCGAAAACGGGACCGCGCAGAGCCGGCGCCAGATCGATCTCGCGGCTCGTCCCATCGCGAAGCCGGAGCCACACCACGTGCCCGGCCACACAGCGCGCGTCGACAATGTGATGGTCCATCATCCTCACTCCAGTGGGGCAATGCGCTTGAGGGGCTTCCCCACGAGCGCGACAGGGATACCGCCGGATTAGAACGCCGGTAGCGCGCGCCTGCCTGGCCTTCATCTCTTTATCATATAGTATACTACGGACTCAGTACCGCAAGGGCGCAGCTCTTTAGCGCCCTGCTCCCAGGAGGGCATCATGCCGAAGCGGCGTCCGCTATCCGAAGACTCGATTCGAGAGCTGAAGGCGGCGGCGAGGGCGGCGCGCACGGCCGACGACCTGCGGCGGGCGCTTGGCGTCCTGCTGCCCGAGGCCTTCGGCCTGAGCCGTCACCGGACGGCGGAGGCGCTGGGCTGCGGCACGGCGAGCATGGACCGCCAGAAGCGCGGCTACCGGCGCTCCGGGCTGAGCGGCCTGCGCGACGCGCGTCGGCGCCCTCTCGCGGCCGGCGCCGCCGGCGAGCTACGAGCCGCGTTGCAGCGCGCCCGAAGCGCACGGGACTGCCAGCGCATCCAGTGTGTGCTGCTACTCGAGGAATTGGGCCTGGAGGTGGTGCGGGTGGCCGCGCTTTTGGGGCTGAGGCGGGAAGTGGTGAGCACGCTTCAATCCCAATACCGGCGGCACGGTCTGGCGGCTCTGCTGGGCGCGGGCAGCGGCTCGCCTGCGCCGGGCAGCCCGCCGGCCGCAGTCCCGCCGGGGGCGATCTCCGGCAATACTACCCGGAAGCTCGGCCTCGCCATGAGGAACGCCCGCGGGTTGACGGAGTTCCGCCAGGCGCAGTGCCTCTACCTGCGCGTCGGGCTGGGCCTTGCCGTCAAGCAGGTGGCCGGGATCGTGGGCTGGAATGAGCGCGCGGTGATGCGCCTGCAACGGCGCTACCGGCTGGAAGGCGACGAGGTGCTGCGTGGACCGGGGCGGGGCCGCAGGCGCTGGAGGCTCATGAGCGTGACGCGCGAGTTCAAAGTGCTGCACAAGCTGTGCCATGGCAAATACGCCGGCTTCTTGCTGAATTTTGACGAAATCCACCAGGCGTTCGAGGAGGAGGCCGGATGCCCCGTGCATTTCTCCGTGGTGCAAGAGATCCTCGGCCGTCACGGCTGGCACCACGCCGCCGTGATCATCATTCCGGGCCAGGCGAGCGGGCACTGAATCCGGAGAGCGGGATTGCCCGGCGGCGACTCTCGCGGTCGCCGGGTATCGACCGCGGTGGCGCCCCTCTGTGAGCGGCGAATTCAGGGAAGTGTTTTTTGATCGCCGGTGGGGACACCGGCGCTACAGGGAAACCATCACTTGCTGCGAAGTCGCGGCTCCTTTTATGCCGAAAAACGGGCCTCTGGAGGGCCAAAATGTCCAATTCTTGTACACTTTTCCCTTTTTGGGGACTTTTTGTAAGTTCTTGATAGTGGGCGCAGGCAATTGGCCTCATTTGCGTCTGTAAGTCTTTTAAAAGCAGCGCGGGGTGTAGCCAACCTGGCGTTCGTAAGTCCTTTAGATTCGGCTGGGTTCTGGGACCGTTTCGTGGGCGCCTTCCAAGGTTTGGCCACCACCGTCGAAGGCGGCGCACCCTGGGGGAGGCGCTCGTGGCGGATCCGGGGCAGCTCGAGAGGCACGGTTTTCGGAATCAAGGCTTGGGCGGCTGAGGCGCTTGTTTCGGCGCCTCCACCTTCTGCTGGGTCTGAACGTTGAACACCTGGTAGTTCGAATAGCGGTGCCGGTTGATGAAGGTGTAGCCGCCGGCGTCGAGCACCACCTGCACTTCCTGGGGCAGGCAGTAGGCCAGGGGCCGGTTCTGAAACCGGACCTCCGCGTAGACGGCCACCGTGGTCAACCGCCTGAGCCCGGCTACCGGCTGCGGCGCCAGCAAGTCTGTGCGCAGGCGCAGAATCTCCCAGGTGACGGGATCGATCCAGGCCACGCCTTGCAGGAGCAGGGGAACCGAGATCGCGCCCGACACCCACTGCCCCCGGACGGCGTCGGCCTCCACATGCTCGGCAAAGGCCACCACCTCAGTAGCGCGGCCGTTGAGAGCTTGCGAGCCCAGGTAACGAAAACTCGAGAGCCGCTGCGCGTCGGCCGCAAAGAAAAAGGGCAAAGCCACGAATCCGATGGTTCGCGCAAATATTTCCGCAGGCCCCTTGCGATTCCGCTCCTGACCGCCCGAATCCGTGCGGTATTCCCGGATTCCACTCCGGCTCGCCGCGTCCGGCAGCACGAGATAATTGAACTGCTCGCGGTCTTCGTCGGCCGATGCCACGGGCACATCGCTCGAACCGAGCAGCGCCAACTCGTCGATCGTATGGGAGGTGTTGGCGGTGCGGCGTTCGTCGATGTTTTCCGTCGAGCTTGTGTTGAAAATGTTCTGACGGAAGGCCGCGAGGTTGGCCGCCACGTTGCGGAGCAGGGCGGGGAGGCGGGACTGATCGTCGCTGGGCTGGAGGTCCTTGAGTTCCGGGATGGCGCGGCGCAGCTTCGGAAAGGACCAGCTCGTCAGCGGCTCGGCGCTGCGGTAAGCCTGCGTCACGGCCTCGTCGACGTGGGTGGGAGCTTGGGCGGCGACGGGCGCGGCGGCCGATCCGGCCATCAAGACCCAACCCATCGCGCGAGCGCCTAACCTCGTCCAGTTCATGCAGCACGCGCCTTCCAGGGTGCGGAGCCTCCTCCCGCGCGTCTCACTCTGTTGCCAACATACGACCTCTACTCGCGCAATGCAATGGCCGCGCCGGGAGCGGGCCGGCCGAAGCGCTGCGTCCGGGCGCCCCATACGCTGCGGGCCGCGCGAAGTCCCCGTGTCGGGAGAGAACGTGGCCGCTGCCCGGAGCCGGAATCCGGCAGGCCATACCTAAGTCTGAAACACCCACTTACATAACCTTGACATTTGAGCATGAGGGTGCTTTAATCCATAGCAAGTCATACGCGCTCTGCAACGGCTGCTGTGATGCCCGCATTTTAGTACCCCGGTGAGGAGGCTGAATGGATCAAGGGAGAGCACTGTTTAGCAAAGGTGTGTCGCGCGCGTTCCGCTGGCGCGAGATTGCGCTGGCCGCCACCCTAGTAGCCGCGTTGTGTGCGGGTGGATTCATACCGGGGCTCGGGCGCGGTGGGGGGCCGGCACTGGCGAGCCCGGCGGGGTCCCCGTCGGGGGGGCTGCTCAAACCGCAGACTGGGGGCTCGTGGAGTGCGCCGCTTTCGATGAAAGCGATCGGCATCCACGCCGCCCTGCTCTATACGGGAAAGGTTCTGATGTGGTACAGCGACCAGCCGATCGGTTCGGGCACCGGCTCGGTGGCCGTGGTTTGGAATCCCACCACCAATGTCTTAACGCAAAACAACGTTCCTTATCCCCTCGACGTCTTTTGCGCCGGCTCGATCATGCTCCCGAGCGGCCGATTGATGATTGTGGGCGGCAAGAACGACACTTACGGGGTCGCCTCGGACGCGGGCATCGCCAACGTGCTGGAGTATATCCCTTACTCCAACACCTGGGCCCAGGTGACGCCGATGAATTACGGCCGCTGGTACGCGACCGATGTCGAACTGCCGAGCGGCGATATTCTGGTGGCGTCCGGCGAGAACTCCACCGCCACCCACATCGTCACCCAGATGGAAACGTACGGCATTGCGACCAATAAATGGACGGTGCTTCCGGGCACGGCCAACATCAGCACCCACACGAACTTCTATCCGAGAATGATTCTACTGCCGACGGGCAACATCTTCGAACCGGGGATGATCATCAACAACGGCATGTTCAATCCCACCACCAACACCTGGTCGTCGGTCCCCACCATCCCCAGCTTCTGGCCGCGGATTTACGGGGGCGCCGTTCTGCTTCCGGGGCTCGAGAAGGTTCTCTCGGTGGGAGGGCGCCAAGGGGACGACGAGACCACAGCCGCGACAAACAGCACGTCGACCATCGACTTTTCGCAGCAAAATCCGGCGTGGGTTGACGGCTGCGGCGCGGACCAGCCGCCCAATACCACCTGCGCGGCGGTGGCACAGGGCGGGCCGGCGCCAATGAACGCCATTCGCGAAAACATGAACCTGGTGCTGATGCCGGATGGTACGGTGCTCGCCGAAGGAGGAGGCTCCGGCGGCGGTAAATACTCCAACCCGGTTTACTATCCCGAGGACTACGACCCGGTCAAAAACACTTGGACCTCCTACAACCAGCAGCAGGTTCAGCGCACGTACCATTCCACCGCTTTGCTGCTGCCTGACGGCCGCGTGCTCTCCGCAGGCTCGGATTGGGGAGCCCAGGAGAAGACCCTGGAAGTTTTCAGCCCGCCCTACCTTTCAAACGGCTCGCGCCCAAGCATCACGAGCGCGCCGGCCACCGTGAAGTACGGCCAGCAGTTCACGATCAGCACCCCGAACGCTTCCACCATTACCCGCGTCGCTCTGATCAAGGTGGCAAGCTGCACCCACGCCACCCGCTTCGACGAGCGCTTCGTGGACCTGACCTTCACCATCGGCAGC
>DATJAQ010000319.1:0-14441 GCA_035516075.1 Terriglobia bacterium | reverse complement strand
CATTCCAAAAATGTCATGGATCTGGCGAAGAACAAAGTGGCACACGCAAAACTCGCGAAAATCAGTTCTCAAAAGTGGTGGTATGAGTTCCATGCTTGCGTGCACTCAGTAGCGTCCCCCCTCCGGTTCCGCCTCGAGCGGCCCGTTCTCGAAGCGCACAAAGCGCTTCTGAAAAACCACGTTGACGTCGCCGGTAGGGCCGTTGCGTTGCTTGCCGATGATGAGCTTTCTCTGCACGCCCACCTCGGGCTCCAGCCCGCCGCCAGCCTCCTCGTCCACTTCCCGTTTTTCCTTGTGAATGAAGATCACCACGTCGGCGTCCTGCTCGATCGACCCGGATTCGCGCAGATGGTGCAGTTGCGGTTCCCCGCCTCCGTGCTGTTCGGGAGCACGGCTCAACTGCGAGAGCGCCATGACAGGTATCTTCAATTCCTTTGCGATGGCTTTCAGCACCCTCGAGATGTAGCTGACTTCCTGGGTCCGGTTCTCAAAGCGCCCGTGCCCGGTGGCGAGCTGGAGATAATCCACGATCAGCAGGTCCAAGCCGCGCTCTCGCTGAAGTTGGCGCGCCTTGGCGCGGATCTGCAGCACGCTCAGCGACGGCGTATCGTCGATGAAAAGGGGAGCCTCCGCCAGGCGTCCGAGCGCGCCCATGATTTTTTTCCATTCCTCCCGGCTGGCGAAGCCGGTGCGGAGCTTGTGGCCGTCAACGCGCGCCTCGGAGCACAGCAGGCGGATCAGCAGCGACTCCTTGCTCATTTCGAGCGAGAACATCCCCACCTTTTTCCCTTGGACAGCGGCGTAGGCCGCGATGTTCATGGCGAGCGCGGTCTTGCCGAGGGAAGGGCGCGCGGCCACGATGATGAGCTCGCCCGGCTGCAGGCCCGAAGTCTTGTTGTCGAGATCGATGAACCCCGTCTCCACACCGGTCACGCGCTGGCCGCGGTCGAAGAGCACGTCGATGTTGCCGAAGCTCGTCCGGACGATGTCCTGGATGCCGAAGAAACCGGATTGAGTCTTTTCTCCGGCGATCTGGTAGAACTGCTGCTGCGCCTCATCGATGAGAATCTCCGGGTCGTCCACGGCCTCGAAGGCCCGGCTCATCACGTTGCTGGAAGCGTTGATGAGGCGGCGCAGGATCGATTTCTCTTTGATGATCCGGGCGTAGTTGGAAACGAAGGAGTAATCGCCCACCGGCACTCCGTCGCTCAGCCCCGCCAGGTAGGAGGCGCCGCCGATCTTTTCGAGAGTGCCGGCTTTCGAGAGCTCCTCGGCCAGTGTGATCAGGTCCGCATTCTGCTTTTTTTCGGAGAGCGCGATGATCTTTTGAAGAATGAGGCGGTGGGAGTCGGCAAAGAAATCGTCCGGACTGACCGTGCTGGCCACGGCGTCGAGCGCGCCGTTGTCGAGCATGATGGAGCCGAGCAGCGCTCGTTCCGCGTCGAGATTGTGGGGTAGCGATCTGTCGCTCACGGCGCCCTTCGCTGGATAAGATGCGGTGCAACTTCGCGACGATTTGAGCGGACATTATAGCAGCCTCGCGAAGGTCCTCCCTTCCCGGTTGTGCGGCGCTCGCTCAACGAGGCGAGGGCTGGGGGCGGCAGCCTCCCGCATCCGGTCTTTCAATGATGCTCTGAGAAAACGGACCGCCTTGCAACTTTATTCCTTCACAGCCCATCAAGTAGCTCAGGGGGTGCGCGCCGCAAGCGCGCGCGGTTTGGGGACCGAGTCGCCGGGATTCCGGGAAACTCTGTCCGCGCGGGCCGGCGGGGGCGGTCGTTTTGACAGCCTCCAGGGCGTGTGCCATAATTCGCTTCAGGAGCGATGTCGAGCCGGAGGAACAGGAAAAATCATGACGAGAATGGGCGGGAAGGTCGGGGCTGGCATCAGCCTCTTTTTGTTTTTGGGGTTGGCGTCCGGTTGGGCCGGCCAGAAGCCTGCGCCCGCGGCGCCTGCCTCGGGCGGCACGTCGCCAGACGCCGCCCAGGCGGCCGAATCCACCGGGCAATCGCCCTCGAGCGGCGCAACTTCGGGTGCACCTGGGCTCCCGGACCACGCCGCGGCCTACTACCATTTCGTGCTGGCCCGCCGCTATGAAGAACTGGCGGGGATCAGCAATCGCAGCGATTTGGTGGACAAGGCCATCGCGGAATGCCAGGCCGCAATCGCGGCAGACCCGCAATCGCTCTTTCTCAAAACCCAGATTGCCGAGCTTTACACCCGCATCAGCCGGATCGGGGACGCCATTCGCCAGGCCGAAGCCGTCTTGCGGGTCAACCCCGACGACGTGGACGCTCACCGGCTGCTGGCCGGCATCTACCTGCACAGCCTGGGCGAAGGCGAGGTAGCGGCCAGTTCAGAAACGACCCTCCACAAGGCCATCGAGCAGTTTGAAGCGGTCACGCGGCTCGATCCCACCGACACCGATTCCATGGTCGCGCTGGGGCGGCTCTATCGCGTGACCAACCAGAACGACAAGGCGGAGGAAGTCTTCAAGAAGGCCCTCGGCGCCGACCCCAGCTCCAAAGGTGCGCTCTCCTATCTTTCGCAGCTTTACCTCGACGAGGGCGATTACAACGACGCTATCGCCACGCTCCAGAAGGTGCCCGCGGCGGACATGGATCCGGCCGCCCTGGTGATGCTGGGACAGGCGTACATGCAGACGCGCGACTACGACAAGGCCGTGGACGCCTATAGCAGCGCGCTCGACCAGGATTCCGAGAACCAGCAGTTGCACGAGTATTACGCCGAGGCCCTGCTGGCGGCGGGCAAGACCAACGAGGCGCGCAGCGAGCTTCAGAAGATCCTGAAAACCGACCCGAACGACGGTGCCGCCTGGCTCCGGCTCGGCCATCTCGACCGGGTGGAGGGGAAGTTCGACGAGGCGCGCGGGGAGCTGGCCAAAGCCCTGAACTTCCTCCCCGAGAACGCCGAGGTGACCTACGAACAGGTGGTGCTCGAGGAAACGGTTGGGAACGACGACAAGGCCATCGCTCTGCTCCAGGGCATGCTGAAAAACTCCGAGAAGCCCGACGGCCACTACACCCTCGCCGAGGCGGGCAACCGGGCGGCGTTTCTCGAGCGCCTGGGGCTGATCTACCGCACCGAGCAGAAGTACGACCAGGCCACGAGCACCTTCCGCCAGATCGCCGACCTGGGCCCGGGCCAGGCCCCGCACGGCGAAGCGCTGATCATCGACACCCTGAGAATCAGCCGCCAGCCCGAGAAGGCCATGGCTGAGGCGGACGCCGCAGCCGCCAAGTATCCGAAGGACCGCCAACTGGCGATGTTGCGGGCCTCCCTGCTCGGCGAGCAGGGCAAACCGGACGAGGCCCTCAAAGTTCTCAACGGCCTGATCACGGGCAGCCCCTCGGACCTCGACGTCGAAACCACCATTGCCCAGGTCGACTCCCAGGCCAAGCGCTACCCCGAGGCCCAGGCGGCGGCAGAGAAGGCCCTCAACCTGAGCACCAAGCCCGACGACCAGGAAAGCGCCCATTTTCTCCTCGGCTCCATCTACGAGCGCCAGAAGCGCTTCGACCTGGCCGAAGCCGAATTCAAGAAAGTGCTCGCCTCCGACCCGCTGAACGGCCCGGCCTCCAATTACCTGGGCTATATGCTAGCCGACCGCGGGGTGCGGCTGGACGAGTCCGTGAAGTACATCGAGAGCGCGCTGAAAAGCGATCCCAACAACGGAGCCTATCTCGATAGCCTCGGCTGGGCCTATCTCAAGATGCACCGCCCGGACCTGGCGGAGGCGCCGCTCGAGAAGGCCGCCCGGCTGATCACCGACGACCCCACCATCCTCGAGCACGTCGGCAACCTGGACCTGGCCCTAGGCAAGGCTCAGGCCGCCCAGGAGATGTGGGAACGCGCCCTCAAAGAATGGCCCACCGCGGTGGGCAGCGATTTCGACGCCGACGAGGCGGCCATCCTGCAGAAGAAGCTCGACGAACTGAAACTGCGCCTCGCGAACGGCAAGCCCTGAGGTCCCGGGCCGAAGCCCTGCCCCTGAACAGGGCAGGAACCAGAAGTCAGAATCCAGAAGTCAGGAGCGATCAGCCGTCTGCTGGGTTCGCCTTGGGGCTCGTCTGTTCTGCTTTCTGATTTCTGTCTGCACGCTCCCGATTTCTGGATTCTGACTTCTGAATTCTGACTTCTGCCTTGCCATGCCTCGCCTGCGGCTCCGCGCCTTCGCCAAGATCAACCTCGGGCTGCGAATTCTCGGCCGGCGGCCGGACGGGTATCACGAAATTCGCACCGTTTATCAGGCCATATCACTGGCCGATCGCCTTCAGGTCTCGCTTGGCCCGCGGGCAGGCGAGATCGTGGTGGAGACCGACGATCCTGCAATCCCGCAGGGGCCCGGCAATCTCGTGTACCGGGCTTGCGAACGCTGGCGCAGCGCCCGGCGGCTCAATCGCGGCATCCGCATATTCATTGAAAAGACGATTCCGGCCGGGAGCGGCCTGGGCGGCGCCAGCAGCGACGCGGCTGCGGCTCTGCTGGCCCTGGAGCGTCTCACCGGCGACCGCCTGGCGCCGGCGGCGCTCTGGGAGCTCGCCGCGGAGCTCGGTTCTGACGTCCCGTTCTTCCTGACCGGCGGCCGGGCGCTCGGCTGCGGGCGCGGCGAAGAGGTGTATCCCCTGCCCGATCTGCCGGCGCGGCGATGCCTGGTAGTTTCGCCCGGCTTCGCCCAGTCCACGGCGGAAGCTTACGCCGCGGCAGGTTCAGGATTGACACCAGGCGCCGGAAACCGTAGCATATATTCCTTCGGCATGTGGCCACAGTTCCCCTGGGAGGATTGGGGACCGGCCGAAAACGATTTCGAGGATATCGTTTTCGCAAAGTGGCCGGAGCTGCGGCGGTTGAAGCGACAGCTCCTCCGGGCCGGCGCCGAGATGGCATCCTTGTCGGGTAGCGGCACTGCCGTCTACGCCATCGTTGACTCCGCCCGAAAACTGGCTTCAGCGCGAACTTCGGTTCCGGCAGAGTGGCGCAGTTTCTCTGCGCGGACGTTATCGCGCGCCGCGTACGGCAGGCTGAGGTTCGAGCCGAACTGAACGCAGCGGCCTGCGAACTGCGAACCGAATGCGCAGCCCGGCTGGAGTGAGCGGCGCCATCCTGGGAGGTCGTCCAGTGGTAGGACACATGCCTTTGGAGCATGGAACCCTGGTTCGAGTCCAGGCCTCCCAGCCAAGTTCCGGGCACGGAATCGATTGACCTTGCGGGCACGTTTCGACTGCGATCGCCGCGAAAATCCTCGGAGTGATGGAGAGGCTGAGCCTGATGACGGAGCACCGACAGGGAGCGCTCAAGATCTTCTCGGGCAACGCTCATCCGGAACTGGCGCGCGAGATCGCGGAGTGCCTGGGAACGAGCGTCGGCGAGGCGGACGTGGGCCGCTTTCCGGACGGTGAAGTCCGGGTGCAGATCTTGGAAAACGTGCGCGGGGCGGACGTCTTCGTGGTCCAGCCCACCTGCCGCCCGGTGAACGACAATCTGGTGGAATTGTTGATCATGCTCGACGCCTTCCGGCGCGCCTCCGCAGATCGCATCACGGCCGTGATTCCGTACTACGGCTACGCCCGCCAGGACCGCAAGGACCGCCCCCGGGTGCCCATCTCGTCGAAGGTGGTGGCCGACGTGCTCACTTCGGCGGGGGCCAACCGGGTGCTCGCGCTCGACCTGCACGCCGGACAGATTCAAGGCTACTTCAACATCCCGGTGGACCATCTCTACGCCACGCCGGTCACGGTGGAGTACTTCCGCAAGCTCGAACTGCATAACCTAACGGTGGTCTCGCCCGACACCGGAGGCGTGGAGCGGGCGCGGGCCTTTGCCAAACGTCTGGGCGCGCCTCTCGCCATCGTCGATAAGCGGCGGGAAGACGCTCACACCGTGGAGGTGATGAACGTCATCGGCGAAGTGGAAGACCGGGTGTGCCTGCTGGTGGACGACCTGATCGACACCGGCGGCACCATCGTGCGCGCCGCCCGGGCCCTCAAGCAGCAGGGCGCCGAGCGCGTCTACGCCTGCTGTGTGCATGGAGTCTTTGCGGGCGACGCGGTCGAGAAACTCAGCCATTCCGACCTCGAGCAGGTGGTGGCCACCAACTCGGTGCCTCCCCTGCCGGAGGCCCAGCAGGGGTCGGCGCGCATCAAGGTACTCAGCGTCGCCTCGCTTTTCGCCGAAGCCATCCGTTCCATCCACGATGAGACTTCGGTGAGCAAACTTTTCATTTAAGCGGGCCGCGCGGGCGCCGCGGCGTCCCGGCCCGAGGAGCAGGAAAACATGTTACGCACTATCGAAGCCGAACCCCGCGAGGAGTTCGGCAAGAACGCTTCCCGCCGTTTACGGCACGCCGGCCGCATTCCGGCGGTGGTTTACGGCGGCGGAGGGCAGGCCATCCCGGTGACGGTCGATCCCAAGGCCGTGACGCAGATTCTTTACTCCGAGACCGGCCACAACACGCTGTTCACCCTCGAAATCAAGGGCCGCACGCCGGCCCGGGTGATGGTGCGGGACTGGCAGGTGGAGCCCATCCGCGGCGGCCTGCTGCACGTCGATATGGTCCGCATCGCGGCCGATACCCGGCTCCGTCTCAAAGCGCCGGTTCACCTCACGGGCGAAGCCTACGGCGTGAAGACCGAAGGCGGCATCCTCGAGTTTATTCTCCGCGAGGTCGATATCGAGTGCCTGCCGGAAGACATCCCGGAGCACATCACGGTCGACATCAGCGAGTTCAAAATCGGCCGCAACCTGAGGGTGGGCGAACTGCCGCTCAGCGAGCGCGTCAAACTGCTCACCGATCCCACCCGGGTGGTGGCGCACATCGTGGCGCTCAAGGTTGAGGAAGAGAAACCGGCCGAGGAGGCGGCGCTGGAGCTCGCAGAGCCGGAGCTCATCCGCAAGGGCAAGGCGGAAGAGGGTGAAGAGGGCGAGGCCGGAGAGGAGAAGCCGGCGAAGGCGGAGAAGAAACCGGAGAAGAAGGAAGGTAAATAGGGTCCGGCGCGGGTGCCCGCGTCCGCCCGGCCGGCGGGATGGGATTGAAGCTGATCGTGGGTCTCGGCAACCCGGGTTTCGAGTACGTGCTCACGCCGCATAACCTCGGTTTTATGGCCGTGGACCGGGTGGCCGAGATTTGGGGCGCGGAAATCTCGCGGCCGGAGGCGAGCGCCCTCACGGCGCGTACCCGGATTGAGAACGTCGAAGTGGTGCTGGCCAAGCCGCTGACGTTCATGAATCTCAGCGGCGTCTCGGTGCGGAGGCTGGTAGAACGCTACGAGATCGCGGCGGGCGATCTGACGGTGCTGCTTGACGAAGCCGCCCTGCCGCTGGGCGCCCTGCGCATTCGGGCGCGAGGCAGCGCGGGGGGCCACAACGGTCTGAAGTCGATACTCGAAGCGCTCGGGACGGACGATTTTATCCGGGTGCGCATGGGCGTCGAGCCCGATCACCCGGTTCCCGACCGCGCCGCCCACGTTCTCGGCCGCTTTCGCCGCAGCCAGCTCAAGACCGTGGCGGAGATGGTGGACCGTGCCGCCGACGCCGTGGAAGTCATCGTTCGGGAAGGCGTCGAGAGCGCCATGAACCGGTTCAACCGGCGCCCCGAACCCAACTGAAGTGAGGTCGCATGCGTAAATACGAGCTGATTTTCATCGTCCGGACCGACACGCCCGAGGAAGAACTCGGCAAACTGATCACCCAAATGGAGACCCTGGTGACCGGGCACGGCGGCAAGGTGGAAAAGATCGAAAAGATGGGGCGCCGCCGCCTGGCCTACCGCGTCAAGCGGCAACGCGAAGGCTTCTACGTGCTGTTCGTGATTGAGGGGAGCGGCGAAACGGTGAAAGAGTTTGAGCGCCGCCTCAAGGTGACCGATGCCGTGATCAAGTACCTCTCGGTGCGCATCGACGAAGAATTGAAGCGCGCTGAGAAGGCCAAGGCGTGGCGCGCGAAACAGGCGGCGCGCAAGCCGCGGCCGCGCCCGGCGGCCGGCGGGGCGCCGGCTGCGGAAGCGCCCAATTTTTCTTGAAGGAGCAACCCAATGGCAACACCCACAAGCGGCGGCAGCGGCGGTAGCGGAAGTAGCGGGGGCGGCGGCGGCCGGGGCCCAGACCGGGGGCCTCGCAAGGGCGGTTCCGGCCCCGGCGGACGGCGGCAGTATTTTCGCCGCCGCAAGGTGTGCAAATTCTGCGAAGAGAAGATTGACGTCATCGACTATAAGGACGTCAGGCTGGTCAGCCAGTTTGTCTCCGATCGGGGCAAGATCCTGCCTCGCCGCCTGACGGGGACCTGCTCGCCGCATCAACGGCTGCTGACCGTCGCCATCAAGCGTGCGCGTAACCTGGCCTTTATCCCGTTCGCCGCAGGGTTCTGAGGACCTAGCGGAGCGGCACGGGCCCCCGGAACGCGGCTCAACACCCGCGCGCCGGCCGTGCTCCACACCACCCAGTTTCGAGGTTTAAATCATGGAAGTTATTCTGATTGAGAATATCGACAAGATTGGCAGCCGCGGCCAGTTGGTGAAAGTCGCCGACGGCTACGGGCGCAATTACCTGCTGCCCAAGAAGCTGGCCGTCGCCGCCACCCCCCAGAACAAGAAATGGGTGGAGCAGCAACGGGTGAGATTCCTGAAGCTCGAGGCCAAGGAGAAGGGCGAGGCGGCGGAGCTGGCCCAGCTCCTCGAAGGCGTCAGCCTCACCTTCGTCCGCAAGTCCGGCGAGCAGGGGGCGCTGTTTGGCTCCGTGACGGCGATCGATGTGGCGGAGGGCTTGGCCGCCCAGGGCTACAAGATCGACCGGCGCAAAATCCACCTTCCGAACCCGCTCAAGGTGGTCGGCGAGTACGACGTGGCCATCCGGCTGCATCGCGATGTCCCCGCCACCGTGAAGGTCAAGGTGGAAGCGGAAGGCGCCGCCGAGGCTGCGGCCGCGGCAGCCGCCGAGGCGGCTGAAGCCGAGGCGAAGCGGAAATCCGACGCCGCTGCCGAGCCTGCCGCCGGGGCCGGCGCCGAAGCGCCCGAGGCAGCCCCGCCTGAGTCTTCGTGAAGTTCGGGCCGAGCGCGGCCACCGCTAAGCGTGGTTTTGCGCTTGACAAGCGCTAGATACCTGACTTATAAAAGGTGATGGATTGGTACTGCCAGGGAAGGCAACCGCGGACGACGAGGCCCCACACCGCGCGATCCGGGCTGGGCTCAATCCACCCTCGCTACTTGGGCCTTGGTTTCGCTCGACTCCCAACCCGCCAAGAAAGAAATCAAGAAAGTTACGAACGAACCCGTCATCTTACTGAAAACATTAGTATTCCATTTTTGGAAGTGCGGCGAAGCCGTCATCTACCTGAAACGATGGCGCTTATAGATTTATGCCGTCAACTTATTGATCGTGCGGAAGATAGATCGGAATTCGGGTCAGGATCAGAGGTTCCGAAGGCGGATCCCGGCACAATCCCAACTCTCCTGAGCCCACGGCTTCCTGGCCCACAGATTGCCCGGCCATGCACGGGAATGCGCGCTAAACTGCATTTTAATGCGGATTACCTCCGACGGCTGCACGCGCCCCACGGCCTGCGGGCCGCGGGTGCCGTTCCTCCCGGCGGGGAA
This sequence comes from Terriglobia bacterium, assembly GCA_035516075.1. Lineage (GTDB taxonomy): Bacteria > Acidobacteriota > Terriglobia > UBA7540 > UBA7540 > Gp13-AA77. The sequence continues at coordinate 4,834 of DATJAQ010000319.1, read as the reverse complement.
AGAAGCCGAAAAGAGCACGCCCGATTTGCGTGCGGAAAGGCTGAGAGCACAGCCTTGACTGACGCCCGTGCCCATCGGAACACCGGGACGTTTGCGCGCTGGCGGCTGGCCCTGCGGCGGGCCCGGCTATTCCACGCCGGCGAGCGGGTGGGCGTGGCGGTCTCGGGCGGGCAGGACTCGATGCTGCTGCTCGCCTTCATGTGCGAGCAGGCGCGCGAACGCGGACTCCAGCTGGCCGTGGTTCATTTCAATCATCACCTTCGCGGCAGCGAGTCCAACGAAGACGAGCGTTTCGTTCAGGAGCAGGCTCGACGGCTCGGGTTGGAGTATATCGGCGCCGGCGCCGACGTAGCCCGGCGGGCTCGTGAGAGGAAGCGGAACCTCGAGGCCACGGCGCGCGACCTGCGCTACGCCTTTTTCTTTTCGCTATTGCGCCAAAGGCAGCTCGACAAGATCGCCACCGCGCACACCGCCAACGATCAGGCGGAGACCGTGCTCCTGCGCCTGGTGCGCGGCGCCGGGACGCGAGGGCTCGGCGGAATCCATCCGGTGCTGGCGGCGGCGCCGGGCAGCGTGGTGCGGCCGTTCCTCGATCTGACGCGCGACGAAGTTGAAGCGGAGGTCGCCCGCCGGGGCCTGGCCTTCCGGGTGGATTCCAGCAACCAGGACCCTCGTCTGCGGCGCAACCGGATGCGCCATCAGGTCCTTCCCCTGCTCGAACGCGAATTCAACCCGCAAGTTGTCCGGGCCCTTGCCGGCTTTGCCGATCGCGCCCGCGACGACGAAGCCCTGCTCGAAGGGCTGGCTCGCGAACGCGCTCTTCCCTTCCTGGTGCGCGACGAAGCCTGGCTTAAGATTCCCTGCGCGAGGCTGGACGAGTTTCCGCCCGCCCTGGCGCGTCGCGTGCTGCGCCGCATGGTGCTCGAGGCGCCGCGAACATCCGGCGTGAAGCCGGCCGTGGCGTCGTCCGCCGCCGTCGCTTACACCGGGATCGAAGTGCTGCGGCGCTTCGCGCGTGAGCAGCAGAGCGGAAAGCGTTTGCTGTTGCCCGGAGGCGTGGAAGCGCGCAAGGAGTTCGAGTGGCTGATGGTCGGCCGAAAGCCCTCGAGTGGCGGCAGCGAGGGCCGAAGCGAGGGCTTCGCATACGCCGTCCGGCCTCCGGCCGAGATCGACATCCCGGAGCTTCGCCTTCGCTTGCGCTTTGGCCTTGGCGACATGCGCGATGCGGAAAGAGCGGAACCGGGTTATACTATTCTGGAGCGCGTGTGGCTGGACCCGGGCTGCCTCGAAGCCGCGATCCTGCGGAACTGGCGTCCCGGTGACCGACTGCGCCTGGCGGGTAGCGAGAAACCGGTCAAGCTGAAGGACCTCTTTCAACGGCGGCGCGTGCCGCTTCGCGAGCGCCGCCATTGGCCGCTGCTGGAATGCGCGGGGGGGATCGTCTGGGCGAGGGGCTTTGGGCCCAGCGCCGGTTCTAAGGTAACTGAAGCATGCCGGGTGTGGCTGACCGTCCGGGAAGAAAGACTGGAGCCGAACGACGGCGCCCTGGGAAAGCTGTGAAGGTCGGTCAGGTTCGGACGAAGTTTGGACCCTTGCCGGCCGCACGGGTTTCGAGGGCGGTGCGCGGGCGCCCTCGCGTGGTCTTCACTGAAAGGCAGATCCGGAGGCGCGTAGCTGAGCTGGCCGCAGAGATCAACCGGGCGTATAAAAGGAAAACACTTCACATCGTGGGCGTCTCGGAAGACTGTTTCGTCTTTATGGCTGACCTCGTACGCGCGTTGACCATGCCGGTGGCGGTCCATTTTATAACGGCGCGGGTGCGCGAGACCTCCGTCGAAGGTGTCCCGGTGCAGGAGATCCGCTATACGCCGCAACTCGACCTGGCCGGGAAGCACGTCTTGCTTCTGAGCGGCATTGTATATTCTGGGGTCACGCTGGACTTCATGTGCCGCCATGTGATGGCGCAGGAGCCCGGTTCACTGCGCACGGCGACCCTCGTTGAGAAGCCCGAAGACCGCAAAGTGAACGTCGCCACCGATTACCTTGCCTTCAAATCGGAATCGACCGCCGGAGCATATCTGGTGGGCTACGGGCTCGGGTATCAGGGGCTCTACCGGAATTTGCCGTGCATCGCCGCGCTGGCGCCCTCGCGGTGAGTGGACCGGCAAGGGGCCGAGAGGCGTTTAACGAGGAGCGGGGCTGAGAATTATTTCATCCGGGCAGGGCGGCTGCTACGTCTAATGGAGTGTAAGGCCTCGTCGGCCCGGGCGGGAGGAACGTTCGTGAATTCTGCGGTCAAAAACATAATCTTCTGGGTGGTGATGGTGGTGACGGCCCTGCTGCTCTGGGCCGTGGTCCGCTCCAGCACCAGCGAGAAGGTGAATGAACTGAGCTTCAGCCAGTTCACCAACGAGGTGAACCAGGGCGACGTGAAGGACGTCACCATCGCCGGCACCGACGTCACGGGCAGCTTCAAGAAGGACAACAGCAAGTTCAAGACGACGATCCCGGCCAATTACCCCGACCTTTACAAATCGCTGATCGAGAAGGGCGTGAGCACCACCGTGAAGAGCGACCAGGCCAGCCCCTGGCTCACCTGGATTGGCAACGGCCTGCTGCCCATCCTGGTGCTGGTGGGCTTCTGGGTGTTCTTCTTCCGCCAGATGCAAGGCTCGGGCAATAAGGCGCTTTCTTTCGGCAAGAGCCGCGCCCGGCTGCTATCCACCCAGCAGAAGAAGGTGACCTTCAAGGACGTGGCCGGCGTGGACGAGGCCAAGGAAGAGTTGCAGGAGATCATCGACTTCCTGCGCGAACCGCAGAAATTCCAGAAACTGGGGGGCCGCATTCCGAAGGGCGTGCTGCTGGTGGGGCCGCCGGGAACCGGCAAGACCATGCTGGCCCGGGCCATCGCCGGCGAAGCCAACGTGCCCTTCTTCTCCATCTCGGGCTCGGACTTCGTGGAAATGTTCGTGGGCGTGGGCGCCAGCCGCGTGCGCGCCCTGTTCGAGCAGGGCAAAAAGAATGCGCCCTGCATCATCTTCATCGATGAAATCGACGCCGTCGGCCGCCATCGCGGCGCCGGCCTGGGCGGCGGGCACGACGAGCGCGAGCAGACGCTGAACGCCCTGCTGGTGGAAATGGACGGCTTCGAGTCGAACGAAGGCGTGATTCTGATCGCCGCCACCAACCGCCCCGACGTGCTCGACCCGGCGCTGCTGCGGCCCGGCCGCTTTGACCGGCGCGTAGTCGTGCCGCGGCCCGACGTGGGCGGCCGCGAAGGCATTTTGAAGGTTCACACCAAGAAAATCCCTTTGTCCGAGGACGTCGATCTTCCCGTGCTGGCGCGCGGTACGCCGGGCTTCTCCGGCGCCGATCTCGCCAACCTGGTGAATGAGTCCGCTTTGCTCGCGGCGCGCCAGAATCGCAAGCAGGTGACGATGTGGGATTTCGAGGCGGCCAAGGACAAGGTGCTGATGGGCGCTGAGCGCAAGTCCTTGATTCTCTCGGATGAAGAGAAGAAGAACACCGCCTACCATGAGGGCGGCCACGCCCTGGTGGCCTTGATGGTGCCCTTCGCCGACCCGCTGCACAAGGTCACCATCATCCCGCGCGGCATGGCCCTGGGCGTCACCATGCAGCTTCCGCTCGACGACCGGCACACCTACACCCGCGACCAGCTCGAGAGCCAGCTCGCCATCATGATGGGCGGCCGCGTGGCGGAGGAGTCGTTTCTCCAGCACATCACCACGGGGGCCGGCAACGACATCGAACAGGCCACCGAGCTCGCGCGCCGCATGGTGTGCGAATGGGGCATGTCGGAGTTGGGGCCCCTGGCGTTCGGAAAGAACCAGGGCGAGATCTTTCTGGGCCGCGACCTCACCACATCGCGGGACTTCAGCGAAGACACCGCCATTAAGATCGACCAGGAAGTGAAACGGCTCATCATGACGGGCTACCAGCGCGCCAAGGACATCCTGGCTGAGCGCCGCGAAGCGCTGGTGCGCATCGCCGACGCGCTCCTCGAGCGTGAGGTGCTGGATGCCAACGAAGTCAAAATGCTGGTGGAGGGCAAGCCGCTGCCGGCCGTGGTGCGTCCGCCGTCGCCTGCGCCGCCCGCGCCCGAGACCACCCAGGTGATCAAGCCGCAGCCCACGCCGTCCTCGCCGGGCCGGGAACGGCCGCAGCCGGCCTAACCTCCGGCAGCGCGCCGGTCGCCGTTCGGCTCGGTTGCACCAAATGGTGGCGCCTTTGCACCAGTTCCGGCAGGCCCCTTCGGCTCTTGCTTGCGCATCCCGCTCAAAATCAGCAAAATAACTTGGTCCGCATTTGGGCGCAGACGTGCTCCCGAACCCGCCGGAGCTCGAACAAGCAAGCCGGCTCCGGGTTCGGGCGCGATGAGCATTGCACCCGGGCGAGGGCGCGGACTCCGCGCCACACTCTGAACTTCAGGAGGTTCCGTATGACGAAGAAATTCTACATGCTGCTCTTCGCAGTTCTGATGACCGCGGGGCTTGCCAGCGCGCAGCAGGTGGTGATTCGCGTCGCTCCGCCGCGTCCGGAGCACGTGGGCCGGATCGGTAGGGCGCCGGGCCCGGGCTTCGTCTGGATCGAGGGCTACCACGAATGGCGCGGCAACGCCTACGTGTGGGTTCCCGGACGCTGGGAGCGCCCGCCGCGGCCGAGGGCACGGTGGGTTCGGCCCCACTACCGCCACGTTCGCGGTGGTTGGATCTTTGTGGCCGGCCATTGGCGCTGAGAGCGCTGAAGGCGCGGGTAGAGGGATTGTCCGCAGCAGAGTTGGGGCCGGACGTCTGACGGGCGTCCGGCCTTTTCC
>DATJAQ010000318.1:0-21062 GCA_035516075.1 Terriglobia bacterium | reverse complement strand
GCTCCGGCCCCTTGAACCCGGCGCCAACGGATGTAGAATGTCGGCCGGAGGAAACCATGTTCACCGCCACCGCCGATTTGATTCTGCCCTCAACCACCACCGGTTCGTTCCCGCGCCCGCGCTGGTTTGACGTCAGCATGTGGGGCCGCCCGCTCGACACCTGCCTGCTCGACGTGCGCTTTCGAGAGAAGCTCCAGGACGCCCTGGCCGTAGTGATCGGCGACCAGGAGCGCGCCGGGCTCGACATCCTGACCCACGGCGACTTCCACGTGGATGAAGACCTGGCGGGCCGCGCGTGGCATCACTATCCGCTCCAGCGCTGGGCCGGCCTCGAAGGGGACTATTTGCAGCCGGAAGAAACCACGGCGCCGTGGCTCCACTACCCGCCGGGCACGCTGCTGAACGAGATTTACACCGGCTGGCGCTGGCCGCACGTAGTGGACAAGATCGAGCACCGGTCGCTCGACTATCCGAAGCTGTGGCGCCTGGCGCAGGGCAAGACGCGCAAGCCCGTGAAGTTCGGCACCTGTTGCTCGCAGGTGATGGCGCTCTTCCTCGATATTCACACGCCCAAGTATGAGGACAAGCGCGAAGTGATTTGGGATATGGCTGTGGCGATGAATCAGGAGCTCCTCGCCTTGCGCGATGCCGGCTGCCGGTGCATCCAGATCGAGGAGCCCACCTTCCACTTCATGGCCAACACCTTCGGCAAAGACCACGAGCAGGTGAAGTTCATGATCGACGCCTTCAATCGCGAGGTGCAGGGGCTCGACGACGTGGAGCTGTGGATCCACACCTGTTGGGGAAACCCAAACATGCAACGCGTGATGGAGGACACAAGCTACGCCAACTCCATCGAGATTTACCTGGAGCGCTGCCGCGGCGACGTGTGGACGCTGGAGATGAAGGATCGCAACCAGATGGATTTGGAACTGTTCGAGCCGTTCTTTTCCCAGGGGCACGATCCCAAGAAGAAGGTCTGCATCGGCGCCGTCAGCCATCGCTCGCTTCAAGCCGACCGGCCGGAAGACGTAGCCGCCGAGATTCGGAAGGCGCTGAAGGTGATTCCGCCCGAACGCCTGATTGTGTCGAGCGACTGCGGGTTCGGCCGCCAGGGCTGCAATCGCGAAATTGCGTTCTACAAGGCGAGCGCGATCGCGCAGGGCTGCAACATCGTGCGGCGCGAGCTCGGGCTCAAGACGACGTACGTACCGGCCGCCGATCCGGCACTGCAGATCGACGTGGTGCCGGGCCGGCGATCTTGAAGCACGGCCTGTGCGGGGCATCGTTGCGGTTGACCGCAATCGCGGGCGAAACGGAACCGGAAACCGAGGGGTTGCGTCTGCGCGAGGAAGGCCCTCCCGTGAGGTTCCGGGTCTGCAGAATCGAGAGGATGAATACAGAATGAGCTACGGCGCCCCCAGGGGAATTCAGCCGCGCGCGAAACTGTCGAACAGATTGTCCTCCAGCTTCGATGCGCCTCGGCGCCAGCGCGGCCAGGGCTACTTCTGGCAGGGCCGCGTGCGCATCCGGCATGGCTCCAGTTTCAAGGTGGAGGCCAACGTCAGGGGTTCGCTGACCTACGAAGTGAGCCTGGACTTCGAAGACGGCGTGCCCATCGGGCAGTGCGACTGCCCGTACTTCGACTCCGGCGGCCCGTGCAAGCATCTTTGGGCCACCATCCTGGCGGCCGAAGAGAGGGGTTACCTTACCGAGGCCGCTTCCGCTCGCAAACTGATTCTCGATTGTGATGGCGGCGACCCTTACGACGAATTTGACGAGCCTGACGAGGAAGACCTGAGCCCGGTGCCGCCTTCCCACTTCCCGCTTCGGCCGCGTGGCGTGAAGCTTCCCGCCTGGCGCCAACAGCTTGCCGGTTTCTTCGGTTCTGGCGCTCAGGCGGAATCGACAACCGCCGCGTGGCCGGCCAAGCGGCAGATTCACTATGTGGTGGACACGGCGACCAGTGTGGCGGCAGGCGGCCTTGCGCTTTCGTTTATCGTGCGAGACCAAAAGGTGAACGGAGACTGGAACCGCCCGAAGCCCCTGAACCTGAAGCGCAGCGATCTGGATCGCCTGCCTCTGCGGGAGGATCGCGAGATCCTCGCGGCGGCGGCCGGCGGCATCCAGTTCTACGGCTGGGGCTATCCGGGCGGAAACACTCCGCTCCCTTCTTCATGCTTGCTGCTGCATCCCTTATCGGGACAAGTGATGCAACAGGCGGCCCGCACCGGGCGATGCTACTTGCGAATCGAGAGGGAGTCGGACGATATGACGCCCCTGGTGTGGGACGACGGCGGCGCCTGGCGTTTCGGGCTCGAAGTGCGCCGGCGCAGCCCACGCGCATGGGAGGTGGCCGGTGTGCTCCGGCGCGGCGATGAGCGCATGGACCTGGCGGTGCCGGCTCTGCTCACGGGTGGAGGGTTGGTCTTCACAGGCGGCCGCGTGGCGCCCCTGGCGGAGAACACACCCTTCGAGTGGATCGTTCATCTCCGCGCAGGGGGCTCGGTTGTGGCGCCCGAGCGGGATGGGAACGAACTGCTGGCGGCGCTGCTGTCCTCGCCTGGACTTCCGGCCTTGGAGGTGCCCGAGGAACTTCGTTTTGAGGAAGTGTCGCTGGTACCGCGCCCGTGCTTGCGAATTCGCGATCCCGGGCGCCGTGGGATGGGGAAGCTGCGGGCGGAACTGATCTTCGATTACGACGGCCGGCTCGTGCCCGCACAGGACCGCCTCCCCGGCTTCTTCGACACAGCCGGACGACGGTTTCTACGCCGGGATTCAGTGGTGGAGAAAACGGCCGTAGAGTTCGTAAGCGCGTTGGGCCTCAAGTTCGTCAACGCGACTTATTGGGAGCCGGAGCCGGCCTGGGAAATCGCGCCCAGCAAGGCGCCACGCATCGTGCGCTCGCTGGTGGAAGCCGGCTGGCACGTAGAGGCCGAGGGGAAGGCGATCCGGCGTCCCGGCGCGTTCCACCTTGAGGTTTCGACCGGCGTGGACTGGTTCGAGCTGCATGGCAAGGTGGAGTACGGCGAGGCGCAGGCGAAACTTCCCGAGCTCCTCGAGGCTGTGCGGCTTGGCGAGAACATGGTGCGGTTGGACGACGGCACCTTTGGCGTGGTTCCGGAGGAGTGGATGCGCCGGATCGGCATGCTGGCCGGACTGGGGACGCCGGAGAAGGGGCATCTGCGCTTTCGCCGCAGCCAGGCGGGCCTGCTGGACGCGCTGCTGGCTGCCCAACCCGAGGCGCGCTGCGACGAATCCTTTACCCGCGTCCGCGAGGAACTGCGGCACTTTCAGGGCATCGAAGCCGCCCGGCAGCCTGCGAGCTTCGTGGGCCACTTGCGCGATTACCAGCGCGAGGGCCTGGGCTGGATGGAGTTTCTCCGCCGCTTTTCTTTCGGCGGCTGCCTGGCCGACGACATGGGCGTGGGGAAGACCGCGCAGACGCTGGCGCTGCTCGAAACGCGCCGCGAGCTCAAAGCCTCGGGCGAGGCGCTGGGGCCGTCCCTGGTGGTGGTTCCGCGGTCGCTCGTGTTCAACTGGAAGCAGGAGGCGGCCCGCTTCACGCCGCAACTGCGCGTGCTCGATTACACGGGCTTGGCGCGGAGCGCCAGCGATCTCGCCTCCTGCGACGTGGTGCTTACGACGTACGGCACGCTGCGCCGCGATGTACTGCGCCTCAAGGATGTGGAGTTCGATTACGTGGTGCTCGACGAGGCTCAGGCGATCAAGAACGCGGCGACCGAGGCTGCCAAAGCTGTCCGTCTTATTCGCGGCGGCCATCGGCTGGCGCTGAGCGGCACTCCCGTGGAAAACCACCTGGGCGAGCTGTGGTCTCTCTTCGAGTTTCTGAATCCGGGCATGCTGGGCCGGGCCAGCGTGTTCAAACTGGCCGGCGGAGGGGGCCGCAATCCCGATCAGGAAACCCGCCAGCTTCTGGCTCATGCGCTCCGGCCGTTCATTCTGCGCCGCACCAAAGACCAGGTGGCTCCGGAACTCCCGGCCAAGAGCGAGCAGACCGTCTACTGCGAATTGGAATCAGCCCAACGGAGGCTCTACGACGAGCTGCGCCGGCACTACCGCGACGCGTTGCTCAAGCGGATCGAGGTTGAGGGACTGGCAAAGTCCAAAATCCAGGTTCTGGAAGCGTTGCTGCGCCTGCGCCAGGCCGCCTGCCATCCGGGACTCATCGACGCCCGGCGCACCGGCGAGAGCAGCGCCAAGCTCGGTGTGCTGCTCGAGCAAGTGCGCGAGGTCCTCGATGAGGGACACAAGGCTTTGGTGTTTTCGCAATTCACCAGCCTGCTTACAATCGTGCGCGATCGGCTGGACGCCGAAGGCATCGCCTACGAGTACCTTGACGGCGCGACGCGCGACCGGCAGGCTCGGGTGGAACACTTCCAAAACGAGGCGGATTGCCGACTTTTCCTGGTGAGCCTCAAGGCGGGCGGGCTGGGTCTGAACCTCACGGCCGCCGAGTATGTGTTCCTGCTCGACCCCTGGTGGAACCCGGCGGTGGAAGCGCAGGCGGTGGACCGGGCGCACCGCATCGGACAGACGCGCCGCGTTTTCGCCTATAGACTCATCGCGCGCGACACCGTCGAAGAAAAGGTGCTGGAGCTTCAGAAAACCAAGCGCGATCTGGCAGCGGCCATCATCAGCGCCGACAACAGCCTGATCCGCAACCTGGGCCGGGACGACCTCGAACTGCTGCTCTCGTAGGTGGCCTGCAGGAGGAAGGAGAGTCGGATGGTGAGCCGTGAGGGAATCGAACCCCCAACCTACTGATTAAGAGTCAGTTGCTCTACCAATTGAGCTAACGGCCCACGGAAGGACTTATTTTAGCACATCTTCGGAAGCCCGATCGAAGCGCGCTCTATGTCGATGATTGAGCCACTGCACGGAGCAATGCTTCGTTGAGTTCTTCCGTTGTCGCGGCCGGCGGCTGACAGGACAGGCCGGAACAAACAAGTGCCAGCGCGCGGCCGCCCAGCGGCAGATTGGGAAGGGTGGCCGCAAGCCCGGCCGGAAGGTCTCCGCTCGCCACCGTCTCCGGCGAGAACACGTGGACGCGCTTGCCGGCGACGCGAGCCTCGTAAGCCGCACGCAAGAGCAGGCGGCGTTCGGGATCCTCGGCGCGCCCCACGATCACGATGGCGAGGGGCGGACGCAAATGATGAGCGAGTGCCAAACCGTAGGTGGCCGCATGAAGCCCATATTCGGCCGCTTTGGAAGCAAAAAGGGCGAGAGTCCGCTCCGCCTTTTCGCGGAGGTCCGGACGATCGGCGAGAGAGGCCAGGCGGTCCAGCACGGCGGCCGCCACCGAATTGCCCGCCGGCGTCGGCGAGTCCTGGATCGGCTTGCGCCGGATGCTGAGCGAGCCCTGCCGGTCGGCGGCGTCGAGGGCCGTATCGAAAAAGCCGCCTGCGGTATCGTCCCAGAATCGCCGCACGGTGAGATCAGCCAGCGCCAGCGCGCGCTCGAAGTAATGCCGCTCACCCGTTACATCAAAGGCGTCGAGCAGGGCCGATGCCATCAGCACCTGGTCCTCGAGCAGGTCAAAATTCGACGCGGCGAGTGCGGACTCGTCATCCGTTCTCGAGACGCCGCCGTCCTTCGTCGCCGCCGAAAGGACGTGCGCCACGCCGCGCGCGGGGTCCCACCCTCGCTCGAGAAAAAGATCGAGGGCCATGAGCGCGCGATCTCGCGCGCCTTCCAGTTCCAGAACCTTGTGGGCCTCGAGCAGCGCGGAAGCCAGCATGGCGTTCCAGCTCGCGTAAAGCGAGGAGTCGACGAAGGGCGTGGGGCGCTGGGAGCGCGCGGCCAGCATCTTGGCCTTCGCTTGGGCCAGGATCGTCTCCACCGCGGCGGCGTCCAGCCCCACGCGCGCCGCCACAGCCTCCACGGGTTGGTCGATGAACAGCACGTTTTTGGCGGGGTTGTGGTGCATCTCGCCGGTGGGCCCCACGTCGTAGCGCAGCGCCGCCACCCGCGCCTCCCGCTCATCGAGCACCGCCCGCAACTCGTCGAGGGTCCAGGTGAAATAGTCGCCGTCATCCTCCAGACTGTAATCGGCGTCCTGGCTGGCGAAGAATCCGCCGCCTGGGCGCGAAAGAACGCCTTCCACAAAACTCAGGATGCCGAGCGCGATTTCGCGAAAGAACTCATGGCCGGTGAGCTGGAAGGCGTGCAGAACATTCGCCAACAGGCCGGCGTTGTCGTACGACATTTTTTCGAAGTGGGGCACGCCCCAGTGCTCGTCCACCGAATAACGATGGAAGCCCCCGCCGATCTGGTCGTAAACGCCGCCGCGGCCCATGGCGTCGAGTGTGGAAGTCACCCTGTCGAGCGCGCTCCGTTCGCCCTGCTCGAGGTACCTGTCCAGCAGCAATTCGATCGCGGCCGGGTGCGGAAACTTGGGCGCACTCCCGAAGCCGCCATGTTGGGAATCGTAGAGCTCCTCGATGCCGCCGACAATCGCCTCCAGCACAGCGCTGTCGGCGCGGCCGGACGCCGGGTAGGCCTCCGCTCTGCCCAGAGCCTCGGCGATCTGGGCCGCAGAGGAGTGAATCTCCGCGCGATGAGTGCGGTAGTTCTGTGCGATCGTCTGAAGCACGCGCATCATGCCGGGACGGCCGTACCGGTCGTCGGGGGGGAAGTAGGTCCCGCCGTAAAAGGTCTTGCCATCCGGGGTGAGGAAGGCCGTCAGCGGCCAGCCCCCCTGGCCCGTCAAGGCGCTCACCGCCATCTGGTAGCGGGCATCGATGTCGGGCCGTTCGTCGCGGTCCACTTTCACCGCCACGTAATGCTCGTTGATGGCGCGTGCGATGGCCGCATTTTCGTAACTCTCGCGGTCGAGAACGTGGCACCAGTGGCACCAGACGGCCCCGATATCAAGCAGGATGGGCTTATCCTCGCGCTCAGCGCGTTCAAACGCAGCCGAGCCCCACTCCAGCCACTGCACCGGCTGGTGCGCGGCGCTGCGCAAGTAGGGGCTGGCTGCACCCGCCAGACCATTCGGTTTATCGGGCGATGGAGTGTTCGCGGGATCGAGCGATTTGGCTGCGCCTTCTGGCACTACAGCACCACCTCGGTTGAACTCGAATTGTCGGCGTCATGGGCTGGCCGCCTGGTGAAGCGGGCTGCAAGCGAGGTCAGCACGCTTTCCAGCACGCATTCAGTGCACGCTCTCGGGCCCGGACGGTTCGTCGAGTTCGGCGTCATCGAGCGGCTTGCGTCCGGCGAAGCCTTCGTCGAGCCCGTGCCAATAACCAATGCGCTCTTCGCCGAGCTTCCAACAGAGGTAAATCTCGTGCCCTCCGCGCATGCTCGGGAAGTCCACCAGACCTTCGTCCAGGTCCTTGATCACGCAGCCTGCCTCCTGGATGTGGCCGATCGCCTGGCTGATGTTCTCCTTCGCTTGCTCGCGCAGAGTGCGCTTCTCGGAGAGTTCGCGATGGGGGGGGATCCAGCCGCCCATGATCATGATCTTGGCGGCAGCCTGGGCAAGGTCGCGGTCCAGCAGGTCCATCTTCTGCTTCTGTTCGCGCGCCTCGGTGAGGGCGGTTGCAATCATGGGCAGCAGTTCTTCGGCTTCGTGGCGGTCAAAGTATCGTTCGGACATTTTTCTGCTTTCCGGGCTTACAGACTAACCTCCGCGGGTGTGCATCTCGAGATGCGGGTCTTGCCGCAGCGCCTCCACCGGAACCAGCGGACCGCGCCCGCGCAACGCCAGGCGTTCCTCCGCCCCGCGGTCCCTTCGGCCCTGCCAGGCATTCACGATCAAGGCCCGCAACGCCTCGTCCGGGTCGCCGCGCCGCACCGCCGCCTTCAGGTCCACCCCGCGCCGGGCGTAGAGGCAGAGCAGGAACAGGCCGTCCGGCGTTACGCGCGCCCGGTCGCAATGGGCGCAAAAGGGCTCGGTGGTCGAGGCGATGACGCCGAAGGTGGCGCCGTCGGCCAGCGTGAAGCGATCTGCCGGCGCCGGGCCGCTCCCGTTGCGGCCGAAGGGCTCTATGGCGCCGTAGTGAGCGGCCAGCCGCTGCAGCATCTCCCGGCACCCAACCACCTGCTCGATCGACCACTGGGTGGCGCCGCCCACGTCCATGTACTCGATGAAGCGTACTTCTGCGCCTACGCGCCGGCCGAACTCGATGAGGTCCACCAGCTCATCGTCATTAAATCCGCGGATGATCACGGAGTTAATCTTCAATCTGCTGAACCCGGCATCGCGAACGGCGCCCAACCCCTCGAGCACTTGCTCCAGCGCGCCACGGCGCGCAAGCTGGCGGAAGCGGTCCGGCCGCAGCGTATCGAGACTCACCGTGATCCTGTCGAGGCCCGCCTCGCGCAAGGTGCGAGCCTGGGCACTGAGCAGCAGGCCGTTGGTGGTGAGCGCAAGATCGCGCAGGCGCGGCGCAGCGAGTGGCTCGGAGGCCGGGCCCTTTTCGCCAGGGGGATTGCCGCGGAAACGGCCGCCGGCCTCATTGAGCATCGCTACCAGGCGCGACAGGTCGCGGCGCAACAGCGGCTCGCCGCCCGTCAGGCGCAGCCGGTCCACGCCGAGACTCATGAACACTCCGGCGAGCCGGGCGATCTCTTCAAAGGTCAAAATTTCGTCGCGCTCGAGCCAGACGTATTCCTCCTCGGGCATGCAATACCGGCAGCGCAGGTTGCAGCGGTCGGTCACCGAAACGCGCAAGCTTCCGAGGGAACGCCCGAAGGCGTCGAGCGCAGCGGCGGGGATACCTGACTGAAGGCTCATTGCGTGTCCGAGGTCAATTCATTGGCCGCCGCATCAGTGGCGCAGGTGTTGATTCCAAGCCACAGCATGGCTTTGTTTCGGGAAATGCTCCTCAAGCCCGGCCCCTAACGCCCGGCCGATGAACCGATAGGAAACCGCCATAAACTCCGCTCACTTCCCCCCCCGGCTCTTTGCACAGTAGCCCAAGCGCGAAGCCGTGTCAACTTCAGAGGCTAGTTGATAGGCTACATCCCGACTTCGCCTTCGCCGAAGCGCGCCGCAACGAGCGACGGCGAGGGCCGCCTCAGCGCCCGAGAAACCGGAGCACACTCCCCAGCGCCCCGAGCAGCAGGATAACACCCAGGCCGAGCCACAGCGCCGGCGTCCGGGCCGGCCCGCGCGGCCCGGGAATGAGGCCGCGTTCTTCGAGCGTTCGCGCCCGCCGGCGAAGCAGTTCCAGCTCCAGGCTCTCCTGCCCCCGGGCCATGGCCCAGCGATGGTTGGCCGCGAAGGCCGGCTTCAGCAGAAAAGACAGGTTACGAAGCAGTGGCTTGTCCGCTGTCAGCTTCCAGTCGAACGTCACCTCCACAACGCCGCCACGCTGCTCCAGGGACCAGCTGCCTCGTCCGCCGAAATCACCGGTGGCGCGAATTTCCAGGCGGCGCGGACGCTGCACGTCAACCGCGCAGGACTCCCAGCGCAGCGTGTAGGGCAGCCAACCCCGGGTAAGGAATCGAATTCGCCGCCCAAGTCCCTGCCCGTCACCCGGCTCGAGCTCGGTAGTCTCGAGATACACCGAAGGCCACCAGCGCGGGTAATCGAGCGGGTGGCTGATCAGCTCGTACACTTCTTCCGCGCTCCCCTTGACCCGCCAGTGCGTCACGAAGTGGTAGTCGTTCGTCATGAAAGGCTCTCCGCTTCAATTTCCGCGCTGCGGCGGCCTGAAATATACTGGTGCGGGGACCTGTTGCCGGCGAGCATGGCCGGATTATAGCGCGGCCAGAGTCCCGAACGAGCGGCTTGCCGCGGCCGGTTCCTCAGCGTGCCGGGAACACCCATGCAACGAAAAGTGTTTTGGCTCACCTTGACCGCTCTCAGCCTGATTGCCGATTTCGCCCTGCCCCTGATGTGGGGGCTGCTCGCCACCATCCCCATCGCGGTCCTGAGCTGGTGGATCGCCTACCGCAGCGGCTGGTTCTGAAATAGATCGAGAAGCCGCTGACCCCACCCATCGCTTGCAACGCTTGCGGGTGTGTAATTCTTACGAGATCGGGGCACCAAAGCGGCAATTGCGCCGGCCGGTCCCTTTCTGCCCTGCCGGACGCATACGCCTTCGCAGTCAACAGCTTAGATCGCCTGCGCTTCGCAATGGCACGCCGATTGCGGCGTCCCATCATGCGGTTCGGCGCAGCGCGGACTCCCGCTGATCGCGGATCTCCGCGAACTGCGCGAAATGAACCCGGACGAGAAAGGGGCGAAGGATATGCGAAAAATCACCTTGATGCTCGTAGGCGCGGTGCTGGGCACGATGGCGGTTGCGGGAGCCAACACCGAAGCGAACCAAATGGAAAAGGCCGCCAACGTTGTCAACGAGATTATGCGAACACCCGACAAGGGGATTCCGTCTGACTTGCTGACCAAGGCCGTCTGCGTGGGCATTGTTCCTTCGGAGCTGAAGTTCGCCATCGGAATCGGAGGCAGCTACGGACGCGGCGTGCTGGTGTGCCGCAAGGGCGGCAACGGCCCCTGGGGCGCGCCGTCGATGTTCACCCTGGGCGGCGGCAGTTTCGGCCTCCAGCTCGGAGGCAAGGCCACCGACGTGGTCTTCATCGTGATGAACCCCGAAGGCGCCAGGAAGCTCGTTCAGGACAATGTTAAGCTGGGCGCGGAAACTTCCGTCGCGGCCGGCCCGGTGGGGCGTTCGGCCGAAGGCGCCACAGACGCCCAGCTCCACGCCGAAATCCTGAGCTATTCGCGTTCCCGCGGCCTTTTCGCCGGGCTGTCGCTCGACGGAGCGGTCGTGAAGCCCGATAAGGACGACAATCGGCGGCTCTACGGGCGCACCGTAACGGCCCGGGAACTTCTGATTGACGGCGCCGTCCCCGCTCCCCACGCGGCCCGGAATCTGGACCAGACGCTGGCGAGGTACTCTCCTCGAGGCGGTCGATCGTTCGGCCAGGCGTAACACCAGCCGGACACAAGTCGGCAATTGGCCGGCGCAGGCTGTCAAGACCGGGAGGTGAATGATGCCATTAATTCAAGTGGTGGTGACTTTGATCGTGGTGGGCATTCTGCTTTGGCTCATCAATCGCTTCATCCCGATGGCGGGCGCCATCAAGTCCATCTTGAACGCCGTCGTAGTGATCGCGGTGGTTCTGTGGCTCCTGAATGTTTTCGGACTCTTGAGCACCCTCTCCCGGGTTCACGTGGGAACGTGAGCACCGCCTGGCCGGATGGCGCTCGCAAGGAGGGGGCTCAGGAGCCCTGCGCTTTGGGGCGGGACCTTCGGCCGCAGGCTGGCGGCAATCGTGCGCTAATACCCGTGATCGCCCAAGTGAACCTTGCCGCTGAAAGTGCGATGAACGTAGGTGGTGTAAACGATCACACCGATCATGCCCAGTACATTCGCCAGGAGCGCGGCGCGCAGCGCATGTTGCGAGGACGCCGCATTGAAGATGGTGAGGCTGTAATCGGGATTTAGAGTCGAGTACAGCAGGTTGGGATAAACCGTCATGGCGGCGGCCCCGAGCAGCCCCGCGATGGTGGCGACCGAGCCCCGGAAGGCCCAGCGCTCGCGCCCGGCCTGGCGGGAGCGGAATCCCCAGGAAAGCCCGAGGACCGCCAGCAGCGGGAACGCCCAGGCCGCCGGGTACCTCCGGTAATTCGAGGCCACCGTGGGGCTCACCCAAAATGTAGCCAGCGTGGCCAGCACCACCAGGACCAACACCACGAAGTAGAGGCCGCCGGCCCACGCCCGGGCGCGCTGCTGCAAGGCGTCTTCCGTCTTGAGCCGCAGATAGTTTGCGCCATGCCAGGCCAGGGTGGCCAGGCTCAGGAGCCCGGTGAGCAGCGCGTAGGGGTTCAGCATGAGCGCAAACGTACCCTGAAAGGTTCCGTCGGCGCCCACCGGCAGACCGCGCAGCACGTTGCCGAGCGCAACGCCGAGCAGGAGCGCGAGAGCCAAACTCCCCAGCCAGAATCCCGCGTCAAACAGCGACCGCCAGAGTGGGCTTTCCAGCTTGCTGCGAAACTCAATGGAGACGCCGCGCAGAATCAGAAACCACAGCACGAGGATCAGGGCCAGGTAAAAGCCGCTGAAGGCCGAGGCGTAGACCCTGGGGAATGAGACCACCAGCATCCCGCCGGCCGCCAGCAACCACACTTCATTGCCGTTCCAGACCGGGCCGATGGCGTTCAACGCCGTCCGGCGCTCGTCTTCCGCGCGCGCCACCCACAGGTACGTGGCGCCCACGCCCAGGTCGTAGCCGTCGAGCACGGAGTAGGCGATCAGCATCCCCCCGAGCGCCCAGAACCAAATCGCGTTTAAACTCATGGCGTATTCTCCACGGCGGCAAAGCGCAGCCCCGGCGCGGCAGGCGCCGAATCAGCGCCACCGGCATTGCCGGTTTAGGCGGGCTTCGCTTCCTCCGGTCCCTGCCCAATGATCCGTCCCACCAGAAAGGCGAAGAGCAAAGCCAGCAAGGCGTAGATGCCGGCGAAGCCGAGGCTGGTGAAGATGGTCTCGCCCGAGGCCACGGTGGGCGAGGTGCCGGCCGCCGTCTTCAGCAGGCCGTACACCAGCCAGGGCTGTCGTCCCACCTCGGTCGCCGTCCAACCGGCCTCGTTGGCAATGTAGGGGAACGGGATGGCCAGCATGAGGGTCCACAAGTACCAGCGGCTGCTTTCGAGTTTGCGCCGCCACAACAAAAAGAGCCCCACCAGCATCTGGGCGATGAAGAGCGTGCCGAGGCCCACCATGATGTGGTAGGCGTAGTAGGTGAGCTCCACCGGAGGCCATAAAGCCCTTGGATAGGCGTCCAAGCCGCGGACCGAGGCCCGCGAGTTGCCGTAGGCCAGAAAGCTCAACAGTCCGGGGACGTAGACCGGGTCAATCAGCTTGCCGTCCGCCACGTCGGGCATGCCGATGATGGCGAGAGGCGCGTCAGGCTGGGTGGTGAGCAGGCCCTCCATGGCCGCCAGCTTCAACGGCTGGTAATCCGTCACATTCCGGCTGTTCATGTCGCCGGTGGGGAAAGCCTGGGTGAGCGCGAGGATGACGCCCGCCACCACGGCCATCTTCACCGCGAGGCGCGCGAACTCCCGGTGGCGGCCGAGGAGGAGATAGAAGGCACCCACTGCGCCCATGGCGTAGGCCGCGGTCAGCAGGGCGCCGTTGATAGTGTGCAAATACTGCCAGCCCGCAAACGGATTGAGCAGCACCTGCCAGAAGGATGTGAGGCTGAGGGCGCCGTTCGCGTCCATGGCATATCCCACCGGGTGTTGCATCCAGGCGTTGGTGGCCACAATGAAGTAGCCGGAGAGCAGCGAGCCCACGGCCACGCCCATGGCCGCCAGCCACTGCACACCCCGGCTCACCTTGCCGTGCCCGAAGAGAAACAGGCCGAGGAAACCCGACTCGAGAAAGAATGCGTAGACGCCCTCCAGGGGCAGCGTCTGTCCGAACACGCCGCCGCCGAAAGCCGAAAACCGGCTCCAATTGGTGCCGAACTCGAACTCCAACGGGATGCCCGTGACCACACCCAAGGCGAAATTGACCGCGAAAATCCTGGCCCAGAAGCGCGCCGCCGCGCCGTAGCGCGGATCTTTCGTCCAAAGTTCGAGCGTGGCGAGCAGGGCGATGAAAAAACCGAGGCCCATGGTCAGAATCGGGAACAGGTAGTGGAACATCACCGTGAGGGAGAACTGGATCCGGTGGGCAAACACAGCAACATCCATAAGTCACCTGGTCGGACCGAGGCTGGCGCCCATGGCAGCGCGCCGCGTAGGAGCGATTCTAGCACTACGCGGGCCCGGCGGTGAGACAACCCTCACCCCTGGCGGGCTCAGACGAGTGAGCGCAAGGTGGCGGAAAACGCCGCGAGCTTGCGCTGGTCGAGCCGTCCCGCCGTGCGCACGCCGCTGCACACGTCGAAAGCGAAGGGGCGCACTTCGGCGAAGGCCTCCCGCAGGTTTTCGGAATTGAGGCCGCCCGCCAGGAACACGGGCTTCGCAACCACCTCCCGGATGCGCGCGCTGAGGGTCCAGTCGTGCACGCGGCCGGTGCCGCCCAACTCCTTAACCGCCGCCGCGGGATTCCCGGAGTCCAGCAGGAGGGCGTCAACCTCGAGCGCGAGCGCGGCCGCTTCCTCAAGCGATTCGGGGCCGGTCACGTGGATCACCTGAACCAGGCGCACACCGGGCAGGGCGGCACGCAAAGCGCTGTAGCAGCCGGGCTCGACACGATCCACAAGCTGCAAGGTGTCCACTCCGGCGCGCTTCTGCTGAGCGATGATGGCGCCCGCGTCCCGCCGGCTGGTGAGCAGAAACGTACCCACCAACGGCGGTACCGAGGCCACGATGCGCTCGATGAGACTTTCTGCAATCACGCCGGGGCCGCTCGGCATCTCCGAAACCAGGCCGAGCGCGTCCGCGCCGTAGGCGATGGCGAGCTCGGCTTCTTCGACGCTGGAGATGCAGCAGATTTTCAAGCGGGGACGTGTTGAGGCTTTCATGTGACGCCGACCTGAGACAGAAGCCATCGAGCCTGGGCGGGCCGCAGCTTCAAACGGCGAAGACCGGTGCCACCGGAAGGGCGAATTCCGGCAAGAGCGGCGACGAAACGGAATCGCGCTCTCCGCAAGTCGCGACCCGTTCGTAGCCGCCCGCGCTCTGGCGATACACCTCGATGGCGCGAGCCTCTGGATCGACGATCCAATACTCGGGCACGCCAAAGCGGGCATAGGCTTTGAGCTTCGGGCCGCGATCCATCGAAATTGAACCGGGCGACAGAACCTCGATCACCAGGTCGGGAACCCCGCGTACCCAGTCCTGCACGATATCCAGGTGCTCGTTGAGGATAAACATCAGGTCAGGTTGCAAGACGTCGAATTCGCTGAAGATAACGTCAAGAGGCGACAGCAAAACCTCTCCGACAGGGCGCCGTTCGAGATAGCGGGCCAGGGCCGCCACCAACGCGACCAGCATCGTCTGGTGCCGGATGGTGGAGGACGGCCAGACGAAGAGATCTCCGTCGAGGATTTCCCGGCGCTTGGTGTCCTCGGGCATCGCGACCAGGTCAGCGTGCGTGTACTTGCTGCTGATCAGCATAAAAGCAGTGTACCACCGAGAGGCCCGCAGCCGGCTGGGGCAACTACAGGAAGGGGTTTTCGATGCACAGCCCTTCAAAACGGCGGCCGTGCTGCAAGTCTTCGCTATAAAGCACCGCGCATTCACCCTGCAGGGCAGCCGCTATGATCAAGGCGTCGTGCCACGAAAGGCTGTGGCGGCCGAACAAGCGCAGCGCTTCAGCATAAAGACTTTGGGAGGAATGAATCGCCACGAGAGGCCGAAGCACGGCCAGCAGATACTGTTCGGCCTCGACGGGCGACATGGGCTCGGCGAAACGCCGGAGGGCAAGGTTGATGAACTCCTGGACCACCTGAAAGCTGATGATGCCCTTGCGCGTGCCGACCGCATTGCGGATCAACGCTGTGGCCCGAGCTGCCTTGGCCGGTGCGGCGCGGTCGAGCGAGTACACAAAGATGTTCGTATCCAGAAAGAACCTAGCGCTCATTCATTTCGTCCCGCGTGAAATGGCGGCCGGGCTTGACGTGGCGAAGACGGCGCATCAGCGCATCGTACTCGCGCACGCCGCCGGACTCCGCGGTGAACTGGGCCAGCCACTCGCGGAAGACGGAGTTGAGGGTGCGGTGCTGCTGGCGGGCGATCAGGCGGGCTTGCTCGATGAGATCTTCGTCGGCACTCAGCGTTACGTTTTTCATACGGAAGCAGTGTACACGAGATTCGTGCACTACGCAATACGCGAGGCGCAGGATCATGCCCCCGTGCCCGAAAAGCAACAGGCCGCCAGGAGCAGCCTGGCGGCCTGTGTAGGAAAACGCGAGCGGTCGTGTAGCGGCGTTACACCGTAGCCTTTTCGGCGACGCTCTCCAGCTCGGCGTGGCTGTTGCCGTTGCCATTCCCATTCGAATGGCCGTTGCCGTTGGAATGCCCGTTGCCGTTGCCATGGGCGTGGCCGTTGCCGCCGGCAGGCTTCGCCCCCAGAGGGCCGATGGTGACCAGTTCCGGCTTGGGCTTCTTCAGCACCATTTCCTCGTAGATCTCGCGCACCTGCTTGGCCTCGTAAGCCGCCTTGCGCCGCATCTTGTCTTCGTCGGCCGCCGTCATGGGAATGTCGGTGGCACGGTCGCGCACCGCGTTCACGTCGTCCTGACGCAAAGCCAGGGTGTGTTCGTAGTTCTCGAGGTTCACTTCCTTGCCGCGAGCGTAGATCTCGTGCTTGCCGTGCGTCTTGTACCACTCGGCCACCGTGGCGTTCTTGTGCATGTTCTCGATGATGTTCCGCCAGCCGATGCCGGTGTTGTAGGCGCAGAAGGAGATTTCGCCCTCTTGGGTCGCGTAAGGAATGATGCACATCTCGGTGCGGCGGAAATCGTAGTTGAACAGGTCCTGGAACCACATGCCGGCGATGAAGAGGAAGTTCCAGGGATCGGAGCGGCGCTTCAGGGCGTCTTCGTAAGTGCGGTCGGGGCTGGAATCGCCGTACTTTTTCTTAGTCTCGCCGGTGAGCGCGAAGCTCTTGTCGAACTTCTTCAGCAGGTCGACCAGCGCCAGGCTCTTGGGGGCCTTGAAGGGCCGGTAGTTCTTGAGCAGGCAGAGGCCCATCATGGCGTTCGAGAACCACTTGCCGCGGCTGGCGTCGGTGATCTTCTGAATGTCGCGAATCAACTGCGGAATGTTGAGGAACTCGGGCACCGCCGCCGCTTCCTTGGTCTCCTTATTGATCATCAGCGCCGTTCCGATGCCGCAATTCGGATGGCAGCCGCAACTCACCATCCCCCACTGGGCCTCGGGGCCGTGGGCGATGTCGGCGAAGTCCGAAAAGGTGCTGAAGAGCGAGATGGGGAACCAGTCGCGGGTGGGCTCGGTGATGCCCACCTGCCTCTTCACGTCGCGCGCCATGTGCGAAAGAGTGTAGCGCTGGCGCAACCGCCGCTCGGGCGTGACGTCTTCGTCGCGGCCCGTGAAAGAAACCGGCTGGAAGGCTATAAAAGCGATCTTCTTCGGATTGTCCATGGCGAAGCGGATGATGGGACCCACCTGGTCGTTGTTGACCTCGTTCACCAGGGTGGTCACCAGGATGATCTCGATGCCCGCCTCATGCATGTTGTTAATGGCTTGGAGCTTTACGTCAAACAGGTTGCCCACCTTGCGGTGGCTGTTGGCATCGTTCCCGATGCCGTCGAACTGCAGGTAGGCGTAGCGCAGGCCGGCGTCAAACGCGCGCCGCGCAAAGTCCTTGCTCTTGGCAAATTCGATGCCGTTAGTGGCCGCCTGCACGCTGTTGTAGCCCAGCTTCCGCGCGTAGCGCACGGCGTCGATGAAGTAGGGCGACATGGTGGGCTCGCCGCCCGAGAACTGCACGCTCATCTGCCGCCGAGGCTTGATCTTCAGCGCGTTGTCGAGAATCTCCTTGATCTCTTCCCAGGCGAGCTCGTGCACAAAGCCCACCTGGTTGGCGTCCATGAAGCAGGGGTCGCACATCATGTTGCAGCGGTTGGTGAGGTCAACCGTCAGCACGCTGCCGCGCCCGTGCTTGATGGTGCTGGAGCCGTGATTGTGCAGGTCCTTGTCGTTGTGGGCGCGAATGTCGCGGCCGGGGAAGTTCGACTCGATCCACTCGAGGAACTTGGAGTCCACGGCCATCATGTCTTCGAAGTGCCCGTGAATGGGGCAGTCCTTCACCATCCACACCTGGCCGTCGCGCTCGATAATCTGGGCCTTGATCTCGCCCACCTTTTCGTGGCGCAACGTGCTGAGATCCTGTTCGCCGTTGATGATCCGCTCCCGCGCTTCCTTCACACAAGTGGGGCACAGCGAATCCGTCTGGCGGGGCCAGCCGAGCTGAGGCTTGGTCTTCTGCCACGATTTCAGCATGGGCTTGTCCGACCACTTCGGCGTAAAAGCCGGGTTCGGCCTGTACTTATTGAAGAACTGGATGGTATCAAAGGCTGCTCCCGCAGTGGTACTGATGGCGCTATCGACATACTTCATCAGCCTCTGGCCTCTGACTCTCGGCATCGTTACACCTCACTCGTTGAGAATCGCCGCCCCCCGCGGGCGACGCCAAGCCCCTCCCCACTGGACGGCGAAGGGCGCACGTGCATTCGACGATAGTTGAACATAGGACGCATTTGCAGCCAAAGTAACACTTTTGTACCGAACGGCGCGCCTAACGGGTCGGATGGCGATAAAATTGATGTGAACGGCGCGTGACAATCTTGTTCAGAATCAAGGGGTTGAGGCATTCTCCGCTCGGCATGCCAGCGGCCGAGACGTCCCTTCGTTCGTCATCACGAGCCCTCGGGACCCGCCTTACAAGTGAACGGCGCCCGTTCTGCCCTATGCTCCTCATCGAAAGCACGTTGGGCGAGCACTTACGCTCGCGCTTAAGCCGGGCGGACCCGGCATCGGGATCTACCGGCCGCCGGCCTCCCGGTCTGGCATCGGCTTTGTCAGAAGAGCGCACACACCCCGCCAGGCGGCGTGGCGGGAGGTCGGGTGCCGGCAGGCAGTTGTCTCCCCGCTGCCGCAAATGCGCCGCGCGCAACTCATCCAGTGCACCCGCCGTCCGATTTCGGGCGAGGGCGCGCAACGCCCGAAAAGCCCTCCGATCCAAATCCACCAATCGGGTGGTGAAAATCGGCCACTTCGCGCTGCCGTGCGACGCGGCACTCCAGTCTCTTCAAGCACTTGGCCTCCTCGAGGATTGGCCCGCCGATTGCACCCTATCGGGTGAATTGTTGTCTGGGGAAAGGGCAACGCGGAGGGACTCAGATGAAAAGACTGATGGTCGTCGTCATGATGCTGGGCTTGGCCAGTCTTGGTTCCGCGCAGGGGCGGGGCGGCCGGGGTGGTTTTGGCGGGGGCGGACGGGCCGCCGGAGGTTTCGGGGCTCATGGTTCCGGCGGCCATGGCTTTGGCGGGGGAGGCGTTCGTGGCCGAGGATTCTCGGGGGGATTCAGGGGAGGTAACGGTGGCGTTCGCGGCGGCTTTTCCGGACGGGGCTTAGGTGGGCGAGCATTCTCGGGCGGGTTCAGGGGAGGTAACGGCGGCTTTCGCGGTGGCTTTGCCGGACGGGGCTTCAATGGACGGAGCTTCCGCGGCGGATTTGGAGGCTTTCGCGGGTTTGGGTATCGCTCCTTTGGATTCGGCTTTTCTTCCTGGCCCGGCTATTACGGCTATGGGCCCGGCTATTACGACTACTGGCCCGGCGACTACGGACCGTACTGCGATCCCGCTTGGGCCCCATGCTATCCGCCCGCGTACTACTACGGTGGGCCGGGAGTAAGCGTGGGCGGCTTCGTGGCAGGAATCGGGCGAGGCTTCGTGGCTCGGGGTGGCTGGCGCCGCTTCGGCCGGAGGTAATTTCGACCCCGCGCGAAGCGCCTCAGTGCCCGCCGGGCTGCGCCCTTTGAAGGCACGGCCGGGCGCCGGCTTCCAGGCCGCGCGCTTCTGCGGACCCTTCAACCCGCTCCGCCAGCCTACCATCATGGGCTCGAGAAGGCGGCGGCAAGCCGCCGCACGCCTGCGCGAGAGGCTACAGCACGAGCCTACATCCCTGCGCCTTGCCGAGCCTCAAACCGCCGTCGGGGAGCGTTCGAAGCCTGGGCGAAGCCGCGGGGATCACCATCAGTTGTGCCCCAAAAGCGTGCTCGTCTAAGTCTCGAAAAGGGCCCTTTTTGTGGCCCTAGTGTCCAATTTCTGGACACTTTGCGTTTTCGGCAACTTTCTGTAAGTTGTTGAAAATACGTTGGGCTCAGGCTCTGTTGCTCTGTCTGTAAGGGGTCGAAAAGTCGAGCCCGGGCAGCTCGGAACTCGCGCCTGTAAGCCCTTTAGATTCGACTTGTGCCGGCGTGCAGCTCAGGCCGGCGGCAGGCGCTGCAACCGGCCTGCGAGCTTCGAACGTCGCGTGCTTCGAAGGTGCAGCCTGGGGCGGCTGGACGAGTCGGCGGGCTCGAATCCGGTCGCCGGAAAAGTGCCCGGGAATGTCGTCGTATGAACGCGAATCGCCTTCGGAAAACGAGCTGACTTGTCGTCGTATGAACGCGAATCGCCTTCCGAAAACGGGCTGATTTGTCGTTGTATGAACGCTTCTGTCCAGAAATCGTACACATTTTCTTTTTCGAGGTTCTCCTAAAGTTGTTGAAAATTGGTGGTAAACGGCGGGTGAGTTTTTGTCTGTAAGTTACTGAAATCCCGTTGCCGAGGTGGGCGGCTTTCGCAGCCGTAAGTGCTTTAGATTTGGCATGGCATCGCCGATCCTTCCTGGCCGTCCAACGCCCGCTCGCGGGCTTCTTCGGTTGCCTGCCGCGACACGAGCCATACCGAGGGTCGGCCTGCGCTGCGGCGCTCGCTCCTGGTGGCTGCCAGGCCGCGCCACAGTGCCTCTTCTGGCCTCCTCGCCTCACGTGAGCGCCCTCCTGGATGATCGCTCGACGCCCATCATCCGAAATGCCGATTTCCGACGGGCGATCGCCGATTTTCGATCGACGATTGCAGATCAACCTAGGCCGGAGAGGTCGTCAGGCCGTTCCGCAAATCGGCATCAGGCGCGTCACCCGAGGTTGACCGCGGGCAGCGGCGCTCAACCCGCTCGTCCACACGCCGGGGTGCTATCATCCGGCCGTGAGCCTCCGCGTCGAAGTTAAGCAGCACGCCTTGGCCGCCGGATTCGACCTCGCCGGAATTGCGCCCATCGACGCCTGCCGCGACCTGGAGTTCGCCCGCGCCTGGGTGGAGCGGGGGTATGGCGGCGAGATGGCGTACCTCAAAAACCCAAAGCGCTCCGAGCCGCGGCTCATCCTGCATTCGGCGAAGTCGGTGGTGTGCGTGGGTCTGGTTTACAACACCGACCTGCCGTATTCGACAGAGGTCTGTGGTCCGTCGTCCCTTGCCAGTCGTCCGTTGCGGGTGGATCAAGTCAAGAAGTCAGGAGCCGGGAGTCGGAAGTCAGCAGGGGACTCGCTAACCACAATCCAGGAGCCCGGATCGCCGAGCCCTGATCCCCACCCACCCG
>DATJAQ010000317.1:0-3392 GCA_035516075.1 Terriglobia bacterium | reverse complement strand
CCGGCTGTTGGCTGGCCATCTCGCGCCAACGGCTGCCCCGCTCGGCGGCGAATCGGATCGGCGCGCCTTCCGGCGGTGCGCACCTTCACCCGGGTAGGGGCGCGGAGCAGAACCGCCACGCCGCTGCGAGTGCAACGCGTTCCGGAACCTTGTTGAGGAGGGAAAGTTATGGCCAAAGCGCCCGTATTTACAAGCACTGAAGACCGGCACCTGATATTCAATGCTTCGCACCAGCAACTCAAGTGCTATAAGGCCGACGGCACCCTGGAGTGGCACGTTCAGGCTCGCGGAAAGGGAGCGGGAGACTCCTCCCAAACGAACGGAAATACACCGCCAGGGCTGTACCTACTGGATTGGGCGGAACATATGTCGCGCGAGAAGGGATACGGCCCGCATCGAATCCACTTGAATCCTGTCGATCTGGATAAAGGAAAGAAACGCTACGGAATCTACATCCATGGCGGCGGCTCGGACCTCAAGGACCCGTTTGCGCCGCAGCAAGGTTGGGAAAAAACCCACGGGTGCATTCGCGTTCAAAATCAGGACCTGGGCTTGCTCGTCAGCAAAGTACACGACGTCCACAGTAAGAAGGCGCAGCTCTGGCTGACTGTGCAGTGGTGGTAGCCGGCAGCTTCCCGCCGTAACAAGCTGCGGAAAAGGCAATTTGTCATGCTGAGCCCGGCTCGATCACCCTGGGCAGCCCTGGACGCTGGCCGCACTAATCGTTCGCTGAAGCGACTTTGGATGAAAGAGGAAACCGTGGAAGTTCAATTTGACGGCGGCGGCTTTCCGATTTTCAGGTCATACCACGACTACCGGTTGCCGGCTACGCAGGTCGGACCGCTTCACTCGGACTCTGTCCAGTTCAGGCGGGCCTTCGAGGACTTCAGGAAAGCCACCTTGAGCGACGATCATTGGACCCGGCGATTTACACCTGAGCAGGCAAAAGCGATCCAGGAGGCTTTTGCCACGAACGGCCCGCGCATTCACGGGTTCGTGTGGCACCACCACCAGGACCACGGCGTGCTGCAATTGGTCTCGGCTTACGACCACCGCCACACGGGTCATTACGGCGGGCGATTCCTCACCGGAGGCCGTCCGCGCTGAGGCTTCATGCCGCGAAGGCTCCAGACGACCCCTCGAACGCGCCACGCTGCTGAACGCGGAGATCCTTGCCGCAACAGCAGGCCAGCAGAAGACTCGTGAGCCGGCGGCCGGACCAGCTTCACTCAAACCGGTCTGCACTGCGGGCGGTGGACCTCCGGGTACCCGTCGAGAATCGTCTGGCTAAGCGGTAAAGGCGGGCCTGGGCGCGACGCGCAGCTATCCAACGAGTCGCCCCGGCTTCTGCCGCTGGGCCTCGGTCGCCAGCCATGATAAAGTAACCCCCACGAATGGCACAGCAACCCAAAATCTTTCTCTCCTACGCCTGGAAGGACGACCAGCCTTTCGTCGAGCGCCTCTATAACGACCTTCAGAGGCTCGGATACGATCCCTGGATGGACAAAGAGAACATGCCCAGCCGCGGCCGCTCCTTGCCCCGGGAAGTCGAAGAGCAACTGGAGAAATGCGACCGCGTGATTGCGGTGATGGGTCCGGCGGCCATCACTTCTGAGGCCTGCCGGGCGGAACGCGCGTTCGCCTTCGATCGCGGCAAGGTCGTCACAGCCATCCTGCGCTTGGGCGATTACAAGATATTGCCGCCCGAGCTCGGTCAGTATTTCGTTCCCGACTTCCGCGAACCTCGCCCCTATAAGGTCGCGCTCGACGAACTGCAGCGCGTCCTTCAGGACCCGCCTGTGATTCCCGGGCGGCTGTTTGACGTGCCCGCCTTACCGGCGCACCTGCAGCACCGCCCGGAAGAGATCCGGTCGCTCCGCGAATCCCTTACAGCCGCCGGGCTCAACGAGGCTACAGTGATCACCTCGGCCGCCCACGTGGGCCTGCAGGGCATGGGGGGCGTGGGGAAGACGGTGATGGCAGCCCTTGCCGCCCGGGACTACTCCGTCCGGCGCCAATTTCAGAGCGGCATCATCTGGCTTACGTTCGGCCGCGAGCCGAACGTTCTGGGCCAGGTGCAGAAGGCCCTGACGGCGCTCGGTAGCGACGGCACGAAGTACGCCGATGTTTCCACGGCCCGGATGGAACTTGGCCGGGCGCTCGAAGGCAAAGAGTGCCTGCTGATTCTGGACGACGTCTGGGGCGCGGCGGACGCCGAGCCCTTCCTCCGGGCCATCAACCCGCGCTGCCGCCTCCTGATCACCACCAGGAACCGTGACGTGGTCACCGCGCTGGGCGCGCGCGCCCAGCCCTTGGATCTGCTCTCCGTGGAGCAATCCCGTGACCTGCTGGCGAAATGGGCGGATCATCCTGTCGGCTCCCTGCCCCCTGAGGCGAGCGAGTTGGTGCGCGAATGCGGGCGCCTGCCCCTGGCGCTGGCCATGATCGGCGCCATGCTGCGCGGCAAGCCGCTTGCGTTCTGGAAACGCGTGGGCAGCCTCCTCCGCAATGCCGATCTTGAGAAGATCAAGGCGCAGTTCCCCGATTATCCCCACGCCAGCCTGATACGGGCTATTCAGGTGAGTGTGGACGCGCTCGAGCCCGAAGCGCGTGCGCGCTACCTGGGGCTCGCCGTGCTACTCGAGGATATGCCCATCGCACCCGGCATCCAGCAAACTCTGTGGGGTGCGGATGAATTCGAAGCGCTCGACACCGCCGAGCAGTTCGTCAGCCTGTCGTTGGCCCAACGGGCCGCGCCGCAAGCGGACCAGGTCCAACCTGACGGCGAATTCGGCGGCATCCGCCTGCACGACCTGCAACTGGACTACGTGCGGGCGCAATACCCGGATCGCGCAGCGCTGGACCTGATTCACGGGGCTATTCGCCTGTCTTCGCATGTTATCGAGCGGGACCCAACGCAGTTCGCTTCGCAACTGGTCGGGCGCCTCCTGCCTCATCAGGAGATCCCTGCCGTGCGGCAATTCGCAGAGACCATCGTCGAAGGCGCGCCGCGCCCCTGGCTGCGGCCTCTGACTTCGGACCTCACGCCTCCGGGCGGGCCTTTGCTGCGCACTCTCAGCGGTCACACCGACTCTGTCACTGCGGTGGCGGTGTTCGATTCCCCGGAGGGGGATGGGAAGCGAGCGGTTTCCGCCTCCGCGGACAACACGCTCAAGGTGTGGGACCTGGCCAGCGGCCGGGAACTCCTCACCCTCAGCGGCCACACCGACCCAGTCAGGGGCGTGGCGGTGTTCGATTCCCCGGATGGGGATGGGAAGCGAGCGGTTTCCGCCTCCGAGGACGACACGCTCAAGGTGTGGGACCTGGCCAGCGGCCGGGAACTCCGCACCCTCAGCGGTCACACCCACTGGGTCACTGCGGTGGCGGTGTTC
>DATJAQ010000316.1:0-10901 GCA_035516075.1 Terriglobia bacterium | reverse complement strand
TATCCCAACAACCAGGTGCCGGTAAACCCCATCTCGGCGAACTACATCAGCAAGTACGTGCCTTTGCCCAACATCGGCACGAACGAATTCGTCTCCGCGCCCTCTGCGAGCATTCGCGACGATCAGATGATTTACCGGGTGGACTACAACATCAACGAGAACAACACGCTCTCCGGGGTTTACCTCTTTGACGACACGCCTGACCTCTACCCTCTTCAGATCATCCACGGCGCCTCCACGGGCGGCGACGTACCCGTGGGCTCGGGGTTCAGCGACGCCAATCGCTTTCAAAACGGCTCGCTCACCTGGACGCACACCTTTAGCCCGGTGCTCATCAATGAAGCGCGCTTCGCCTCGAACCGTGCGGCTACGTTGCAGGCGAACCCGATCGACAAGACCACCCCGCAGGCCCTCGGGTTCACCAACGTCAACCCCGATGACCCGGCCGGCGCTGCCCCGCCCCTCATCTCTGTCACCGGAGCCTTCAGCCTTGGACCTTCTCCGCAAGGGCCCACCAAGCTGCACGACGTCACCTTCCAGGGGCAAGACACTCTTTCCTGGCAGCGCGGCGACCACGCCCTCAAATTCGGAATCGACGTCCGCCGCGTTCGGAACAATTTCCTTTACGATTTTTACAACAACGGCAGTTTTTTCTTCGGCGAGTTCGGCTCGCTGACGGGAAGCAGCCTGGCAGACTTTGTGGGCGGCTTTCCGGAGGAGTATTTCCAGTTTTCCACCGCGCTCTATGCCATCCGAACCAGCTCTTATTATGGATTCGCCCAGGATAACTGGAAGGTGAAGCCCCGGTTGACGCTCGATCTGGGCCTTCGCTACGAGTACAACGCGCCCCAGGTAGACCCTCACAACGAGATCATCGGCTGCTACCCTGGCCAGCAGTCCTCCGTTTACCCGGACGCACCGCCCGGAGTTCTCTACCCCGGCGATCCGGGGACTCCGAACCATGGCTTGGTGTACCCTGACCGGAACAACTTCGCCCCGCGCGTCGGCTTTGCCTGGGACATGCGCGGCAGTGGGCGGCTGGTGATGCGCGGCGGGTTCGGCATTTTCTACGACGTCGAGGACGGCGCGCTCAACCTCCAGTTCGGCGGTCAGCCGCCCTTCGGCGACGCCACCGACCTCTACCCTTCCAACGATCAACTCGCGGGCAACTTCATGGCGGATCCGTTCACGGCGCTCGGCATTCAGAATCCGTTCCCGTTCGGCGCGCGCCGGGGCACCTTTTTCGACCCCAAGCTTTCCTACGCCTTCGTGGTCTACCCGCACTTCCGCACGCCGTATTCGGAAAACTTCAATTACGGTTTCCAATACCAACTGACAACCAACACCGTGCTGGAAGCTGTCTACGTGGGCAGCCTGGGACGAAAGCTGCTCTCGGGAACTGATCTCAATCACCCCGACCTAAACAATGAAATGCAGCAACTCGCGCTGGTGGGCGGCGATCCCACCGCCATCAATATTGACTGCGCGCGCCCGCTCTCGGGCTGCTATGGCGATCCGAACGGCTCGCTGAGCGATATCGGCACCCTCGCCACCAACCTTTCCAACGGCGTTTCCGCCAGCCACCAACTGCAAGTGACCCTCGACAAGCGCATGAGCCATGGCTTCGAAACACGCGTAGCCTACACGCTCGCCAAAACCACTGACCAGACTTCGGGTTTCCGCTCGCGCTCTTCAACTTTTACCGATCCCTATAACTTCGGCCTCGATCACGCCCTCGCCGACTTTGACGCCACCCACCGGTTGGTGATCAGCGGCGGCTACCAGTTGCCCTTCGACCGAGGTGTCCAATCGAACGGTCTCCTGAAGAAGCTCGCCGGCGGCTGGAACCTGGAGGGCATCCTCACCTTCCAGTCCGGAAATCCCTTCACGCTCTATCAGAACAACAACTCGAGCCTGCAGAACAATTATCTCGACCGGCCGGACGTACTGGGCCCGATTCAAGTGTTCAGCAACCCGCGCCAAAACCGCACGCTGACCTCTACGGGCGGGGGAGCGGGCAGTTGCTTCGCGCCCACCGACGCCAACGGCGTGACGACCACGGGAAACTTCTACTTCGATCCCACCAACCTGGACTGTGCAACCGTCCCCTTCTTCACTTACGGGACGCTGGGGCGTAATACGCTGCGCGGCCCCGGCATCAACAACTGGGACTTGTCGCTGATCAAGGACACCCACATTACCGAGCGCCAGAGGATCGAGTTCCGCGCCGAGTTCTTCAATGCCATCAATCACGCTCAGTTCAGCAACCCCGATAACGGCGGCTTTGACGGGACCTTCGGCCAACTCATCCTCACCCGGGGCCACGATTCCTCGACCACCAGCGGGGCGCGGATCATTCAGTTCGCGCTCAAGTATTACTTCTGACGGAGGGTTTTGCTACCAGCCCAGCACGTAGGCGAAGACGAGGGGCGCGACGATGGTGGCGTCCGATTCGATGATGTACTTCGAGGTGTCGGCGCCCAGCTTGCCCCAGGTGATCTTCTCGTTGGGGACGGCTCCGGAATAGGAGCCGTAGCTGGTGGTGGAGTCGCTGATCTGGCAGAAATAGGCCCACAGGGGAACGTGCTCACGCTGCAGGTCCTGGTGCAGCATCGGAACCACGCAGATGGGGAAATCGCCGGCGATGCCGCCGCCGATCTGGAAGAAACCGAGAGGCGTCTCGGCCGTAGTCATGGTATACCACTCCGCCAGTTCCATCATGTATTCGATGCCCGTGCGGACGGTGTGCACATTCTTGACGTCGCCCGAAATGCAGTGGCCCGCGTACATGTTCCCGAGCGTGGCGTCTTCCCAGCCCGGGACGAACAGGGGCAGATTCTTCTCGGCCGCCGCCAGCAGCCAACTGTTCTTCGGATCGATCTGGTACGACGCACTGAGCCGGCAGGAGAGCAGAATCCTGTAGATGAACTCGTGCGGAAAGAGGCGCTGGCCGGCTTGGTCCGCCGCCACCCACTCTTCGAGCACCGCGGCCTCGATGCGCCGCATGGCTTCCATTTCGGGGATGCAGGTGTCCGTCACACGGTTCATATGGCGCGCGAGCAGCGCAGCTTCGTCCTGAGGCGTCAAGTCGCGGTAATGGGGAACGCGCTCGTAGAAGTCGTGCGCCACCAGATTGAAAACGTCCTCTTCCAGATTGGCTCCCGTGCAGCAGATGCCGTGAACCTTGTCCTGGCGGATCATCTCGGCCAGGGAAATGCCCAGCTCGGCCGTGCTCATGGCTCCGGCGATGGTCATAAACATCTTGCCGCCGGAGCCGAGCAGCTTGAGGTAGCCCTCAGCCGCGTCCACCAGGGCCGCCGCATTGAAATGGCGATAATGGAGTTTGATGAAAGAGGAAATGGCGCCCATAAGGGAAAACCTGC
The DNA here is from genome assembly GCA_035516075.1 of Terriglobia bacterium. Taxonomy (GTDB): domain Bacteria; phylum Acidobacteriota; class Terriglobia; order UBA7540; family UBA7540; genus Gp13-AA77. The sequence continues at coordinate 7,518 of DATJAQ010000316.1, read as the reverse complement.
GCCACTCGGCGCGCTACTCGCCCACGCCGAGCAGGACGGAGGCGGCGAGAACGGTGGTCCACAAGCCGCGCTTGTCGCCGATGGCCGATTGCGTAATCTCCATGGTCCGCACGATTTTGTTGGAGATCCGGTAAATTTCTTTTTTCTCGTCCCAGCTCCGGTCGGGATCGAACTCCACACCCAGCGTGGTCGCCAGCATCTCGGCGGCGAGTTCTTCGGCGTACTCGCCGGCAACTTCCTCGGTCTGGCCGAAGGAGTGGTGCTCGGAAAGATATCCGAAGGTATTGCGGTCTGCGGGCAGGGCCACGCCCACCGAGGCCGCGATCAGGCGATGCGGCTCGCGCGTGGAGTTTTCACTGATCACCACGAAAGTGACCTCCCCGGGCGCCAACTCCTTCATACCCTCGGCGCGGGACACCATCTTGCAGCGCGGAGGAAAAATGCTGGAAACGCGCACCAGGTTGCAGGCTGCAATCCCGGCCGAGCGCAACGCCAGCTCAAAACTGGTAAGCTTCTCCCGGTGCTTGCCCACGCCCTTCGTCAGAAACATCCGCTTCGGTACGAACATCTTGATTCGTGTTCGACGGCTCCCCGAACCTCCGCCGGGCTCTTCGCCGCCGGGCCGGAGCCGCCCCTCCTTCGTGAAGTGGAATGGAACGCGGCACAACGTTACAAAAAGGCGGGAAAGGTGTCAACGAAATTTCTTGTTACATTCCCGCAACAGAGCGTGGGACGCCCGCACCGCCGGCAAGAAAGCTCACGGCGGGCTGTCCTTCGCCGGAATTACCCACGGCTCGCTGCCGGTGTTTGCGAGCCCAAGAGGAGGATGCTCCCGTGCCCACCCGCCAGCGGCTCAGTCGCAGAAAATTTATGACCTCGGCGGCGACCGCCGTCGGAGCCTCGCTTATGCCGCGAATCACGGTGGGCGCGGCGCCGCAGGATCCCGTCGTCGACGCGTTACGCGCCAAGGCTGCCCCCGGCGGCCCGAGCCGAAGCAGCCGTGGGGAGAAGACCGCCGGCCGTGAACGCGTGTCCTGGCAGGTGAACCCCTTCCCCATCGAGCAGGTTCGCCTGCTGGACGGGCCCTTCAAGCGGGCGATGGAGATCAATAACAGGTGGCTGCTGTCGCTGCCGCCCGACCGTCTTCTGCATTCGTTCCGGTTGACCTCGGGCCTTGCCTCGTCTGCCGAGCCTCTGGGCGGTTGGGAGAAGCCCGATTGCGAGCTGCGCGGCCATTTTGCGGGCGGCCACGTTCTTTCCGCCCTCGCCCTCGCCTATGCCTCCACCGGCGACGATGAGCTCAAAGCCCGCGGCAACGAGCTGGCGACGGAGCTCGCCAAATCCCAGGAGAAAAACAAGGACGGCTACCTCAGCGCGTTTCCCGAGGAGCAGTTCGACCGTTTGCGCGAGGAACGGCGGGTGTGGGCCCCCTTCTACACTTACCATAAGATTATGGCCGGTCACCTCGACCTGTACCTCTATTGCGGCAACGATCAAGCGCTCGAAACCGCCGAAAATATGGCCCGCTGGGTGGAACATTGGAGTGAGAGCATCAGCGACGAGCACATGCAGCGCATTCTGCAGACCGAGTTCGGCGGCATGAACGAAGTACTGTGCAACCTTTACGCAGTCACCGGCCAGCGGCAGTATCTGCACTTGGCGGCACGGTTCGAGAAGCGGATGTTCTTAGACCCGCTGGCCGATCATCGCGACGAGCTCAAGGGCATCCATGCCAATACGCACATCCCCCAGGCGATCGGCGCCGCCCGCCGCTACGAATTGACGGCCGAGCCCCGCTACCGCGAGATCGCAGCATTTTTCTGGCGCACGGTCACCGCGGACCGCACCTATTGCACCGGAGGCACCAGCAACGAGGAATTCTGGCGGACGGATCCCGGCAAGCTGGCTGGGGAGCTTGGCGAATACACCGAGGAGTGCTGCTGCGCTTACAACATGCTGAAGCTCACGCGGCACATCTTCGGTTGGACGGCCGATCCGCGCGCCATGGACTACTACGAGCGCACCTTATGGAACCACCGCTTGGGCACGCAGGACGACCAGGGCCTCAAGAGCTACTTCCTGCCGCTCGGTGCTGGATACTGGAAGTATTACAACTCAGCCTGGGACTCCTTCTGGTGCTGCACCGGCACGGGCGCCGAAGAGTTCGCGAAGTTTGCGGACAGCATCTATTCCCACGACGATCGCGGCGTCTACGTAAATCTGTTCATCGCCTCGGAGCTGCATTGGCCGGAGAAGGGGCTCAAGCTGCGCCAGGAAACGGGCTTCCCGGAACAGGAAGGCGCTACGCTGATCGTGCGGACCGCGAAGCCTTTGGAGATGCCTCTCAGCATCCGCGTGCCGTACTGGGCCACGCGCGGCGGAAGCCTGAAGATCAACGGCGAGTCCTCACCGGTATTCGCCGGCCCGTCGAGCTATCTCACCGTGACGCGATCCTGGAAGGATGGGGACCGCATCGAAATCAGCCTGCCCATGAGCCTGCACCTCCATGCCATGCCGGACGATCCCACCCTGCAGGCGATGATGTACGGGCCACTCGTCCTCGCGGGCCAGTTGGGAGACCAGGGCCTGGACCGCGCGCTCGAACATCCCGGCTATGACACCGCGCCCGTTGGCCAGCCGATCCCGGTACCTGCCATCGCGTCCAGCTCGGAGGATCCCGCGGGTTGGGTGGAGCCCGCGCCGGGCAGGCCGCTCACGTTCCAGACCGTGGGGCAGCCCACGCGCATCGGCCTCGCGCCGCTTTACAGGGTCTCGGGCCAGCGCTACGCCGTCTACTGGAAAACGACGGCTGGCTGAGAAGGTTAGACTCGTCTCACGGTGGGCGGCTTACCGGTCAGGGCCGGGACTGGCTCTGGCAGGGACCGCACCACGGGGCGACCGCACGGAATCGAGGGCCGGTGGCTGAAAAGATCACGCGCCGGGATCTGCTGAAGACGGCCGCGGCGGCCGGGGTCGGTCGGCTCGTCGCGCCGGCTCAGACGGCACCCTCGTCAACCCAAGCGCCGGCAGACTCCCCCGCCTCCGTACCCGCCGGTGCGTCTGCCGCAGATCGCATCCTGCCTTTGGTCTCCACCGACGGCGTCTACGTGCCGCCGCGCGGCGAGAGCTTCATGAAATTCAGCTTCGACTTCCCCGAACCCTCGGTGGAATTCGAGGGACTGCACCTTTCCTTTCGGCTTTACACCTTTGAGAACACCTACGCCCTCGACCGCCCATCGATGACCCTGGAGGAGACGAGTGACGGCCTCGAGCTTCACTGCACGCAACTGGTGTGGGCGGGTGGACAGGAGAAATCCGCGGGCGAATTGCATGCCAGGCTGCGCCGCAGCGGTTCGTTCGTGGAGTGGTCCGCCACCGCCCGGATGCAGCAGCCGATCAAATCGGTGGCGGCCATCGTGCGCGGGGTGCCGCGCGGTAAAATCTCCGCCGGCGGCAGCGCCTTCTTCGACCCGAAGGATGACGAGGTGCTGCTCGGTTATCCCTTCGGCGGCGGATCGCTCTTCACGGCTCGCGGATTCAACACGCCCCTGGCAGTCATCCAGTCCGCCGAGAACGAGTATTTCTTCCTCTCCGCACTTGCCGACCAGGTGCGCGCGCACCGCTTCTACTTGCAGCCGGGAGCAAAGGGCTATCGCGTCGAGCTCGTATTCGAGCAAGCGGGCTGGCAGCGGAACCCACGAATCGAAACGCCCACCTGGCGGTTGGGCCGCACCTCCACCGCCGACTCGGCTTTCGGGCCGCATTTCGAGCACCTGGAGCGCACCTTCGGGCTTCCGGCCTGGAAGAGCCGGCAGGACGTGCCGTCGTGGTTCCGCCGTGTGTCGCTCGTGGTGGCGCTGCACGGCATGCATTGGACGGGCTATGTGTTCAACAACTACGCCCGCATGCTTGCGACGCTGCGCTGGGTGGCCACGCAAATCCCGCCCGCGCAGGTGCTGGTGTTTCTGCCTGCCTGGGATGGCCGCTACTACTGGAATTACCCGCTCTTCGAAGCCGATGCTCGGATGGGTGGTGAGGCGGGCTTCCGCCGCTTGATCGAGCAAGGGCAGGCCATGGGCTTTCGTTTCATGCCGATGTTTGGGACCAATTCCGCCAATCGCCTGCTGCCGGTGTTCCCAAAGTTCAGCGACGCCACCCTGGCGCAGATTGACGGCGATGCCTTCAACTTGAACTGGGTGGACTGGGATAATGACCGGCACATGGAAGGCTGGAGCCCGTACATGAACGTGGGTGTCGAATCCTGGCGTGAGTGGCTGGCCGGGCGCGTTGCCGATATGATCGAACGCTATCACGTGGACGCGTATTTTCTCGATATCGCGGGCGGCTGGGAGAACAACACCAAGGCCGACACGCATGAGGGCACCCGGCGTCTGGTGGCCGGCTTGCGCGAGAAGTATCCTGGCGTGCTCTGCTGCGGCGAGATGCACTATGACGCTTTGATGGCTTTCATACCGGTGTATCAAGTGTTCTCCGAGCACGCTTATCCGGATGGGTTTCAGAAGTTCTGCCGGGCGTTCCAGCATCTCAGCCGGCCAGCGCCCGGCCGCGGCTCGAGCGGCGTGCACGAATCCGGCTTCAGCCCCTTCTCGTTTCAAACGCGGGCGGGGGCCTCTCACACGATTCCCACGATCACCGTGGTTGACGATACCTTCGAAAGCCACCGCGACGTGATGGCCGAGATCATCGCACAGGCCCGCCAACAGCCCGGAGGGAGCTGACCTCCGGCTTCTTAGCATTCGACGCTCCATAGAGGAGCTTTCAACTCTGCTGCAACACGAACTTCCCATCTTGCGGTGACGAGCCGATCCGCCGAATGTGCGCTAATTCGAAAACGTGTTAAGATGGCAGTCGATCAACTGATTGATTCTGCAAGGCAGGCCCGTAGCTCAGCCCGGTTAGAGCGCTACCTTGACACGGTAGAGGTCTGGGGTTCGAGTCCCCACGGGCCTACCATATTTGTCGTGAACTTACGGGCGGGCAGCCCCAAAAGCCCAGCCCACAATCCAAGCCCTCGGTTCATCGCACCGTCTCCGCGCGCAGGCCCAGGGCGTTCAAGAATTCTCCCTGCGCCGCCCGCGCTTCATCGCTCTCTGCCTGCTTAGGGAGCGCGAAGGATACGTCCCCAACACGGTTCATTCCCGCGGCAGATTCCTGCACGGGCGGCGGCCGATGATCCGCTACGGGATCTCCGACTACGCCGCCACGTTCGCCACGCTGTCGCTTGACGTGCTTTTACATGCGACCGAGTATAGAACCATGACGACCACAACTCTTTCGCCGGAACTGCTCCACAAAATGGACGCATATTGGCGCGCCGCCAACTATCTGTCGGTGGGGCAGATTTATCTCTACGACAATCCGCTGTTGAAGCGGCCGCTGACGCTCGCGGATGTGAAGCACATGCTGTTGGGGCACTGGGGCACGACTCCCGGGCAGAACTTCATTTACGTACATTTGAACCGGGTGATCAAGAAATACGATCTCGACATGATTTACGTCTCCGGCCCCGGGCACGGCGGTCCGGCCGTGGTGGGCAACACTTACCTCGAGGGCACTTACAGCGAGATCTATCCCAACATCAGCCAGGATGAGGCCGGGCTTCGGAAGCTTTTTATTCAGTTTTCATTTCCCGGAGGAATTCCCAGCCACGCATCGCCGGAATGCCCGGGCTCGATCCACGAGGGCGGCGAGCTGGGCTATTCGCTCAGCCATTCGTTCGGCGCAGTGTTCGACAACCCCCATCTCGTCGTCGCTTGCGTCGTGGGCGATGGCGAGGCGGAAACCGGCCCGCTGGCCACGGCATGGCATTCCAATAAGTTCCTCAATCCGGCCACCGATGGCGCGGTGCTGCCGATCCTGCATCTTAACGGCTATAAAATTTCCAACCCCACCGTTCTCGCACGGATCACTCGCGAGGAATTGGAACAGTTGCTGCGCGGCTATGGGTGGAGGCCTTACTTCGTCGAAGGTCACGAGCCCGCCTTCATGCATGAGGCGATGGCTTCGACGCTCGACACGGTAGTGGAGAAGATCAAGCAGATCCAACAGGACGCCCGCGTCCACGGCAATCTCGCGCGTCCGCGCTGGCCGATGATCGTCCTCAATTCACCGAAGGGCTGGACGGGGCCGAAGATGGTCGATGGTTTGCAGGTCGAAGGCACCTTCCGCGCGCACCAGGTGCCGCTCTCTGACCCGGCCACCCATCCCGAGCACCTCAAGCAGTTGGAAGACTGGCTGAGGAGCTACCGGCCGGGAGAACTCTTCGATGAGCATGGCCGCCTGAAGCCGGAACTGGCCGAGCTTGCGCCCCAGGGCGAACGGCGCATGGGCGCGAATCCCCACGCCAACGGCGGCATGCTGCTTCGCGACCTGCGGATGCCGGATTTCCGCGACTACGCGGCCGACGTGCCCTCGCCCGGGGCGCCCGGCATCGGCGACACGCACGTTCTGGGGCGTTTCCTGCGCGATGTGGCGAAGCTGAACGGCGAGCAGCGTAATTTCAGGGTGTTTGGCCCCGACGAGACGCTCTCGAACGGGCTCGAAGCTCTGTTTGAAGTGACCCAACGCCAATGGGACGCCGCCACCGTGCCCAACGACGAGTTTCTCGCACCCTCGGGGCGCGTGATGGAAATGCTGAGCGAACACCAATGCGAAGGCTGGCTGGAGGGCTACCTGCTCACCGGGCGGCACGGCCTTTTCAATTGCTACGAGGCGTTCATCCACATCGTCGATTCGATGTTCAACCAGCACGCCAAGTGGCTGAAGGTTACCTCGCAACTGCCTTGGCGGCGAAAGATCGCTTCGTTGAATTACCTGCTGGCCTCGCACGTCTGGCGGCAGGATCACAACGGCTTCACCCACCAGGATCCCGGATTCATCGACCACGTCGTCAACAAGAAGGCCGAAGTGGTGCGCGTTTACCTTCCACCCGATGCCAACTGCCTGCTTTCGGTGATGGACCACTGCCTGCGCAGCCGCCATTACGTCAACGTCGTGATCGCAGGCAAACACCCGGCGCCGCAGTGGCTGACGATGGACGCCGCCGTCAAGCATTGCACCGAGGGCATCGGCATCTGGCAGTGGGCCAGCAACGACCAGGCCGTGGCCCCCGACGTGGTGATGGCCTGCTGTGGCGACGTGCCCACGCTGGAGACGCTTGCCGCCGTCTTTATCATGCGCGAGCATCTGCCCGAGCTGAAAATCCGGGTCGTCAACGTCGTGGACCTCATGAAGCTCCAGCCGCAATCCGAGCACCCGCACGGGTTGAGCGACATGGATTTCGACGAGCTTTTCACCAGGAATAAGCCGGTGATCTTCGCCTTCCACGCCTACCCGTGGCTGATCCACCGGCTGACCTACCGCCGCACCAACCACTCTGAATTCCACGTCCGCGGCTACAAGGAAGAGGGCACCATCACCACGCCCTTTGACATGACGGTGCTGAACGAGTTGGACCGCTTCCACCTCGTGATGGATACCATCGACCGCCTGCCGCAG
>DATJAQ010000315.1:0-41112 GCA_035516075.1 Terriglobia bacterium | reverse complement strand
TCCTACCATCCAGTACGCGCTCGAACGCGGAGCGCGCCTGATTCTGGCCTCGCACCTTGGCCGGCCCAAAGGCAAGCCGAATACCAAGATGAGCATGAAGCCGGCGGCGGCGCGCCTGAGCGAGCTTCTGGGCTGGCCGGTGGAATTTGCCGGCGACTGCATCGGCGCCGAAGCCTCGCAGAAGGCCGCGGCGCTCAAGGACGGCGAGGTGCTGGTGCTCGAGAACCTTCGCTTTTACCCGGATGAAGAAAAGAATGTCCCCGAGTTTGCGATGAAGCTGGCGGCGCTGGCTGAACTGTACGTGGACGATGCCTTCGGCTCCGCGCATCGGGCCCACGCGTCCGTGGAAGGCATCACCCATTATCTGCAACCGGCCGCCGCCGGCCTGCTGATGGAAAAGGAAATCGCGAGCCTCAGCCGGGCCACCGAGCACCCGTCGCATCCCTACGTGGTGATCGTGGGAGGCGCCAAAGTGTCGGACAAGATCGAATTCCTCCAGAATCTCGCCGCGCTGGCGGACACCGTTCTGGTGGGCGGCGCCATGGCCTACACCTTCCTGAGGGCGCCGGGCATCGAGGTGGGCAAGTCGCGCGTGGAAGAGGACAAGCTCGACGTGGCGCGCGACCTGCTTCGCGCCGTGCAGCAGCGAGGCACCAAATTCATGCTGCCGACGGACCACGTGGTGGCCGGTAAACTCGAGGCCGGCGCGGCGCACGAGGTGAGCGTGGGCAGCATTCCGGCGGACAAGCTGGGGGTCGATATCGGTCCGGCCACCCGCGCCGCCTTCGCCCGCGAGATCGCCGACGCCAAGCTGATTGTGTGGAACGGGCCCATGGGCGTATTCGAAATCCCCGAGTTTGCCGAGGGCACGCTGGCCGTCGCCAAGGCGGTGGCGAGCGCGACCACGGATTCGGGCGCCTTCTCCATCGTGGGCGGCGGCGATTCCGTGGCCGCCGTCACCCAGGCCGGCGTGGCGGACAAGATCAGCCACATTTCCACCGGCGGCGGGGCCTCGCTGGAGTTTCTATCCGGCATGAAACTGCCGGGCGTGGAGGCATTAACGGAGAAGTCAGAAGCCAGAAGTCAGAAGCAAGATAGGAGAATGCCGGGAGCTTCCGGGCAGGGTCTACTGACTCCTGGCTCCTGGCTCCTTGAGCCATGAGACGACCCGTCATCGCAGGCAACTGGAAGATGTACAAAACCACCACGGAGGCTTCAGCCTTCGTTCGCGACCTGCGCCCGATGGTGGCGCGCGCCGAGCACTGTGAGGTGATTGTTGCGCCGCCTTTCACCGCTCTCCGCGCCGCCGCCGACGCCGCCCGCGGCTCGAATATCGCCGTGGCCGGGCAGGACCTCCACTGGGACGCGGAAGGCGCGCACACGGGCGATATCTCAGCGCCCATGCTGCTCGACGCCGGCTGCACGCACGTGATTATCGGCCACTCCGAGCGGCGGCACGACCACGGCGAGACGGATGAAGAGGTGAACCGCAAGCTCAAAGCCGCGCTGGCCGCGCGCCTGGCGCCCATCGTCTGCGTGGGCGAAACCCTGGCCGAGCGCGAAGCGAGCGCGACCTCGGCGGTGCTGGAGCGTCAGTTCACCCGGGGTCTCACCGGATTGACCGGGCCCGAGTTTTCCCGTATCATACTGGCATACGAGCCGGTCTGGGCCATCGGAACCGGGCGCACCGCCACTCCGGAAATGGCCGCCGAAAGCCACCGCCTGTTACGCAGCCTCGCGGCCGGACGGTTCGGAGATGTGGCGGCAGGTGGCGTGAGGATTCTCTACGGCGGCAGCGTGAAGCCCGAAAACATCCGGGGCTTGATGGCTGAGCCTGAAATTGACGGCGCCCTGGTGGGGGGCGCCAGCCTTAAGGTGGATTCGTTCGCCATCATCGTGAACGGTTCGCAGGCTTAGCGGGAAACGGGGTTCAAGGAGCGTATGACGGCTTGGATTGGGCTTGTCCTGGCGGTGCACATTCTGGTCACCGTGCTGCTCGTGCTGATTGTGCTGATCCAGGGCGGCGAGAACGTGGACATCACGGCGGCGTTTGGCGGCGTGAGCCAGGCTGCTTTCGGACCGCGCGGGACGGTCTCGACGCTGGCCAAAGCCACCTGGGTACTCGGGGGCATTTTCATGATTACCTCCATCACCCTGTCGGTGTGGGCGGGGCGCCGCGGCCCCGCCGGCGGATCGGTGCTGCAGAACAGCAGCTCCCCCAAGACGGCCCCGGCTTCGAAGCCCGCAACGCCCGCGGTTCCGGCGAAGAAGTAACCGGCGGCTATCCGGGCGATGGAGTCTGCGAGAGGATTTGATCTTCGGGCAGGCCAAGGAATTTGACGCTTTTTCCCTCAGTGCGGAAGTGGCGGAATTGGCAGACGCACCAGCTTGAGGGGCTGACGCTCGTCAAGAGCGTGGGGGTTCGAATCCCCCCTTCCGCACCATTACTCTTGTAGGCTAGGTCTGAACTGCCGGCCGCTGACACTGTCCCCACCCTTCGTTCGCGGCGTTCATTCCGCCAGCAACAGGCTTTCCGCAAAGGGCCACTCGCCGTCGATCCACTGCGCGTCGCAGCGAAAGCCCGCCTGCAGCGCCATGCCGGTTACCTCGTCCGCGGCGTACTTGTGGCTGCTTTCGGTCCAGAGCGTCTCGTCTTCAGCCAAGGACACCGCCCAGCCGCCCGAGCCGAAAACTACGGTCTGCGCGGCGGTGGAGCGGAGGTGCATTTCGACGCTGCGCGCCTCAGCGTTGTAGCGGGCAAGGTGGCGGAATCGCGCCAGGTCGAAGTTCGCGTCAAGTTCGCGGTTGAGGCGGGCGAGCAGATTGAGGTTGAAAGCCGCCGTGATGCCCAGGGCGTCGGCGTAGGCTTCGAGCAGATCGGGCACCGGCTTCTCGAGATCGGTGCCGAGCAGCAGGGCGTCGCCGGGCTGCAGGGTGCGCCGCACCTCGCGCAGAAAACGCACGGCCGCCGGGCGGTCGAAATTACCGATCGTGCTGCCGAGGAACAGCACGGCGAGACATTGCCCGGTCTGCCGCCGCGCCGCCGCCTCGATCAGTCCGTCGAGATATTCGCGCTCGAACCCCACGATGCTGACCGAATCGATCGCGCCAAGCTCGCGCCGGCACACTTCCAGGGCCGCGGGGGAAATCTCGATGGGATAGTAGGTGGTTCGTTGGTAGCGCGAGAGCGCTTCCAGAATCCAGCGCGTCTTCTTGCCGCTGCCGCTGCCGAGTTCCGCCACCACCACCGGCCTCGGCAATCGCGCCACGATTTCAGAGGCGTGGCGGCTCAACAGCCGTTCGTCGGCCCGGGTGAGACCGTACTCGGGCAGCAGGCCGATGGCTTCGAAGAGCGCCGAGCCCAGTTCGTCGTAGAGGTACTTCGAGGGCAGCTCCTTCTGCCCGGATTTCGTGAGGCCGGCCCGGACCTCCTCGGCGAACGAAGTCCGGGAACCGGCGCGGATGGCGTGGGTCAACATTCGTCACCTCAGAGTTGATGTTCAGTGGCAGACACAACGGAAGCCCGCATAGACGTACGGATAATGCGGCTGAAACCAGTTGCGGAAGGAACGGCGCAGCATGCAGGCGGCGGTTCGAGCGGAGCCGCCCTTCATCACGTAGTGCTGGCCGTCGAAAAAATTGGCCGAGTAGCCCGGATAGAACGGAAAAGGTTGAAAACCGGGAAAAGGCTCGAAGACAGTCGACGTCCACTCCCAGCCGTTTCCCACGAGATCTTGAACTCCGAAGGCGCTTCGGCCGGCCGGGAAGGCATTCACCGGAGCGGGATCCCAACTGAGAAAGTCGAAGTTGCCGTTCATTGACCGTTCGGGAGGCTGTTCTCCCCAAGGGTACGGTCTCTCCTCGCCTTCGCGTGTGCCGTACGCCGCACGATGCCACTCCGCTTCGGTTGGCAGCGACTTGCCCGCCCAGCGCGCGTACGCGCTGGCTTCGGCGTGGCTCACATACACCGGCCAGTCGAGTGGCAACGGAATTTCGTCGAACATGGTGCGGTACATCCAGCGCTCGCCAGCTTGGGTCCAGAATGCGGGACGCGTGACGTTCTGCCCGCTTCTCCACTGCCAGCCCGCTTCCGTCCACCAGGCGCGATCGGCGTAACCACCGCGGTTCAGGAACGCGAGGTATTGCCCATTGGTGATTTTGCGCTGACCGATCGTGAAGGCGGGCACGGTCACCTTGTGGGTCTCGTACTCATTGTCCCAACCGAACGCCTCAGATTCGCCGCGCGCGAGGCCCAGCGTAGCGGAGCCGGCCGGAATTTCCACCGCCCTGGGCGCGGCCGGAGACACCGGTCCAAAAGCTGCACACGGCGGCTTCACCTTTCGATCGAGCGGCAGCCGATGCAGCAGGTAAGCGAGTGTTTCGGCATGCATCAGCCGGTGCTCAAGAGCCGCGTTCAGCAGGGTGGCGGAGAAGTACCCGCCGGACGTGAGGGTCGCGGAGCCGGCCAGGCCGTGCTCAAACGCCGCATCCAGGGCCTGGCGCACCTGGCGATTGTACTCGTGTATCGGGGCGAGCGCTGGCCAGTCCGCGGGCCCATCAGAAGGCAATCCGCCGCCCACCGGGTCGATGCCGAACGCGAACAGGCGGTCGAACTCGGGGTGGAACGCCCTCAGACCTGCCGCGTCGCGGAGCAGATTCCAATCGAAGGCCTCGAGGTGTCCGAGGTAGAAAACGATGCGGTGCCGCTCGGGAATCGGCCTCTCGTAGAGCGAATCGGGCCGCACCACTTCAAAGAGTCTGTCGGTTTCCGCCCGCGCCTGTGCGAGTCGCGTAAGGAGGCCATTTCGAACTTCGTTCTGAGTGGCGAGCATGATGGATGTCCTCCAAGCGTGACCTCCGCGGCCCCCTGCCTCAAAAGCGCCCGATCGATCTCACTCTGATGCCCCCCAGGCGCGGCCGCCAGGCGCCTCTCACATTCGCCCGCGCCGGGCCCGGTTCGGCGCATCCTATTCGATGCGGCGCAGACCCTTTAGGTCCCACGAACGAAAACCCAACGCCTCTCCGGCGCCTCGCCTCAGTATATCCTCCGGGTCTGCCGCCGTTGAGGTTCCGGGGCACGTGCCCTGATAGCGCAAGTCGTTCGGCCTTCGCTTCTGTGATAGACTTCCCTCGTCCGGCCATGGCTCAAAGGCGCGACCCCAGCCACGAAATCCGCGAAATCTGCCGCACGGCGGCGCGAATCTTCTACGAAAAGGGCTACGACGGAGCGTCCATGCAGGACATCGCGGACGCCGTGGGGCTTACCAAAGCCGGACTCTACCACCACGTCGGCAGCAAAGATCGCCTGCTTTTCGAGATCATGAATTACGGGATGGACATCCTGGACGAGGCCGTGGTGTCACGCGTGCTGCAGATCGCCGATCCCACCGAGCGGCTGCGCCAGACGATCATCGGCCACATCGACCTGGTGGTGCGAACGCGCAATATCGAGATCACCGTCATCCTGCACGAGAATCGCTCGCTCAAAGGCGAACTGCGCGACAAGATCAACACACGCAAGCAAGCTTACATTCACTTGATCGAGCAGACTATCGCGGACGTTCAGGCCCGGACGCCTGCCCCTCCCCTCCTCAGCCCAAAGCTCGCCGCTTTCGCTCTGCTGGGCATGATCAACTGGCTATACCAATGGTACCGGCGCGACGGCCCCGTGCAGCAGGAGGAACTCGCTCAGGCCTATGGCGATTTCTTCTTCCGCGGATTGCTGGGAAGGTCTTGAGGTCGGCCGCGGCGCTCCGTCAGCCGGCCGGGGCAGGCCTCAAATTAAAAGGGAAACAGCTTCTTCAGGAAGTGGAATTTGCCCTTCTTTTTCGGGGCCGGAGAGTCGTCTGGATCGGGATCTTTGGCGCTCTTCGCCGCCGCGGCCGCCGGGGAGGCGCCTAAGGCCGCGCCGCTCGTCCCGCCGGCCTCCTTCGGGGTGGTCGCCGCAGCTTCCCCGGCGCCCGCCGGCGGCTGAGCGGCGTTCGAGCCTGGAGGCGGCGCTGCCGTGCTGCCGGCCGGACTCGCCGCAGCTCCCGCCTCCGTGGATGAATCCGGCATGGGCTGCGCGGTGATGGTGCCCACCGCGCTCGGGGGCTGCGCCTTCGCCTGCTCTGCGCCGGACGCCGGGTAAGGTCCCAGGTGGACGGGGCCGTGGCGCGTGGCCGAAAGGTCAGGAGCACCTGAAAACTCGCTGAAGAAATCGGCCAGCAGGGTGTGGTGGATTCGGCGCGCCACCTCGCGATCGGCCCGGGCGCGGGCCAGCGTGGCCTTGGTGGGCCGCGGAATCGGCTTGTGCATGGCCGAAAGGCGTCCCTTAGCTTCCTTCACATCCGGGCTGAGGGGATAATCCGTCAGCAGTCGCGCGTAAGCGGTGGCCGCTTCACCGCCCTTACGCTGCCGTTCCAGCGATTGTCCGAGATACCACAGCGCCGCGTCGGCCTGGCTGAAGTCCGGGTAGGCGTCGGCGATCTCCTGGAACCGCGAAGCCGCAGCCCGGTTCACACCCCTCTTGTAGTAGAGTGCCGCCGTCTCGAAATCGCCCTGCGCCAGCACTTCATCCACCTCGCGCAGCCGCCCTTTGACGGTCGGCACCAGTGAGTTATCAGGGTATTTCTCGAGGAAGGTCTTGAATTCCGCCTGAGCGCTGCGTGCTTCCGTGAGGTCGCGGTCGGGTTTCCCCATCAATCGGAAGAAGCACATACCGGCGCGATACTCAGCATCCGGCGCCTCGGGCGCGGTGGGGAAAAAGGTGATAAAGTCCTTGTACTCCAGCTCGGCCTGGGTGAGTCCGGAGATACCGCCTTGGCGAAAGTAGGAATCGGCCGTGAGGAGCTTCGCCTTGGCCAGTAATTCGCTGTCGGGATAGGTGTTAATGAGAACCTGCAAAGTGAGGCGGCCGACGTCGTAGCGTCCCCGGTCGACTTCGGCGAGGGCCTTCTGATACAGAATCTTGTCGGGTTGCTCGCCGGGCGTGATGCTGGTGGCTACATCCGTGTGGCGGCCAGGGTGTAGAAGGCAGGCCGGCCATGCCAACGCCGCCAACGCCACGGCCGCCAGCGCGACGGTGTTTCGCCCCAGGGTTCCCCTCATTGATTGAACGTCGAGTTGAAAATTCATGAACCCTGAGGGAAACCCTTCCCTGTCGACGGCGCCCGGCCGGGCCGCGTATCGTCCGAATGAGCCGCGCGCCGAATCAGTTCCGAGAGCTGCGCAACCACGTCACTCCTCTGAAAGATGGCGAAATCGCCTACCAGGATGTCCGCGCCGGCCAGCACCAGAGCGTCAAGGTTTGTCCGGCCCACTCCGCCTTCGGCCTGGAGCTGGAACCGCAGATCGCGCGCCTCTCGCATCCGCAACGCCTGCCGCAGCTTCCCGAGTCCTGCTGGAATGAACCCGGCCTCGGCCGGCCCAGCCGCAAAACCGGGTTTGAAGAGGGGATCGGCCGTGAGGATACTCAAAAAGTCGAGTTCGTCGAGCACGTCTTCTACGCACCCCAACGGCGTCCCGGGCTCGAGCGCTACTCCGGCCTTGGCGCCCGATTGACGGATGAGCGTCAAGGCGCGGTGGAGATGCGGCGTCGATTCCGGGTGCACCGCCACCCGATCTGCGCCCGCGCTCACGAACTCGGGCACGAAGCGCTCGGGCCGCTCGATTAGCAAGTGTACGTCCAGCTCAAGCCGGGTCGCTCGCCGGATCGATTGCAGCACGGGCAGGCCTACCGTGATCTCGCGGGCGAAATGGCCGTCCGCTACGTCCAGATGAATCATGCGGCCGCCGGCGGCTTCCACAATTCGCAGGGCCTCGCCCAGACGGGCAAAATCCCCCGCCAACAGTGCGGGCGCAATCAAGGCCATAGGGCTCCGGGAATCCCAGCGGCGAGCGCCGACCCGTAAACTTCAGGTTAGCACACTTCCTCGGCCGGCGGCCCTCGAGGAGTGGGGCGGCGGCGAGTCCCTGATGGCGAGCCCCGGCAGCGTCTCCTGCTCAGGACAAAATGCTATTCGCGGCCCGGCGCCCCACCCAGATTCTCCTGCACCTGGGTGTATCCCGCCGGAGGGGCAAACAGGGTGTCGTCGAGCGCATCGGTGGAGACGGACGTCACCTCGACCGTCATTTCCATTAGCGCGCCGGGTTCGCTCGGGGGCGCCGGCCCGGATTGCGAGGCTCCGCCGCCGCTTTGGTCTTGATCTTGTTTCTTTTTGCGATGAAGTCCGCCAAACATCTTGCCCAACGTTTGGGCGGCGGCGCCGCTCGGACTGCTGGCGTCCCCGGTTCCAGACGACTGCTGTTGCTCCTGCCCACCGGGGCTTGCGCCCGGACTCCCGCCATTCGGCTGTCCCGGAGCGCCCATGCCCATGCTGACGTACTGCAGCATCGGAAATCCCTTGACGGCGGCCGAATTCTTCTGCAGCTCCGCCATGCTGGTCGAGACTTGGATATTCCCGCCGAACATCTCACCGGGCACCCAGTCGAGCTCCCTGGCCATCGCTCGTTGAAACTCGAGGAACTGCTCGGAACCGGGCAGTGAAGGCGTTACGTACTGGTCCGACTTTACCCAGGTCTGGACCTGGCCGCTCTGACCGGGCTGATTGGGGTCGGTGGCTTCCATCAGCATCTCGAGATCGACCTTCACTTCGTGCGTCGGAAGGCCCGCCACAGTGCGCGTGCCAGGCCCGTTGGTCACCGACAGCTTCGGGGTAAGCTTTACGTTTGCCTGCTGCGGGTTGCTCTTGTTCTGCTTGGCCGTCTGTTCCTGCATCTTGGCCTTGGCGGCCTCCAGGCGCTGGCGCATCTGGTCGAAGGTCATCACCGAATAGGTGCGCTTCTTGTTATCGATCTCGATGATCCGCCGACCGTCGAGATCGATGATGCTCGACCGCCCATCGCTCGAGTCCCGGCGCATCTTGTGGCCCTTCAGATACTCCGTGCTCACGATCGGTTCGCGGGCCTGCTTGCTGAACATGCCGGCGACCTTCATCATGCCGGCCATGGCTCCGCCCGTAATCTTTGAAGACTCCGTATATTTGAAGTCCGCCCGGCTGCTCCCGGCGCACACCAGGATCCCAAGAAAAGACACCCAGAACGCCATTACGTTTCTGTTGATCATACTCTCCTCACAAGCCAATGGATTCCTTTTCCTTATCGTATGCGCTTGCCGCTCCGCCGTCAACGCTGACTCTCCGGCGCGCGGAAACAGCGGGCGTCAATAAACTTCGGGCACGAAGCGCTGGCTCGACATTTTGGGCCGCTTATAGCCGGAGGCGGACTGCCGGGGCGGCAATGCCACCTCGGCCGGAGTCATGTCGTGGTACGGAACCTGCCTGAGCAGGTGCGCGATGCAGTTCAGGCGGGCGCGCTTCTTGTTGTCGGCGTTCACCACATTCCAGGGGCTCTCAGGGGTGTCGGTGTGGGTGAACATCACGTCCTTCGCCCGGGAGTAGTCCGCCCAGTGCTGGCGCGACTCGATGTCCATCCGGCTCAGCTTCCAGCGCTTGATTGGACTGTGCATGCGGTCCTGAAAGCGCTTTTCCTGTTCCTGATCGTTCACCGAGAACCAGTATTTGATCAGGATGATCCCCGAGCGAATCAGCATCTCCTCGAACAACGGACAGGCGCGCAGGAATTCGCGATACTCCTCCCCGGTGCAGAATCCCATCACCCGCTCCACCCCGGCGCGGTTGTACCAGCTGCGGTCAAAAAGCACAATCTCCCCGCGCGACGGAAGTTCAGCCACGTAGCGTTGGAAGTACCACTCGCCGCGCTCCCTCTCGGTGGGCGTCCCCAGCGCCACCACGCGGCAGTAGCGCGGGTTGAGGCTCTGGGTGATGCGCTTGATCACCCCGCCTTTGCCGGCTGCGTCGCGGCCCTCGAACAGAACGCACACCCTTAGTCCTTTGAGGCGCACCCACTCTTGCAGCTTGATCAGTTCCACCTGTAAATGGGCCAACTCCTCCACGTACCTGTAGTTCTTGGGCGGCTTCCGCGGCATCGCCCGGCCCGCCAGATGCCAGTACTCCTCAACTTGGGCGGTTTCGCGGGCATTGCGCATCACCTCGCCGGCCGCCACTGTGTCCTTGCGCTTCTTCTTGGCCATATCGGCCCCCTCGACGGGACAATTGCCCTGCCTCGCATGATTGCGGCGCCCCAGCGCGATTATATCGCGGCAGGATGGCGACTGGGCCCCGAAACTCGCGCCGCTCGAGGAGTTTTGACGCCCGGCGGCGGGCGGGTTAGAATATACCCATACCCGGTATAGGCCGCCGGGCTGCGTGTCTCGAAGGGAGAACGCGACGTGTTGGACACTGACACTCAGGAGCGCCTGACGCTTCGCCTGCGCCGCATCGGGGGCCAGGTTAAGGGGCTGGAGCGCATGGCGAAGGAGCCCAACCTCTGCATCGACCTGCTCACGCAAGTGGCGGCGGTGCAGGCGGCGCTGAAGGGGGTGGGAGACGAGATCCTCCATCACCACGTTCGCCGCTGCATCCCCGAATCGTTCGGTCGCCGGCTGCGCGCCCCGGAGAGGGCCCGCCTCGACGAGATGGAAAAAATGTTCGCTCAATATTGCAAGCAGCCTCGCGATACCGGCGCCAGGTGAAGGCCGCGAGTCCGGGTTAGGGGCGGCCCCGCCGCTCGGGCGCCTGCAATGATTCGGCTGGAAAGGAGGAAATGAGATGGAGTTGTTCCTGGAGCACTGGCAGGCGTGGCTGTGGTCGGGCTCGATCCTGCTGCTGACGACCGTTCTGGCGCTTTTGGCGCACCGCCTGTTTTTCTCACTCTTCCGGCGCTTTGCCGAGCGCACCGGCAGCGTGGTGCATCACTCCCTCGTCCAGCATGGGCGGAGGCCGGCCAAGTGGATCCTTCCGCTGCTCGCCGTCGTGGCGGTACTTCCCGTGCTGCCGCTGCGCCACGAGTTTCTGAGTCCGGCACAACATTTGGCCGGTCTCGTATTGATTGGAGCGGTGGCGTGGGGCCTGATCGTGGTGGCCGACGTTTTGGCGGACGTCGCCGCCTCGCGCTATCGCGTCGATGTAACTGACAACCTCGCGGCGCGCCGGATTCGTACCCAAGTCCAGGTGATTCGCCGGGTTTTCATCGTGGTGGTCGTCATCCTCACCCTGGGCATCATGCTGATGACCATCCCCTCGATCCGTCAGCTCGGTACCAGCCTTCTCGCGTCCGCCGGGCTTGCCGGGTTGATCCTCGGCATGGCCATGAAGCCCACGCTCTCCAGCCTTATCGCGGGTCTCCAGATCGCCCTCACTGAGCCCATCCGCATCGACGACGTGGTGATCGTGGAGGGCGAGTGGGGACGGGTGGAAGAGATCAGCACGACTTACGTGGTGGTGTGCATCTGGGATTTGCGGAGATTGGTGGTGCCGCTCTCCTACTTCATCGAACACCCTTTTCAGAACTGGACCCGCGTCACGGCGGACCTGCTGGGAACGGTGTTCGTCTACGTCGACTACACCGTGCCCGTGGACGAGGTTCGGCGCGAGCTCCGCCGCATCCTGGAGTCCTCCGAGTTGTGGGACGGCAAGGTTTGCGGTCTGCAGGTGACCGACGCCACCGAGCGCACCGTCCAATTGCGGGCGCTGATGAGCGCTGCGGACTCGTCCAAGGCCTGGGACCTGCGCTGTGACGTGCGCGAGAAGCTCATCGCCTTTCTGCAAGAGCGTTACCCCGAAAGCCTGCCCCGGACACGCGCCGACATTTGCAGCCTCCCCAGGAACGCAGGCTTCCCGGCTCCGGCGATGCGGCAAGGCTCGACCGTACACCCTTGATGCGCCGGGCCGCGCGGGCGCACCGGCAGCCGGTTAGAGGATCAACGTCACCATGAATCGACGACGAGGCTTCGCACTACTCTTGGGTGCGGCGATCGTTGTAGCCGTGGGCAGTTGGCTCGCCTTGCAGGCTTCGAGGGTCCCTCTGGTTCGCCATTTCGAGACTCTACTCGGCGACCTGTTCACCCGCTCCTACTTCCACGTGGGCGACTTGCCGGTGACGCCGATGCTGGTGATCGAGCTGGTGGTCTTCGCGATCGTCCTGGGCCTGATCTCGCGGCGGGCGCGAGCGTTCATCGAAAACCATCTCCTCACCCACACCTCGATGGACATCGGGCAGCGCGACGCCTTGGCCCGGCTGACCGCTTACGTCATCTTCGGCCTGGGCCTGATGATCGGACTGGAGTCGCTCGGCGTCAACTTGAGCAGCCTGCTCGTGCTGGGCGGCGCGGTCGGCATCGGGGTGGGCCTCGGCCTGCAGAACATCGCCAACAATTTCGTCTCCGGCCTCATCCTTCTCATCGAGCGCCCGGTGAAGTTGGGCGACAGGGTGGAGGTGGGCGGCACCAACGGCGACGTGGTGCGCATCGCCGGCCGCAGCACTTGGGTGCGCACCAACGACAACGTGGTGATTATCATTCCCAACTCCGAGTTCGTCTCGAACCGCGTCACCAACTGGACTGCGAACGACCGCCAGGTAAGATTCTCGGTTCCGCTCGGGGTCTCTTACAGCAGCAATCCGGACGAAGTTCGTGACGTTCTCACCGCCGTGGCCCTGGCCCACCCTGACGTGCTTCGAGTCCCTCCTCCGGAAGTGCGCTTTATGCAATTTGGCGACAGCTCGCTGAACTTCGAGCTTAGGGTGTGGACCATCCGCCAGGTTCAAACGCCGCAAATTCTCACCAGCGACCTCTATTTTGCCATCTTCCGCGCTTTCCGGGAGCGCGGCATTGAGATCCCGTTCCCCCAGCGCGACGTGCATTTGAAGGCGGATGCAGAGCCGCTCCCGGAGCGGGATCGGGGTGAGCGCCGCGCGGGCCACACGCCGCTCTGACCCTGGGCCGGCACTTTCCGCTTGACGTCCGCCCTAACGGTAGTATACAGTCAATACATCTGTGTTTAACTTGCCCAGCTCCGCCCTGTCAGTCCGCCTCGAAGGCCGTTGCGAGAGCCAGGCTCGAACGGCAAGCCCGATCGAAACCACTGACGTGAGGCCTTACCCAGTCAGCCAGATACCGAGAAATGACAAGAATGAGAAGGGCCCGGAGCCCTCGATCGCAGGCCGGCAGAGTGGAAGAGTGAAAAAAACTTCTTATGCCGAAGCCAACAAGTATAATTGAATCAACAACATACTCAAATGATGGCACCGCGCCAAAGCCACAATGTTTTTTTAGAATCAATTACTTGTAAAATTTACACAAAGCCAAAGTGAGAAAATCGAAAAATGGTCTAAGTCTTCTATAATGAGCTTATTACAGGAAAACTCGAAAACGCCGAAAGCCAAATTTGAGGCGGCTCTGCATCGTTTTGGACTTTGGCCGTAAGTCATTGGTCCTAAGGCAGTTGTCCTTAGTCCGTTGTCAGCGCAGCCTCCGGCGAGGCCGGATTAAGTAAGATGTGACTTCCAATTTCACCGCACCTTTGGAATCAGCAGGCTGGCGGAACTCACAGGGCAGGAGCCGCAGACCGGGAAGAAACCACCGGGGGCCATGCGGAAAATAGGGTCGAATTCACGGAACGAAGCCACTATGTGCTTTAGAATCAGTAAACGGCTCCAAACGAGAAGCCAGAAGGTAGAAGAAGGCAGTGCGGCCGCCGACGAGGCCGGATTGAGTAAGATGTGACTCCCAATTTCACCGCACCTTTGGAATCAGCAGGCTGGCGGAAGTCACAGGGCAGTTGTTGGCAGCGCGCGGTTCTGCAGCCAACGCCAGTCTAGGATCGACAATCGTCGAGCTACGAACCGCGAACGAAGAACAGCGGACGACGGACAAGGGACCACGGACAGCGGACACGACATCATGCTCCTTCTTCTCCGATTCCTGGCAGCAGTTCTGGCATTAGCCTTGCCGGGCGGGCTTGCCTCGGTTCGCGTGTGGCAGGCCACGGTGAACCTGCCGACCCACGTCGAGGGTGCGCCCGATGAGAATCCCCCCTTCGACGTCTTCCGCACCGGGAATTACTTCTACCCCTACACCGTGCGGACCAATTTTACGAAGAAGGTGGTGGATCACGCCTGGCGCACGCTCAACCTGGAGAATGAGTATCTGGTGTGCACGGTCCTGCCGGATCTCGGCGGCCGGCTCTACACCTGCCTCGACAAGCTCAGCGGCCGCGACATGTTCTACCGGAACCCCTCCGTGAAGAAAGCTGACATCGCCCTGCGCGGCTCCTGGGTGGCGTTCGGCATGGAGATGAGCTTCCCGGTGGCGCATAGCTGGGTGACGGTGTCGCCCGTGGATTTCGCCACCACCGAATCGCCCGACGGCAGCGCCTCGGTGTGGGTGGCCAATATCGATCGCGTGGACGGCATGCAGTGGCGCGTGGAATTCGTGCTCCACCCGGGAAGCACGGTGCTGGAGCAGCGCGTGACGTTATACAACCGCGACTCGGTGCGGCATCGCTACGCCTGGTGGGCGAACGCCGGGATCCAGGTGGAGGACAAGAGCACGCGGTTCATTTACCCCATGCGTCTGGCCTCCGTTCACGGCCAGCACCGGGCGGTGGAATGGCCGCGGGTGGACCACGGCAAAGACTTGAGCGTGGTGGGCAACGAGCACGGTCCCGGCATGGGCTTCTTTGCCCTGGGATCGCGCGAGCCGTTCATGGCGGTCTACCATCCGCACTCGCGCAGCGGGACGGTGCACTATGCCCGGCCGGACGAGGCGCCGGGCAAGAAGCTGTGGTACTGGGCGGACCAAGACCGCCGCATTCGCCGGGAGCTCTCGGATAACAACAGCGCCTACGTGGAGATGCAAGCCGGGGCGTTTCAGAATCAGACCCTCTTCGGGTTTCTCGCCCCGCAGCAGACGCGGCAGTTCACCGAATACTGGATGCCGGTGCGGAATCTGGATGGCATTTCGCGCGCCAATCTCGCCGGCGTCCTGAACCTCACTCGCGCGGCACAGCCCGATGGGCGGGTGGCGCTGACGGCCGAATTTGCCGCCAACCACGCCCTTTCCGGCGCCAGCATCCGAGTCCTGGACGGCGAGCGCGAGGTGTTCCGGGAGAAGGCGGATCTCAGCGTGCCGGTGACCTATTCCCACACCGTCAGGGATCTCCCCGCCAGCCCTCGTTATACCTTCGAGCTGGCCGATGCCAGCGGAACCGTGCTGATGAGACACATCGAAGGGCAGTATGACGACGCCCCGCCGCCTGGCGTCGAGCCCGGGCCGCTGCCTGAGCGGGACTTCAAGAATCTTCAGAACCCCGAGGACCACGTCCGGGCGGGGACCTACAACGAGCTCCAAGGCAACTTGGGTTGGCAGTCTCGCTTTGCTTATCACAACGATAGGTCAGGTCTCGAGCGGTTCCCGGGCGACGCGGACCTGCTGAAGTCGCTCGGCCGGCTCGATGTAACCTTGGGCCGGTACGACGAGGGGGTTGAATACCTAAGCCAGGCTCGGGCGAAGGCGCCCAGCGACCCAGAGATCGACTATTTGCTAGGCGTGGCGTTCGCCGGGCTCGGCCAGGATGAGAAGGCGCGCGCGGCGTGGCAGCCGATCCGCCACGATCCCAGCTTCGGAAGCGCCGTTAGTTTGGAATTGGGCTGCCTATGGGCACGTCAGGGAAACCTGAAGAGAGCGCTAGACCTGCTGCGAGCAGCCTACTCCGGCGATCCCAACCTGCTGCGAGCCGGCGAGGCAGAGGTCGCCGTACTGCGCCGTCTGGGAGAGTCACGCGCCGCAGCCGAACGGCTCCGGCACTGGCTCGCGCTCGATCCTACGGATTCCTTTCTGCGCAACGAAGGGGTGGCACTGGGCGGAAAAGATGCCACCCTGGAGCCGCATCTGGCCGCCGATCCGGAGCGCGTGCTGAACCTGGCGGTGGAGTACATAGACCTCGGATCTTTTCAGGACGCGCTGGAGCTGTTGGAGCGGCGCTACCCGGCGGTCGATCCGTTGGAGGCCGAGCCCGGCGCGGTGCTGCCCCAGCAATATCCTCTGGTAGCCTACTATCGCGGCTACTGCCGCGAGCGCCTGGGCGGCTCAGGCGCGAAGGACTACCAGGCGGCGTCGGCCGAGTCCACCCTCTACGTCTTTCCCAGCCGTCCCAGCGAATTTGCCGTGCTTCAGGCGGCGTTGCGGCAAAATCCCGGCGACGGCGCCGCGCACGACCTGCTGGGCTCGCTCGACCTGTGGGCGCGCCGGGTGGACGAGGCTGTCGAGGAATGGCGGAAGGCGCGGGCGCTGCGCCCGGACCTACCGGCGCTGGACCGCAATCTGAGCCGGACGCTCTTCTCCCTGAAGGGCGACCGCAAACCAGGGATGAAGACTCTGCACCAGGGGCGGAAGCTCGACCGCGCCAAAGCGCAGCTTGAGAAAGATCGGGTGAGGCTATGCAACTAGGCTATGAGCGCGGCTCCGGCCATGGAGCGCTGGGCGCCGGCGGCGAGCGCTCCCGTTTCTCGGGCGGTGTTTCGGGCCCGAAGTACGCTACCATCATTAAGTGATCTTCCCCGCACCATGGCGAAGGACCGGCGCCCGTTTGGCCGCGATGGGCTGGGACGAGGTGCAGGCGCGAGCCCGTCAAGAACTCCGCAAGCGGCTGGACTTGCTGCTCTATCGGGCCGGACGTCTGCGGGAGGCCGACGGCAACAGCCTCGAAGCGGGCGAGAGGGAGCCGGGAAAGTTCTTCTTCGCGGGGGACGAGCCCCCGCGGTTGGCCGCGCTGGTGCGCGAGCGCATGCCCGGCGAAGCGGACGCCATCGTCTGCGAGGCAGAGGAAATCTGTAAGCATCGCTTCCGGCTGCTGGGCTATACGGACCTTGATTACGGAGCTCGAATTGACTGGCACCTCGACCGGGTTCACCGGAAGCGTGCACCTCTGAAACCCTGGTATAAGGTGCCCTATCTCGAGTTCAAGAAGGTCGGCGACCACAAGATTATCTGGGAGTTGAACCGCCACCAGCACCTGGTGACTCTGGCGAAGGCCTGGTGCCTCACCGGCCGCCGGCACTATATTGGAGAGATTGCGGCACAGTGGTCGGCGTGGCAGCAGGCCAATCCTTACCCGATGGGGATCAACTGGGCCAGCAGCCTGGAGGTGGCGTTCCGGAGCCACGCCTGGCTGTGGGTGCGGGAGTTGCTGGCGGAGTGCTACTTGGCGCCCCCGGACTTTTTTGTGGGCCTGGGGCAGGCGCTGGCTCTGAACGGCAGCCACATCGAGCGTTATCTTTCCACCTACTTCTCGCCCAACACCCATCTGCTCGGCGAGGCCTCGGCGCTCTTTTTCACGGGTATCTTGTGCCCCTCGATTCCCTCGGCCCGCCGCTGGCGGGAACTTGGCTGGCGCATTCTGCTGGAGGAGGCCGAGCGCCAGGTGCGGCCCGACGGCGTCTATTTTGAGCAGAGCCTCTATTACCACGTCTACGCCATCGATTTTTTCCTGCATGCGCGCCAGCTTGCCGCGCGCAACCACATCGCCGTGCCGGCCGCGTTCGACGAGACCCTGTTGAAGATGCTCGAGGTTCTGCAGGCGCTCGCCCAGGCGGGCGCGGTGGAGGGGTTCGGCGACGACGACGGCGGACGGGTGTTCAATCCCCGGCGCAACCGGGCCGAACACCTCACCGATCCTCTGGCGGTCGGCGCGGGCGTCTTCGGACGCGCGGATTTCAAGGCCGCGGGTCCGCTCACCGAGGAGGCTATCTGGGTGCTGGGCACGGAAGGGGTCGCACGGTTCGATGCCTTGGCGGGCTCGGGCGCCGCGCCCCACTCGAAGGCGTTCGAGGCCGGCGGAGTCTACGTGCTGGCGGGCTTGGGTGCGTCCGCCTGCCAGATGGTGATCGACGGCGGGCCCCAGGGCACGGGGCACGCGGGACACAGCCACGCCGACGCGCTCTCGGCAAGCCTGGCGTTCGGCGGGCGCCGATGGCTGATTGACTCGGGCACCTTCTGCTACACGGCCGACCCCGTGAAACGGGACCTCTTCCGGAGCACCGGCTCGCACAACACCCTGCGGGTGGATCACCTGGACCAAGCCGTGCCGGCGGGTCCATTTGCGTGGAATGCCCTCCCCACGGTCCGTGCCGAGCGCTGGCTGCAGGGAGCCACTCTGACGCTTTTCTCGGGCATTCACACGGGCTACAAGCGGCTGAAGGATCCCGTCATTCACCGGCGTTCGGTGGTGTATCTCCACGGCGATCTGCAAGACGGCGCCGACGGCGGATGCTGGCTGGTGCGCGACGTGGCCGAAGGCAAGGGGACGCATGAGCTTGAAGCCTTCTGGCATTTTGCTCCCGACCTGGAAGTGATGCCGCAGGCGGACGCGTTTCTGGTACGCGAGTCTCAGCCCCGCACGCCGGCGGACTCGGCGGACTCAGGTGTGCGCGCGCGTCTGGCGTTTGTGCCCACCCGCGATCCGCAGTGGATGTACGAGATCGCGTCGCGTACCGTCTCACCGGCGTACGGAAGCGAAGTGACGGCGCAGGCGATCAGAATCAGTGCGCGCGTCCGGCTGCCTGCGGAATGTGCGGTCATGATGGTGCCCCTGGCGGAGTCGTCCGGAGAAGCCCCTGCGGCCGGGCGATTGTCATGGTGGGGCGCCGAGATGCGTAAAGACCAGCGGGCCGCGAGCGCCTACCGCTACCAGGGGAGGCGGGGGGCGCACTGTTTTTTTTTCGCCGATGCGGCAGGACGATGGAATTTCGGAGGCTGGGCGAGCGACGCCCGGTTCCTCTACTGCCGGGTGGAAGAGCGGCGCTTGCGGCACTTCGTCATGGCGGGAGGCAGCTTCGCAGAATATCGGGAGCGGAGGCTGTTCGCGCTGGAGCACACCGTAGATCGCCTGGAGTGGCGGCATGGCACCGGCGAGCCGCAGGCGCAGGCCTCCGAGGAGAGCGCGCGGCAGGCCCTCTCGCAAGCCCTCGAACCGGCGGCGCTCGAGTCCTTGGAAGTTTTGGAGTAAGCGCGCCGCAGAAAACGCCGGGCATGAGGCTGATCGGAGCTTTCATCGTCGCGCCGGCCGGTTTCAGCAGGAATTATGTGCGGAATTGCAGGGATCATCGAGTTCGCCGCTGACGGGCGGGCGGATGCCGCCGGGCTGCGGCGGATGTGCGCCGCCATGGTGCACCGCGGCCCCGATGAGGAGGGCGTCTACCTCGAGGAACGGGTGGGCCTCGGGATGCGGCGCCTCAGCATCATCGACCTCGTCACTGGCCATCAGCCCATGACGAACGAAGACGGTAGCGTCCGGCTGGTGTACAACGGCGAAATCTACAACCATCGGGCGTTGCGCGAGCGATTGGTGGAGCGCGGGCACGTCTTCCGCACCCACTGCGACACCGAGACGATTGTCCACGCTTACGAGGAGTACGGGCGAGACTGCGTGCATCACCTGCGCGGGATGTTCGCGTTCGCGCTCTGGGACACGCGACTGAAGAAGCTTTTCGCCGCGCGAGACCGCCTCGGCATCAAGCCCTTCTACTACCGCCGGAGCGCACAGAATTTCCTGTTCGGTTCGGAAATCAAGGTGATCCTTGCCCATCCCGGCGTGGTCCCCGAGTTCAACCGCCCGGTCCTTCCCGAATACCTCGCCTTCGGTTATCTCTCCGGGCCGGAAACTTTCTTCACCGGGATTCGCAAGCTGATGCCGGGACACACCCTGGAACTCGAAGAATCAGGGGAGCTCCGCATCGAGCCCTATTGGGACCTTGAGGCCGCGGCGGAGGCACCGTACCGCAACGAACAGGATTGCGTCGAGACGTACCGCGGCTTGCTGGAAGAGGCGGTCGGCAGCCACTTGATGAGCGACGTGCCCCTGGGCGTCTTCCTGAGCGGCGGCCTGGATTCGAGCGCGGTGGCCGCTCTGATGACCCGCATCCGGTGCTCGCCGGTGGAGACGTTCTCCGTAGGCTACACGGAAGAGCCTTACAGTGAGCTGCCCTACGCGCAACTCGTGGCCGATCACCTGAAGTCCGGGCACCACGAGGTGCGCGTGAGCCGGCAGGAGTTCTTCGACGCCCTGCCCAAACTGATTTGGCATGAGGACGAGCCCATCGTGTGGCCCTCGAGTGTCGCGCTGTACTTCGTGGCGCGGCTCGCGCGCGAGCACGTCACCGTGGTGCTCACCGGCGAAGGCAGCGACGAAACCCTGGCGGGCTACACGCGCTACGCGTTTACCCTCAGCAATAGGGCCTTCGACCGCGTTTACCGCCGGCTGACGCCCGCGCGACTGCGGGCCGTGATCCGGCGCCAGGCAGCGGGCTCGCCGCTGATCGGCGCCAATCTTCGGCGACGCTTGGCGCACACTTTTCTCGCCAGGGACGGCGAGTCGTGGGCCTCTTTTTACTTCGATAACTTCTTTGCGGCTTTCAGCGAGGATGAGCAAGCCGGGCTCCTCACCGGCGAGACCGCCGCAGAACTCGACACCGGATCGGCGTATCGGCAGGTCCTAGGCTACTGGGAGCACTCGACCGGCGAACTCCTGCACCGGCTGCTGTACACCGACATCAAGACGTACCTGGTCGAGCTCCTGATGAAGCAGGACAACATGAGCATGGCGGCGTCGATCGAGAGCCGGGTACCCTTCCTGGACCACGCCCTGGTGGAATTCGCCACGAATGTTCCGCAACGTCTTCAGGTGCGGGGGCTCACGGGCAAGCGCATCCTGAAGAAAGCGGTGGAAGATCTGCTTCCGCCGTCCATCCTCCACCGTCCCAAGCTTGGCTTTCCTACGCCCTGGAGCGGCTGGCTGGCCGGTCCGCAGATCGACGTCATCGAGGGCCTGCTGCTGGAACCTCGTAGCGTGCGGCGCGGAATCTTCCAACCCGCGGCCGTCGCGCGCTTGTTCCGCGAGCACCGCGCACGTTACCGCGACCACTACGACCGCATCTGGCGGTTGTTGAACCTGGAGCTGTGGTTTCGAGTGTTTCTGGAGGGTGAAGCACACGATGACCGGCCTGGCGCATTCGAAGTGGCCCGACCGGCCTCGGCCATCAGCGGCGCCTAGGTCGAGCTGCCGGTCATTCGAAGATACGTTCCCAGACGAGTTTCGTAAACTCCGCTTCCCACGTCTTGGCGTAAAGGCGCTTGCGCCACCATCCCCGCGGCGAAAACTCGGGATCGGGAACGCCGTCCACCGAGATCTGAATCGGCGGCTGAACGCCGCCGAGCACTTGTCGCCACAGGAAGGCGGCGCGGCGGCTGTGGTAGTTGGAGGTGACCACCACAATGGAGTGCCACCCGTGGGCCTGGATGCACGGCACCAGGGCCTGCGCCTCCTGGCGGGTGGAGTTCACCTCAGGGCCGGTTTCGCAAAAAACGAAGCGGCTGGCGATGTCCGGGCCGTAATGCTTCTCAATGTAGCCTCGCGCTTCCTCCGGCACCGGCGTGTCCCAGTAGGACTCCGCCGGCACGCTCAGCGCCGCAAGCGGAACGACGTTTTGTTGGAGGAGCTTCACCGCGCCCGCCAGCCGCGCCAGTTCGCCCGCGATCGAGCCCTGCAGGATAACCGCCGCCTCCGCGTGCGCGGGAAGCGGCTCGCTGGCCACCAGAAAAGCGCCGCCCCACCGGAACAACACCGCGACCAGCGCGGCGCCGGCCAGGAACAAGCTGAAAAGCCAGCAAAGCAGTCGCCGGACCGGGCTCCTTGGCTTGTCCGGGGGCTTGCGAGTATGGGTCATCGGAGGCCGTGAAGGCGCGCAAGATCAGCAGCGGACGATCTTGTCCCGGTAGTGTCTCAGTCCCTGGGTCGCATTGCGAGTGTCAATCACCAGCTTGGAGTGGCGGGCAATGAACTCATAGTCGTAGCTTGAATGGTCGGTGACGATCACCACCGCCTCGAAGCGCGCCAGCGTCTCGGCCGTCAGCTCGACGGAGGTCAGCCCGAGGTCGTAGCGGCGCATCTTGTGCAGGCGCGGGAAAAACGGGTCGTGATAATCCACGCGGGCGCCGCGCTCCTGCAACAGCTCGATAATCCGCAGGGAGGGCGATTCGCGCAAGTCGTCGATGTCCTTCTTGTAGGCAATGCCGAGCACCAGAATCGCCGAACCGTTGAAACAGGTTCCGCGGCGGTTGAGCGCCTCGCCCACGGCCTCCACCGCGTGTCCTGGCATCGAAGAATTGATTTCCCCGGCCAGCTCGATGAATCGCGTGGGCAGCTCGTAGGCGCGCGCCTTCCAGGTGAGATAGAAGGGGTCGATGGGGATACAATGCCCTCCCAAACCCGGACCCGGATAGAAGGGTGTGAAGCCGAAGGGCTTGGTTTTGGCCGCCTCAATCACTTCCCAGACGTCGATATCCATACGAAGACAGAGCAACTTGAGTTCGTTGATGAGGGCAATGTTGACGCAGCGGTAGATGTTCTCGAGCAGCTTGGTCATCTCCGCCACCCGGGAGGAGCCCACGAGCACCGTGCATTCAAACGCCTGCGCGTAAAGCGCTCGCGCCGCGAGCGCGCTGGGTGGGTTGACCCCGCCCACCACCTTCGGAACCTGGTGAGTCTGGAACGTCTTGTTGCCAGGGTCTTCGCGCTCGGGCGAGAAGGCCAACATAAAATCGCTCTTGACGTCGCGGCAGGATTCCGCTGTAACGGTGGCGGCGTCGTACGGCTGAACCGCGCAGCGCAGCCCGGAGCGCTCGAGGATGGGCAACACCAGTTCCTCGGTGGTTCCGGGATAGGTGGTGCTCTCCAGCACTACGAGCTGATTGGGACGCAAGTGCGCGCTGACGGATCCGGTGGTCTGGCTCACAAACGAGAGGTCGGGTTCGCGATACTCGTCGAGCGGCGTTGGCACGCAGATAATGCAAGCGTCGAGGGTCTCGATTGCCGCGAAATCGACAGTGGCGGTGAAACGCCCTCGCCCCACCTGCTCGCGGATGGTGGCTGCGGGGATATGGTGAATATAACTTTCGCCTCGGAGCAGGCTGTCCACCTTGGCAGGATCGATGTCCAGGCCGACGGTTTCGAAACCCCGGCCTGAAAAGAGCAGAGCCAAGGGGAGACCCACATATCCGAGACCCACCACGCCGACCCGGGCGGTTTTCTGGTCCAGGCGCCGCTGAAAAAACGTCAGGGCTTCTTGGCCATTACCCGTTGAACCTTCGATAGGCATACGCACCCTCTTCAAACTTACCGGGCGGTGCCGGAACCCGCCACGGAAGTCAGACGCTGTCCCAAGGTCGTCCTGAGCCACAAGAACACAGGCTAAGACAATGGTGGCTCAAAATATCTTGCCCGTGCGAGGCCGAGTCCCGCGACCCAGGCGCTCTGAATAAGGCGGCACGTCAGTCCCAGGCCCTAACCGCACCTGGCGCGCAGTCTGCTGCGCCTTTGCGCCAGCTTTCGGGTCCCGCTTTGCCGGACCGCTGCCCGACGTGCTCGGGCGCGCGGGGACAGGGCGCGATGCCTTGCATCCGATGCCGAACCCTGACGATAACTGCTGCCGAGCGATCCGCACCTACTAACTGTCCACATTATCATAACAGACGGCATCCGGCCGATTTGCGCAGCGGTTCTGGCCTGGAGCGGAGATGAAACTGATGAAGACGTCAGTTCCTTGGTCGAGTGCACCCTGGGGTCTCGAGCAGGTAACGGCCGAGAGGCCGCAGCCACCGTCCGGCACGATCCCGATTGCTCGCTGAGCAGAGGCACCTGGCCGATGTCGCTGGCACGCAACCGGCGGCCATGAGGAGTGTTTTTTGTCAGCCAAAGCCTACTATCAAAACAGAGCCGACTGACGACGCGCAGTCTCATCAACCTCAGGTTACCACTCGGGATCACTTGTTCCGTCGCAAGATCGCAGTCACGTTTTCCGAGCGGCTAGCCGGCGCATCCCCGAGAGTCTCCAAATCGTAGCTCGCGAGTTCGTTCCGCCATCGGCCGACGGGCTGAAATCGGCCCCTGCCGGCTCCGCCTGATCAGAGCTCACCCCTTGCTCGGGACGGCCAACTTGTGCGCTCGTCCGATTCAGCTGCAGCAACAGATCCCTCTCTCGCAGCCTCGTCAGCGGCGGAAACCGGACGGGGCGCCACTTGCGGCGGCAGGGAGCGATAAATCTCAAGCCACTGGTCGCGCACCGCTTCCCAACGGTACTGCCGCGACTGCTGGTAGGCGTTCGAGGCCAGGAACGCGGGCAACTCGGGGTCGCGGAGAAGGCGGATCACGTTCCGCGCCAAGGCCGCCACGTCCCCAGGCTCCGAAAGCAGGCCGGTACGCTCGTGTTCCACCAGGTGGCGGATGCCTTCGGGCGCGGTGGTCACCACTGGCGTGCCGGCGGCGAAAGCCTCCAGTACCGAAACCGGCATGTTATCGAGCCAGGAGGCATTGATAAAGATATCGGCGTCGTCGTAATAGCGGCCGATTTCCTGCCGCGACGCAACTCCGGCGAAGTTCACGTCCGACAGGCCCAAGTCGCGCACTAGCGACCGAATTTGCTGTTCCAACGGGCCCTTCCCTACGAGGCAGAGGCGCGCCGCTGGAAACGCCTGCTTGACCACAGCGAAGGCCATCACCACTACGTCCACGCAGTAGTAGGGATGAAATCCGCGGGTGCAGACGAGGTTCGGGGTAAGCGGCTTGCGAACGCGAAAATGGAACTGCGTGAGATCCGCTATGTTGGGCACGACCTCAGCCCGGAGGCTGAATAGTCGAAATACCTTCACCAGATAACCGGACGGCACCACGAGCCGGTCTGCCCGCCCCAGAATAAATCGCGCGACACGCGAACGGCGCAAGTGGTCTCGGGCCTCTCCGCTTCGATAATTGATCACGGTCTTCTTTCCGCGGAGGCGCGCCAGCACCCAGGCCGGCGCCGGAGCGAGCAGAAATGACCAGTAGGACGCCGAAAAGATGTGAGCGACGTCCGCGTCCCTAAAGCCTCGCCACAGCGACGCGAGGTAGATGGGCTCGCGAATCACGGTCCGCAGCATCAGAACTCTCTCGGCCCAGGCCAGGACGCGAGGCAGAGGAGGATCGATCGGTAGCAGCTGGGCCTGAACGGCCGAGTCGCCCCGCCAGTGTTTCAGAAGCAGATCGGCCTGTACCGACTGCCCTCCGACGTATCGCAACGAAGGGGCTACTATTACGACCCGCAGGGGGCGGTGCGCGGGGCGGTGGGGCGTCGAGCCCGCGCGCGTGACCGAACGCCGTTTCCGTTCCGCGAGCAAGTTGTAATACAGTTCCCGGTATTGGTCTCGCATCCGGTCGAGAGTGAAGTTCTCGAGCACGAATTTCCTGCTGCATTCGCCCAAACGCGTGCGAAGTTCCGCATCGGCCAGGACAACTTCGAGCGCACGGGCGAGGGCCACGGGGTCATTCGGGGGCACCAGAAGCCCCGTCTTGTCCGAGACCAGCTCAGGGTTACCTCCAACGCCGGTGGCCACCACCGGGACTCCGGCGGCCATGGACTCCAAGATGACGTTCGACAAGCCTTCCGAGGACGAAGGCAGAACTGTGACGTCCAGCGAAGCCAAGACGGCCGACACATCGCGGCGGTCGCCCAGGAAGCGCGCTTGGCCGCGCAGTCCCAGGCTCTCCGCTTCGCGCTCGAGCTCCGGCCGCAGGGGCCCGTCGCCCACGAGCAGGAACTCGAGGTTCAAGGAACGAGCGCCCAGGCGGGCGGCGGCATGGAGGAACACCCGGTGATTCTTGTAACGAGCGTTCATGCGAGCGATCATGCCCACCCGCAGAAGGCCGGCCCGGCGGGGTATGGCCGGCGCCACAGCGGCAAACGCCTCAGGCGGGAGTCCATTGCCAATCACCACCACCTTACGGCGCGGAATACCCGCACCGGTCAACCAGTCCGCGCCGGCGCGCGAGTTGCACACCACGCGATCGCACCAGCGAAACACCTCTTTTTGCGCGCAAGCCTGGGTCGCGGTCATCAAATCCCCCAACTGGCGGTGGCTTGCGATGATCGCGGGTACCCGTGCAAGGCGCGCGGCTGGAACTAACGTGAGATTGGTGTAGAAATCGAAGGCATGGGCAATGCCAATCTCCCGCTGCCTTAAGTGACGGGCCAGCCGGAGCCGGGTTTTCAAGGATTGGTAGCCATAGAGGCTGCCACCCAGCCCGAACTGTGCAATTTCACCCAGGCCCTCACCGGCGTCACCCTGCTGCCTGATGCAGCCGAGGTGCAGCCGGAAAGCCTCGGGGCTTAGGGAGCGGGCCAGGGCCGCGAACTGGCGCTCGCTACCTCCAGTCTCGAGACTGTTGATCATTAGGAAGACGCCGGGAAGCTTTGTTGGCCCGGAAGACCTCTGCGCAGCACCTTCTGCGACGACTTCAGCCCCGCTCCGGATCATCCAACCCTCTCTGCCCCGGGGCGGCGCAGCCCTCCCCGTTGACCTTCGCCTGCGCCGCGCCGACAAGCACTGGAGACGCAAACGGCTGCGGCGCCCCGCCGGACTCAAGGAAATTCCGATGCCAAAGCTCGAACATCAGCAACTGCCAAATCCGGCCGGTATGTGCCCTCCGCCCGCGGAAGTGCTCGTCGAGCAACTGGCGGACACCTCGCGGGTCAAAGTAGCCCCGCTGGAGCGTGCGGGGCTCCAACAGCACCGTCAGCAGCAGATCCTTGAGTTCGTGGCGGATCCAATGGACCAGGGGCAAGGCAAACCCCTGCTTCGGACGATCCAAGACTTCCTTCGGCACTCCGACCCGTTCTGCCAGTTTTCTCAGAATGTACTTCTGCCGCCCGGCTCGCATCTTCCAAGCCGCAGGCAAACGTGTGGCCCATTCGACAAAAAGATGATCCAGAATCGGAACGCGGACCTCAAGGGAAGTGGCCATGCTCATCCGGTCCACTTTGGTAAGAATGTCACCCACCAGGTAGGATTTGGTATCGACGTAAAGCATCTGGCTCACGGGATCGCGAGCCGGTGCCTGATCGAAGCATTCCCGGAGTACGTTGAGAGGGTCCGGACCGCCGCGAAGGCTCATCCGGA
This sequence comes from Terriglobia bacterium, assembly GCA_035516075.1. Classification (GTDB taxonomy): domain Bacteria; phylum Acidobacteriota; class Terriglobia; order UBA7540; family UBA7540; genus Gp13-AA77. Next base: position 14,228 of record DATJAQ010000315.1, on the reverse strand, counting down.
AATCAGCCGAAAGCAGCGGGGTTTCTCTTTCGAAAGCCGGAAGATATGAAACGCCATCGATGAACCGCTCGCGCCAGGGCAGCGAGACGTTGTAGGAAAACTTAAGCCCGTGAAGGCCTCGAGGGAGCACGGGGTAGAGGCGCTCGCGGTAGAGGCGGCGAATCCACATGGGGACATGCTCGAAAATCCGCCGCTGGAAGTGGACGCGATAGCGGTCGTAGCCAGCAAAGACCTCGTCGCCCCCATCGCCTGACAGAGCCACGGTTACATACTTGCGCGCCAAGCAGGAGACATAATAAGTTGGCAGCATCGAGGAATCGCCGAAGGGCTCCTCGAGGGACCGCGTCAAGGCCTCAACCGTATCGACAACGTCGGGCTCCAGCATCAGTTCGTGGTGGTCGGTGCCGAAGCGCTGAGCCACCAGGCGGGCATAGTGGGCCTCGTTGAAATCGGCATTTCGAAAGCCGATAGAAAAAGTTTTCACCGGCGCGCTCGTGGTGCGGGCCATCAACGCCACGACCGTCGAAGAATCCGTGCCGCCGCTCAACAGCGCGCCCAGCGGAACGTCCGCGATCAAGCGGGCTCTCACAGCGTCAGCCAACCGGAACTCGAGGTCTTCCAGACACTCCTCTTCACTTCGGGGCTCGCAGGTGCCATACTCCGGCAAATCCCAGTACCGGCGAACCCGGGCTTCACCCCGCTCGTACTCCAGCAGATGGCCTGGCGGCAGCTTTCGGATGGACGTGAATGCCGTCGAAGGATCAGGAATATAGCCGTAGCAGAAATACTCGAGCAAGCCTTGAGGGTCGGTCGCGGCGAGCTCCGGCGCGGCGGCGAGAATCGCCTTGATCTCTGATCCGAACAGGAGCCGCCCCTCAACGGCGGCATAATGCAAGGGCTTGATACCGAGCCGGTCGCGGGCGAGGAGAAGGCGGCGACGGCGTTCATCGTAGAGCGCGAAGGCGAACATGCCGCGAAGCTTGTGGACGCAATCCGCCCCCAGGTCCTCGTAGAGGTGGACGATCACCTCGGTATCCGTGTGCGTGTAAAAGCGGTGGCCGCGGCTCTCAAGCTCTTCGCGCAGCCCGGGAAAGTTATAAATCTCTCCGTTAAACACTACCCAAACCGATTTGTCCTCGTTGAAGACCGGTTGATGGCCACCCGCCAGATCAATGATGCTGAGCCGGCGCATCCCCAGACCCACGCCGTCCTTGACGAAGAGACCTTCGTCGTCTGGACCGCGGTGAACGATCGTCTGGCACATCCGGTGGAGGGTGGCCGGATCAACCGCGCCGGGCTCCGATCTCACTATGCCCGCGATTCCGCACATTCGCTGCCCGCCTGCACTCCGTCGGATTTGCCGGCCGAGTCGGCTGCGCGAGATCGCTTCAGCCGATAGTCCCGATACTCGCCCGGAGAGCCATCCCGGCCGTCACACGCCGCCAGAATGATGTTGACCATCTCGCGCGCCGAAACGAAATGCAGAGACTCGCCGCGCTCCCGCGCTCCGCCCACCAAGCCCTCGAGAAAACGGCGCATCGGATCCCCGAGCATGGAGTCCCGGTTTCGAGGGCTTGGATCCATGCTGTGGCAGTGCAATTTAATGAAAAGCCAGTCGGGCCGGCCGCGGACACAGATGCCGGCACGCTTCCACAGCCTCAACCGACGCAGACTGGGGGGGGTTGCTCCCGTTAATGCGCCGTCCTCGACACGCGGCAAGCCAAACGTGGTTCTCCTGCCGAAGTCGAACAACAGCGGGCCTTGGATGAGGAGCGGAAAAGTCCGCGGAGCGCTTCCCCTCCGCAAGTTAATCCCGCGCCGGTGGGGAGCTTGCCGGTCCAAAGGCAGCACGCACTCGTACAGACAGTTGATCTTGGCAGTCTGAGCCGGGTGAAAGGGACCCGTAGGCAAGGTGAGGTCAGCGTAGCACCCGGTCTCCGCCAGCACCTGCATTTCGGAATCGACCCCGCAATAGCGCCCGCCCGCGGAGTTCGCAAGGGCATAATTGCCATGAACGAAGGCGTAGCGCGGAGGACCGGAATGCTCCCAGTATGCCGTGCATCCCTCGGCCGCCAACGCATCTCGAAACTGCGCCAACTGGCGGCGTGTGTTCTCCTCCGTATCCGGCGTCTGCACGCCGTGATGCAGATGGATCTCGATATCGCCCCATCCCGCGCGACAGTGCTCGGCCAGGCGGCTGATTAGACTCTTCTGGTACTGCTCGGCAGGATAGAAGTACGTGTGGCAGAAGGCGCGCCCGTCACAGTCGCGCCACCGGTCGACCACCTCAGGATAATCCCGGCACCAGCGCTCCAGGCGGCGCTCCTGTTCGTTGTGCGCGGCGCGTGCCATTCCGTCTCCCGGCACGATGCCGGGCTCAAAGTGATCGGCCAGGGCCACCATCAGGTGCACGCGGCCGCGCGGGACTCTTCGAGTGGCACATTGCCCCACGTAAGCAGGCAGAATGCGGAGAGTATATGCCACTTTCTGGCCGGGGCTCCAACGCCCCGCGCCGCTCCGAGACGACCGGTTGGCCAAGCGGGTCGGGCCGGCGTCAGCGGGCAAGCGTAACGGGCTTCGTTCTTGAAGTTTCTGCATAGATTTGGGCACGACGAATCGACAGGCTCGGTAGGGTCGCGAGGGGAGCTTCGGCCCGACGTTGTTCCACCGTTATCGCGAAGAGCACCCAGCAGTAGGAGACGGCGAAAAACTGGAAGTACTGGAAGGCTTCCGGAGCGAACAAGGCTCCCACGGCGAATGCGACCAGTACGCTGTGCAGGGCCCCGGCGTAAAGCCGGGTCTCCTCATCAAGATCCGGGATGCGCCTCAGACGCCGCAGATTGACAAAGGCCCGCCAGAAGATGAGCAAATACAGGATCAACGCCGGAATCCCGCCCTCCGAGCCGACTTGGAGGTACACGTCGTGCACCTCCCTCCAGGTGCCGGAATAGACCTGGAAGTTGTTCAGCCCGATTCCGAGAAGCGGAAATTTCAGAATGGTGTCGAAGCTCTTTTCAATGAGAAGATTGCGCGCCTGAAAGGAGCTGTAAGCGCTGGCTTGCACGTCCGTGGACAAGTCCTCCCCGGAAATGGCCATAAAGCGCGACTTGAGCGTGCCTCCGGCGAAGACGATCAGTGCCGCCGCCGCCAGGCCCGTGGCCAGGATCAGGACGGGCCGCCGGCCCTTGACGCCAAAATGCCAAAGGCAGACCACGCCCGCTACGGTCATGGCGATGAACCCCGCCCGCGAGGCCGTATAAAACACTGCCGTCGCCATCACCAGCATGGCAGCGCCCCAAGCGAGCCTGCGGGCCACGCCCCGCGCTCGCAGCAGAAACGCGAAGCCAAGGGGAATCGTCAAAGCGATGGCGAAAGCCAGGTCATTGGGGTTCGAATAGATGCCGCTTAGAACTCCCTCCAGCCGCGGGGCCGAGCGGCCCTTCACAACAGACACCGTCGCGATCAGCGCGACCGAACCCGTCTGAATGAGCAGCAGCCGGCGAAGCCTGGGCAAGGTGGTCACGGCAAGCAAGGTTACCAGGAATACGAGGAATTCCTTGGAAAAATCGAGCGTGTGCGTCACCGCGCCGCCTTGCCATACCGGGGAGAAAACGGCCGAAATCATCAAGACCCCGAGGAGCAGCACGATGAAGAGAGTCTCCCAGGGGAGGTCTCGAACCCCTCGCTTGGAGCGGCCGAGGCTCAAGGCGAGCGCTAGAACCGCGAGGACGCCCGAGACCTTGGCCAGCGGGACAACGTGCAACCCGGGAATCCAGTCCTCGGGCCGCGCGCAGTAGATCAAATAGAAGACCACCAGCCAGAAATAGGCCCCGCCCAGCGGCTCCCGCTTTCGCTGGACCGGCTTGCTCTGCACGACTTGCTCTGATCTAGCCATTAAGCTTGCCGCCTTCCCACTCGACTCTCCCGAACGGAGGACATCCGCCTGCCCATTTTCCTGCCCGGCCCCGCCCGCCTGTGCCCACGCGAGAGAGCGCGAGTCCGAACAGCCCTCAGCATCCCGTTCTCGGAACCGCCAAGCTCTGCAATTTGTTGACAGGCGAAGGAGCTTTGTCATCCCAAAGATTGATTCCAAAGCACATTCCAGCTCTGCTCCAGCGGTCCCGCTCAGGCGCGTTGTCCGACGGGCCGTTGCATTCCTTCCGCCACGCGCGCGTCAAGCGTGCACCACTTCCTCACCGCTCGACTCCCCTGCTTCAGGACGAAGACTCAGTGGCGGTTGCTAACGCGTCCAAGCAACTCTCCTGCCCGTCACGAAATAAAGGAACGCCACCGCCGCCGCGGCGTTAAGCACTAGGAACGCGGAACAAGCCTCGCCCAACCGCGAGAGCGCTCCTAGTCGAACGTGAAAGGCGACGAGCACCGAGCACAAACACAGCGACAACTCGCCGGCCAGCGCCAGTCGGTAGAGGAGCGAATTCAACGCCAAGGAGCTTACTAGGATACCCAAAAGCGCAAATGGCATCAGGAGGCGAAGCAGCTTGTGGCTGACGAAGCGGAAACGCATGGGATTGCTCGCCGTTAACAGCCAAGGCGCGAGCTGGACGAGTTGATAATTGCCGGCCAGGGTGCGCACCTTCCGCCAGAACTCCCGGCGGCTGTTCGCCAATTGATCGTAGGATTGCGCGCGAGCGTCAAACAGAACCCGCTTCCCCAGTCGTGCGACGTGCAGCGGAATATAGACGTCATCCAGAATCGTGCCTACGGGCAGTGCCGGAACGTATTCCCTGCGCGCTCCATACAGCGCGCCCGTAACGCCCACCACCGAGCCCGACGCGCCCTCCCATTGCCTAATCTTCTTTTCGATGGTCCAGTACAGGCTAAGACCGTTCGTCGAAGATTTCCGCTGCGGCTGTTCCAGCAGCAGTTCCCCGCTCACGCATCCCACTGCAGCGTCTGCGAAATTCTCAACCAGGCAGCGGAGCGCCTCAGCCCCCAACCGTTGTCGCGCGTCGGTGAAGATCAGGATGTCGCCTCGAGCGGCTTTGACCGCCACATTCAAAGCGGCGGCCTTGCCGCCATTGCTCGGCATAATGATCGCCTGGCGCCGCTCGCCCCGCCAAGACGCCAGTATTCCATCGGTGCCATCGGAAGAGCCGTCCGACACCACCACCAAATCGAGACGGTCGGCGGGGTAGTCAAGCTCGCTCAAATTCTGCAGTTTCGCGCCCAGCACGTCAGCCTCATTATGCACCGCCATAACAATGGAGACCCAAGGGGAAATCGCCTCGCGCCGGACCTCGAACGGCTTCCAGCGGCTGCGGAGATAGAGCCAGGCGGGATAGCCAAGATAGGTGTAGAAGATAAGGGCTGCTGAGCCCCAGAAAACCCAGCTCATTTCGCCCCCCGGCGGAGCAGCACAATTTTGAAGGTCAGGAACAGAATGAGCAAGTCGAGCGACAGCGACATGTTCTTGACGTAGAAGAGGTCGTATTCGAGCTTTTCGCGGCTCTCTGCCACGCTGGAACCGTAAGGATACGACACCTGCGCCCAGCCGGTCAGGCCGGGCGGCACCGAGTGTCGCAGGCCGTAGAAAGGGATTTGGTCGCTCAGCATGTTTACAAAATGGGGTCGTTCCGGACGCGGCCCGACGATGTTCATGTCGCCGCGAAGCACGTTGATCAGTTGGGGCAGCTCGTCGAGCCGGAGCTTACGCAAAACCCGACCCAACGTAGTGATGCGCGGATCCTGCTCCTGGGCCCAGACTGGCCCGGTTTCAGACTCCGCGCCGACCCGCATGGACCGGAACTTTAGAATCTCAAAACGCTTCCCGCCCAAGCCGACGCGAATCTGGCGGAAGAGGGCACCACCGCGGGAATCGATCATTACCGCCAAGGCCACCAGCAGCATCACCGGGCTGAAAATAACCAGCGCGATGGCGGAAATCAGCATGCTGTAGAGCCGCTTCTTGAGCAAGGCGCTCGAAGAAACGTGAAATCCGTGGGAGAACAGCAACGATCCCGGGCGTAGCTCATCCACCGGCAGACGTCCCGCGATCGTCTCGTAGAACTGGGCCCCGTCCTCCACCTGCACACCTTCTGTCTTGAGCCGGAGCAACTCCTGAACGGGCAGCGAACTGCGCCGGTCGCTCATGGTGACGATGACGCGATCCACCGGTTTTTCCCGAATGACATCGCTGAAGCAGGAGAGGTCCCCAAGACACTGCAGACCGTCCACCGAAGGATGGTCGTGGCCGGTCCGCGCGCCCACGTACCCGACCAGACGAATTCCAAGTTCCGGCCGCTTGGGAACTTCGACCGCCAGGCGATGAAGCAAGGGCCCCCTCCCGAGCAAGAGAGCCGTTTCGGCCATTCGAGGCGAGCGATTGAGGGTGTAGAACGCGCTCCGGGACACACACAACCCGACTGATGCCAGCACGATTCCGGGGAAGATCACCGCCTGTCCCAGCCGGACGGCAGGCACCGCGGCATAAACTACGGCCAGGATGATACACGCGGCCCCCACCGAAGCAACAATGCGGGTCCACACTTCACGCGGATTCGCCAGCACCGTGGCGCTGTAGAGATCGACGTAGTAGACACAAAACATGAAGATTACTGCAGCCACCGACAGCCGCAGAACGCCGGCCTCGTAGCCAAGAACCAACGGCATATCGCGTCCGGCCTCGAAGGCCATCGGAACGACCAGAGACACGAGGACCAGCAATGTTTCTGAGGCCGCCAGCACCAGCGTGCGCTTCGGGTAGTAGACGTTGAACAGACGAACCATGAGGGTGGGCCCCGGTGATCGCCGCCGGCGTGCCGGGCCTGAAGCCTGTCTTAAGTTCCACTCGCTGCGGCGCCCTGCATCGGAGGTCCAGGGCGCCACACCTTCCTGTTACCTCGCCCCCCAAATCCGGCGAACAAAGGCGTTCGCCGTCGGCTGGCCGAGGGGCCGCCAGCGCTCCCTTTCGCGACCGGACGCCGCACCGTCGCCGGCGCTATCCATTCAGTCTGTAGGGAGAAGCTAAAAACAGCCCTATTATATCAAAGCTGGAGGCGAGAGTGCTTCAAAAGAGGCGGAGTAGCCAGTTAACTGATCGCTGGATAACCTGCATCGGCCGCGAATTAAAGGAACCAGAGCCGCAAAAGGCCCGCCGCGGCGAGCACTCAATCCGAACCGCGGAGCAGCGCGCCGCGGAGCCGGTCATAGGCCGCGTCGCCAAGCAAAAGTTGGGCCGACGAACGAAAGGCTTGCTTGAGGCGCATCGTAGCAAGACCGCGGCCGCGGGCGATCCGGACTAACTCTTCCGGCCGAACCCCGCGCAGTACGGCCACCCGGCTCAAACGGAAAGGGTTAGAGCCCGCGCCGTTGCCGCCCGCCCGGCTGGTGGCCACAGACCGATAACCGGCCCCTGCGGCCACGCGCGCCACTTCGCGGTTCCAACGGCCACCGGGACACGAGAAGTGATGCACCGCCTGGCCGGTCACCTGCTCCAGCAGCGCTTTCGCTTCCACGGTTTCGGCGCGCAGCTCACGCGGGGCGAGACCCGTGAGATAGGGATGTGTCATCGAGTGGCAGCCGATCTCATAACCCATCGCACCGAGCTCGCGAGCCTGCCCAGGAGCAAGATAACCTCGGCACCCGAGAAATCCTGGCACGAGGTAAAAGGTGGCCTGAAATCCGAGCGCCTTCAGCAGCGGCGCGGCGACCGCCAGATCGGTTTCACAGCCGTCATCGAACGTGATCACCACACCGGCGCCACTGTGCTCACTGGCGAGCGCTTGCGACACGTTCAAACCGCGCAACCCGCTGACCTTCAGTGCCGCCAGTTGAGCGCGAAAGTCACTTTCAGGAACTAGGTAGCGAAGGTAGCCGGGCCCCGAGTGGCACGGGACGCGCCCCGAAGCTTCGAGCTCGTGGTACATCAGGTAAACCACTGCTTCAGCCTCCTGCCTTCAATAGGTTGCCAGCCGGCCTGGGTGCCGTTTGCTGCGAGTGACGGGCCAACCGCTCCAGGACCTCCCGGAACCGGCCTGCCACCACCGGCCAGTCGTAGGGAGCAGCAGCCTGCGCAGCCGCCCGTTCGATGCGCGCGCGAAGCGCCTGATCGCGCAGCAGCGCCAGTATCGCGTCCGCGAAGGAAGGTGCCGCGTCGGCCAAAAGAATATCGCGCCCGGCGTGCACATCAAGACCTTCCGCGCCGACCGAGGTGGAAACCACCGCCTTGCCGGCGGCCATGGCTTCGTAAATCTTCAGCCGCGTTCCGCCACCGATCCGCAACGGCACCACCACCACGCCGGCCTTGTGCAGATGCTCGACGACCGAAGGCACCGATCCGGTCACCTCAACCGAACTGGAGGCGAGGTGCTGCACGCGAGGTACGGGGTTCCGGCCCACAATCCTAAACCTGGCCTCAGGGATTCCGGCTGCAACGGTGGGCCAAATCTCGCGGCAGAAGTACTCCACGGCATCGATGTTAGGCTCCCAGTCCATCGCGCCCACGAACACAACCAGCGGCTCGAACGCCGTCGCAGCCGCCTCCAGCCGGTACTGAGTCAGGTCCACGCCGGTGGGCACCACCGTGATTCGCGACGTCTCCACCCAGGCCGCCATCAGGCGCCGGTCGTGATCCGAGACTGCGATGATGTGCTCGAACCTGGCCACCATCTTGCGCTCGTAAGCGAGCATCTTCATGAATTCAACACCATAGAAGAGCTTTTTCATTTGGCTCGACTCGGTTAGTACGTGGCGGCGCCAGATCTCGGTTTCGACGTTATGTTGGAACAGGGCAGTGGAAATGGTCAGCTCCCTCGGGAAGTTCACGGCCGCGTCGAGAAAGTCGCAGACAGCCACGTCGAAGCGGCGCCCTGCAAACCACGCTTCAAGCCTCGCGCGGACCTTGGAAGACGCGAACCGGCTCACCGCGTATGGCGCCCGGACCGGTAATCGCAACAGATAATCGAATCCGCGATGCAGAATCCCCGGGCTGTGCTTCCCAGTGGAGATCGATACCGCGCCGGGGAACTCTCGCTCAAGTTCGGCTTCGTATTGGCGATCAGGATCGCCACCATAGTAGGAGAGAAAAGTCAATTCGTGCCGCGAGGCCAGGTGACGGGCGATGTGGTAGGAACGGATGTTGCCCCCGTTCTGAACGGGTAGGAGCTTGTCAGCCTTGACCCAGAGGATTTTCACCGGAAGACTGTCCGATCAATCGGCCGGTTGAGAGCACCAGCCTCGTTGCGCGGACCTCTCCTCCATACCGGCCGGCGCTCTGCTTACACTAGCACGGAGGATTTCGGCGTAGCAAAGGACGCGAGCGGCTCAGCGGCCGGAGATTCGGCGGCGCCACCCAGAGGTTTGTCTCTGCCTATCGTCAACTAAGATTGAACGATGCACTGCTCCGAGACCCTCAGTTTGTATTATCCTAAGCGCCGCGGTGGCGCTGGCGGCGCAGTACATGCGAGTGATTGCTCTGCCGAGGGGAGGCGGTGAATGAAAAGAGTTTTCATCACGGGCGGCACCGGCTATATGGGCCGCAACCTGATCTCGACTTTGATGGAGCGCGGACACCAACTCCGGGCGCTGGTGCGCCCAGGCTCCGAAGGCAAACTCCCGCCGGGCTGTCCCTTGGTGTTCGGCGACGCGCTCGATGCCCCCACCTACGCGCCGCAGGTGCCGCCCGCCGATACCATCATTCAACTCGTGGGCTATCCCAAGCCCGATCCGAGAAAGGCTGCGCAATTTCGCGAGGTCGACCTGAAATCAGGGCTGGCCGCGGTGGTGGCGGCGCGCGAAGCACGAATCGAGCACCTGGTGTACGTCAGCGTCGCGCATCCTGCGCCCATCATGCAAGCTTATATTCAGCCGCGCGTCGAAGTGGAGGAGGCCATTCGTGCGAGCGGGCTCAACGCCACCATTTTGCGTCCGTGGTACGTGCTCGGACCGGGCCACCGCTGGCCCTACGCGCTGCTGCCCGCCTACTGGCTGATGGCACTCATCCCGGGCAGGTGCGAAACCGCGCGGCGGTTGGGATTGGTGACGCTCGGGCAGATGGTCAACGCGCTGGTGGCGGCTGTCGAGAACCCGTGCCACGGCGTACGCGTTGTCGAGGTGTCCGATATCCGGCAGCCCCACCGTTGGGCCACCCCGAGTGACAACCCGAGTGGCGGTTAGACACGCACGGATCGCGCTGGGGGGCGCGGCCCGCGCATCGAACGCCATTGCGTCAGAATCGGAAGGCAAGTCCGGTCGCAATGCGCGCCTGGGTGTGGTGGTCCGGCGAGAGGTCGCCGTGCAGGTAATCCACTTGAATCGCCCGCAACCAGACGGGTCCTGCCAGTTTGATGTCAACGCCGCCGCCGACCGCTGTGGCAAAGGAATTGCCGGTCAGGATCGACAAGCCGGCAGGGCAGCCTTGAACGGGGCAGAGCGGGCCTGGAAGGATGCCAATTCCCTTAATCGAATTGGTCCCGTGCACGACGCCGAAGAGCGCATGCACGAAGGGAACCGCGCGCGGGACGTGCGGAATCGAAAGCTGAGGGCCGAAGAGCGCCGTGGTCTGTTTCTCCTGGAGGCCGAAGGGGCTGCCGTATTGCTGGCTGACGTCGGTCACCCAGCCCAGCCAGAGAAAACTCTTGCCTTCGAGCGAAACGTCCCACCCGTTCAAACTGAAACTCGAACCGTGATCCTGTTGAGCGCGGAGGTAAGTGTAGCCTCCGAAAAATGTGACTTTGGGAAGCACCTGGCCGGCAGCCACCACCGGCAACCACACCATCAAAATGGCACAGCGCAGCAGTATTCGCACCGGATTCCACCTCCACTCGATATCGCCCGCCAAACACGCTGTCCCCCGCCCGTGGTCAGAGGCCCAAGCCGATGCTCGTTTCGATGCGGGCCGGTGGCGCGAGGTTTACGCGCGCAGAGCGGCCGCACAGTTCTCAGGCTATCATGGTCGCTCAGCGCACCACTCAGGAGATTTCACATGGCACCCGCCGTCACGGTCCACGAGTTGGCCAAGATGATCGACCATTCCCTGCTCCATCCCACCCTTACAGACGCGCAGATCGCCAACGGCTGCCGTCTGGCTTTGCGTTACAGCGTGGCCACCGCGTGTGTCAAGCCCTACGCGATTGCGCTGGCTCGCGACATCCTGGCCGGGTCGGATGTGGCCGTCTGCCCGGTAGTCGCGTTTCCACACGGCAACAGTACCACCGCCATCAAGGTGAAGGAGGCCGAGGCCGCCGCCCAAGCCGGGGGCAGCGAGATTGACGCCGTCATCAACGCGGGCAAGGCTCTGGGCGGCGACTGGGCCTACGTTCGGGACGAAATCCGTGCGCTCAACCAGGCCGTGCTGGCCGACGGCGCGATTCTGAAAGTGATTTTTGAGAACGACTACCTGCAGGATGAGCACATCATCCGGCTATGCGAGATCTGCTCCGAGGTGGGCGTGGCGTTTGTGAAAACGTCCACCGGCTATGGCTTCGTGAAGCAGCCCGACGGCTCTTACAACTACCGCGGCGCCACCGACCACCACCTTCGCCTGATGCGGGTGCATTGCGCGCCCCAAGTGCAGATCAAAGCGGCCGGCGGCGTGCGCACGCTCGACGACCTGCTGCGCGTCCGGGCGCTGGGTGTCGCCCGCATTGGGGCTACCGCCACGGAGACCATGCTGGAAGAAGCCCTGCGGCGATTCGCAAGCGCGCCGCCGGAATAGGCGGCCCACGCTCGGCGTCATCAAGCCCAACGGCCCGGCGCGCGGTGAATTCTTACCGCCCCTACCTTCGCCTCAGGGCTTCCAGTTCTTCGAGGGTACGGGGCCAGTCCTGCTTCAACAGGCGCGAGAGCGATCGGTCCGCCAGCAGCTTGCCGCCCGTCTGGCAGCGCGCGCAGTAATTCGTTTCGTTGTCGGCGTAGCGAATGCGCTGCACGGGCGCGCCGCAGCGCGGGCAAGGCTGGCCGAAGCGCCCGTGCACCGCCATACCTTCCCGGAACGCGGTCACTTTCTCCGGAAATCCGCCTCCGGCCTGGCGCCGCAGGCGCTCCGTCCACTCTTCAAGCGTGCGGCGCGTAGCTTCGTAAAGCCGCGCAATCTCCTCGCCGCCCAGCCGGCTGGTGAGCGCGGCAGGCGAGAGCCGCGCGGCGTGCAGAATCTCGTCGGAATAAGCGTTACCGATGCCGCTGAGGACGTGCGGATCGGTGAGCGCACGCTTGAGGGTGTGATTTTCGGAAGCGAGCCGCGCCGCAAACTCATCGAGGCCCGCTTCGAGCGTTTCGAGCCCACCCGAATCGAGCGCCTGCAGTCCCGCCGCGCCCTCCACCACGTGCAATGAGGCTCGCTTCTTCGAACCCGCTTCGGTCAGCACGAGGCTGCCCGAGTCAAAATCGAATGCCGCCAGAGCCCGGCGCTGCGAGAGCGTTACCCCCGGTTCCCGCCAGTGGAGGCGCCCGGCAATCATCAGGTGCAGGACTAACCAGCAATCGTTCTCGAAACCGATAGCGATGCGCTTTCCCAGGCGCCGCAAACCGCTCACCGTCTGCCCTTCTGCGGCGGCGAGCGGCGGCGCGACGGTGCGCAGCAGGAACGGGCTCGCCAGGCGCACACGCTCGAGCTTGCGACCTGCGATGCGCCGCTCCAGTGCCTCAAGGTACACCGTGATGTCCGGCAATTCCGGCACGGCGAACTATCTTGCCACGCGCGCCGCCGGGGCGTAAACATGAAGCGAAAGCCACTGAGGACGGTGCGGAAAGTTGGGGCAGGACTCATGCCTGCCCCCGTGGCTGTTGCCACACGCCCTGCCGAATCTGCGCCCCCCTCAGGGCAGCGAGGCGATGATCTTGCGGTATTCGTCTTCGGTGAAAGCCTTCAGAGTTTCCGATCGAACGAATCCTTGCGAGGCGCCGGCGAGTGCAAACCTGGCCATGGTTAGATCGTCCGGGAACTCACCGATGGCCACGGCGTCGTACTGGCCCGTGGTGAGGTAAAAACCCTTCAGGCTGCCTCCAGCCGCCGCCATGGCTTTCCGGATGGCGTCGAGCCGCGCCGGCGAGTCCTTGACGTTTTCAATGCCCTTCTGGGTCCAACGAAACAACGTGACGTAGGTGGTCATGCAATTCTCCTCCTCAAATCGAATGTTCAATTTTGGAATCCCGGTCGATTGGAAACGTACACCCGCCCTCCGCTGAACGCAAGCTCAACCTGCACAGCAGGACGGCGGAGCTGTAGCCCTATGCCGCGCGGGCATGGCCGCCGCGCGGACCGAGGCCGGAGACCCGTGATGGAAATTCCATTTTGCAATGCTGTGTCCTCGTCTAGAATCAGTGGCGGGTGATCCTCAATGGCAGCCGGGACTGATGGCTTTGTGCTCGCGCTCGACATGGGCTCGGGAAGCGTGAAGGCGGCGCTGGTGTCGCGTCGGGGCGAAGTGGCGGGCGCCGGCTATTCGGCGATCGACACCCTTCTGCTGCCGAACGGGGGAGCAGAGCAAGATCCCGCGCTGTGGTGGTCGGCCTTCGTCGCGGCGGCGCGCATGGCGCTCGAGGTTGCGGCCATTCCCGCCGAACGCGTTCGCGCGGTGGTGTGCACCACGGCCTGGTCCATCACGGTGCCGGTTGACGCTGAGGGCGAGCCCCTGGCGAACGCGCTAACATGGATGGATACGCGCGGCGGGCCATACAACCGGGCTATGGTGGCGGGCTGGCCGCAGCTCGCCGGGTATGCCGCACCCAAGCTCTGGAATTGGATCAGGCTCACCGGTGTCGCGCCGCAATATTCCGGTATCGACGGTCTCGGCCACATCCTCTATTTCAAGCACGAGCGCCCCGGGGTGTACGCCGCCACGCACAAATTCCTCGAGCCCATGGACTATCTCAACCTGCGCCTCACGGGCCGGTTTGCGGCCACCCACAGCACGGTGTTCCCGTTCCTCCTCACCGACAATCGGAACCCGAACCGCATCGACTACCACCCCCGCCTGCTGCGCCTCGGAGGCGTGGACCGCGCCAAACTTCCGGACCTCGGACCCGTGAATCGGCTGCTGGATGGGCTCCAGCCCAAGGCGGCGGCGGAACTTGGTCTTGCGCCCGGCACCGCAGTGGTAACCGGTTGCGGCGACAGCCACGCGGCCACTATCGGCGCCGGCGCCGTGCGCGACTACGAGGGCTACTTCTGCATCGGCACCAGCGCCTGGATGAGCTGCCACGTCCCCGCCAAAAAGACCGACCTGATTCACAAGATCGGCACCATGCCGGCGGCGCTCCCGGGACGGTAC
>DATJAQ010000314.1:0-13502 GCA_035516075.1 Terriglobia bacterium | reverse complement strand
CTCATCGATTGCGAATGCCGGCCATCCGGCCCGGGAGGCGCCGGACGGCGTGGCCGTGGCTTTGAAGTGCCGCGCGCCATCGACGTCTACGCCAAAGTTGTAGCCGTGGCGGCTTTGGAAGCTGATCGAGCCCGCCTGCTGCAGTTCATCCAGGCGGCCGTAGCTTTCGTGGCTGGCAAGGTAGAGACGCTCCGCCTGGCCGATCGACATCAGGTCGGTCTCCACCCCGGCCAAATCGGCCTGATCGACGATGGCCGACGCGCTGCCGGCCGGACCCGAAACGAGCTCCGCCCGGTAAATCCAGTTACCGACCGCCAAGGCGATGACCAGCCCAAGAACTGAAGCCGCGACTCTCATATCTGGAACTTCGGCAGTTCGTAATACAAACTTGAACCCCGGCACGAGCCGCCCGCCGCCAGGGTGTGCGGCGGTACTTGGTATCGAATAGGCCGGCCTCCTGCGCTCGCCGGCAGCGGGAATCAGGTGGCCCCTGGAGCGCCCGAAGAATTCGCTTGACATCCCTCCCGGAGTTGTAGTACTAATAGGTTATCACGTTTAGGGTTATGAACCATAGATGATAGTGGTTCAGGAGGTACGTTTTCCTCGCCCGGCAACTTCAGGGAGTGAGCCATGAGCCTCGTCAAGAAGCCCGATATGACACCGGAAAAACTGGCTGCCAACCAGGTTAACGCCCACCTCTCGGGCGGGCCCGCTACCGAGGAAGGGGTGGAACGCTGCCGCGATGCTCGGGTGCGGCACGGATTCTACGCGCGGCCGGTTCGCAGCGAGGCCCTGCGCATTCTGGGCGAAGACCCGGAGGAGTTTGACCGGCTCCTCGACTCCCTCCAGGCAAGCTGGCAGCCCTCCGACGAATTCCAATTCCGGCTGGTGAATCGCCTGGCACGGGCCATCTGGCGCCTGGAACGTAGTGACCGCGTGCAGGATAGCATCGCCGTGCGGCAGGTGCGGCAGATCAACCACGAGCTCGATAGCCTGATCGCCAAGCAGCTTCGGCCCTTTGACCAGAAGATCGAGAGCTTGGAACTATTGGCGGAAGCCGTTTCGGATGAGCAGTTTGCGGCCGGCTCAGACGAATTCGCCGCCCTTGACGCCGGCTTCGGCGGAGAGCTTCAAGGGAGAGCGGAACAGGCGCTCAACCTGCTATATCAGCTTGTCGATCCGGAAGCGGGCGAGGACCCGGCCACCACCGCCCCTCCGCCGGGCCCGGACGTGCCGATTGTCACCGGCGAGGACCGCACGTGGGCCCGACAGAAGCTGCAGTCGCTGCTTCGCGAGGAGATCGAGTCCGTCACCGCCGCCCGAGAAAGCGACCGCAAAGGGCGGCTGAAGGCCAACGCCGCTTATTATCGCGATAGCGCCATACCTCCCCAGTCGGAGGGTGCCGCCGCGGTGTTCCGCATGGAGGAAACAAGCTTCCGTCAGATCGCGCGATTTACCGACTTGCTGCTGAAGGTGAAGGAGAAGGCAGAAGAAGCGGAGCATGCCAGAAAACCGCGAAATGCAAAAAAATCGCGAAATGAAGGAAGGTCCCACGATGTTGTTGAAAACAAAGGATCGGCCTCGGAATCCCACGATGTTACTGAAAACACAAGTGTTAGCTCTTAGCATGTCCCTAAGTTGTTGAAAATAAGTGGCAGATTTCGGCGGCCGTTTTGCCAAAGTCCGGCTTTTTCGGCACATCTTACACCTAACTTTTCCATCACTCTTGCCCCCGCCTCAACGGGTTGTTCGCACCCGGTCTCAAGCCATCAACCAGCCTCTACCCGCCTGCCGGCGGCAGAGCTCGGCGCCACTCGTTCCACGGGCCCGCCTTGGAACCGGGTTTACAAAGTCGCGGCCCGCCTTTCATAATGCTCTCCACGCGCCGCGGGCGCCGGACCTTCGCATGACCGAATTCTCCACACCCTTGATGAGCCAGTACAGCGCCATCAAGGCGCGCCATCCGAACGCGCTGCTCCTCTTCCGCCTGGGCGACTTTTACGAGCTCTTCTTTGAAGACGCCGTGCTCGCCGCCCGCGAGCTCCAGATCACCCTCACTTCGCGCAACAAAGAGAAGGGCGAGCCCATCCCCATGTGCGGCGTGCCGTACCACGCCGCCGAGGGCTACATCGCCCGGCTCATCCGCAAGGGCTACCGGGTGGCCATCTGCGACCAGATGGAAGACGCGCGGGTGGCCAAGAAGCTGGTGAAGCGCGAAGTGACGCGGGTGGTGACGCCCGGGACCTCCATTGACTCCCAGGTGCTCGAGCCCAGAGCGAACAATTACCTGGCCGCCGTGGCGGCGCGTCACGGCGCCGCCGGCCTGGCGTTTGCCGATCTTTCCACCGGCGATTTCCGCGCCACCGAGTTCTCCGGACCCGATGCAAACCTGCGCCTCGATGAAGAGCTCGCCCGCCTCGCCCCGAGCGAACTGCTGATGCCCGCCGGGAAGCCCGAGTCGGGCCTGCGAAGCCTTACGGTCCCTCCTGCGGACGGAGCACGCGGCCGCCACGTCGCGCCCGGCGCTTATCCCTCGGCGTCCGCCGCGGATGGGTTTTCGAGAATGCAGAATCTCAGGGCGGAGCTGCCCGCGCTCACCGTGACTCCGCTCGACGACTGGGTGTTCAGCGAAGATTACGGCGGGCGCGTGCTGCGCGACCACTTTCGCGTGGCGTCTCTCGCCGGTTACGGCCTGGAGGGCCGTCCCCTGGCGCTGGCGGCGGCCGGCGCCATCCTGCACTACGTGCGCGACACGCAGCGCGGGTCGCTCGCGCACCTCGACTCCCTCCGCTTCTTCGAGCAGCAGGACGCGCTTATCCTCGACCCGTCCACGCTGCGCAACCTCGAACTGGTGGAGCCCATCTTCCCCGGCGCAGCCGGCCTGGCCCCCGGCGGAAGCTCGCGGGATTCCACCCTGCTCTGGACGCTTGACGAGTGCGTCACCCCGCTGGGCGCGCGGCAGTTGAAGAACTGGATGTTGCGACCGTCGATCGAGCGGGCGGAAATGGAAGCCCGCTGGGAGGCGGTGGGAGAGCTGCTGCGCGAGGCCATCGCGCGCGAGGAGCTGCGCAAATCCCTCGGCCGCATTCAGGATTTGGAACGGCTCCTGAGCAAGGTGACTCTGGAGACCGCCAACGCGCGCGACCTTCTGGCGCTCAAGCTCTCGCTCGCACAATTGCCGCGGGTCCGCGTCCAGGTGTCCGCCTTCGCGGCGCCGAGGCTGGTGGACCTGCACGACCGCCTGGACGAGTTGGCCGACGTTTCCGAACTGCTCGAAGCCTCGATTCATCCCGAGCCCCCGGCGCTGCTCACCGAAGGCAACTTGATCCGGCCCGGCTACCACGCCGCGCTCGACGAGCTGCGCGGGATCAGCCAATCGAGCAAACAGCTCATCGCCGCCATCGAAGCGCGCGAGCGCGAGCGCACGCGCATCGGCTCGCTGAAGGTGCGCTTCAACAACGTTTTCGGCTATTACCTCGAAGTTTCGAGGCCAAACCTGCCGCTGGTGCCGCCCGACTACGAGCGCAAGCAGACCCTGGTGAACGCCGAACGCTTCACCACTCCCGAGTTAAAGGAATTGGAGGCGAAGATTCTGAGCGCCGAAGACCGCGCCCAGACCCTCGAGCTCGAACTCTTCCGCGAGATCCGCCGCCGCGTGGCCGCGGAGGCGCCGCGCATCCGGCGCACGGCGCAGGCGCTGGCGGAGATCGACGTCCTGGCGTGCTTCGCGGCCCTGGCGGCCGAACGCAATTACCGCCGTCCGGAGATCTCGGAGAACGGCGACCTTGAGATCCTCCAGGGACGCCATCCCGTGATCGAGCGCCTGGTCTTCCCCGGCGAGAGCGGCGGTTTCATCCCAAACGACCTGTACCTCAATACCGACTCGGACCGCATCCTCATCATCACCGGTCCCAACATGGGCGGGAAATCCACCTACCTGCGCCAGGCGGCGCTGATCGCCATCATGGCCCAGATGGGCGCTTTCGTGCCGGCCGAGCGTGCCCGCCTGCCGATTCTCGACCGCATCTTCACCCGCATCGGCGCCTCCGACAACCTGGCCCGCGGACGCTCCACCTTCATGGTGGAAATGACGGAGGCGGCGAGTATTCTGAACACAGCCACCGCCAGGAGCCTGGTGCTGCTCGACGAGATCGGGCGCGGCACGGCCACCTTCGACGGTCTCGCCATCGCCTGGGCGGTGGTTGAGCACCTGGAGGCGCGTACGCGCGCCCGGACCCTTTTTGCCACCCACTATCACGAGCTCACCGAGCTTGCGGAGCTCCTGCCCGGCGTGCGGAACTACCACGTTTCGGTGAAAGAATCGGGGGCGAACATCATTTTTCTGCGCAAGGTCGAGCCCGGCGCCGCGGATAAGAGTTACGGCGTGGAAGTGGCGCGTCTCGCCGGACTGCCGCCGGCCGTCATCGAGCGCGCCCGCGAGATCCTGGCGCGCCACGAGCAGAGCGAGCACAACCTGAGCGAGCGCCTGGCGGCCGAGGCTCCCGCCGGAGGGGCGCGGCCCGCAAGTTCGCGCGAGCGGCCGCCCGTGCAACTCACCATCTTCACCCCGCTCAATGCGGAGGTTGTGCGCGCCCTCGAAGAGGCGGACCTCGACAACATGAAGCCGATCGAGGCGCTGAATCTGCTGGCGGAGCTGAAAAAACAGATTCAATGAAGGGCGTAGGACTAAAGAAGTCAGGAGTAAGACGTCAGGAGTCAGAATGACCGCAACTGAGGTGGCGGCCCAGGATGAAGACCCAGCTTGGCCAACTTCTGATGATCGAAGTTTCGAGGGCGTCTTGGAACTCCGGTCTTGAACGGCTTCTCGACCGGTTCCGGCCGGCCGGGGTGTTTCTTCGCAGCCTCGACTCCAGCGCAGCCACGGCCGAACTGGCCGCGAAGTCTGCGCGCGCCCTCGGTTCAGTACCGTTTCTGGCCGTCGAAGAGCAAGGTGCCGGCAGTCTCTGCCATTTGTTCAACCCCTTGGCCGATGCCGGAAGCATGAACGTGGGCGACGCGGCGAGGGCCGGCGACCTGATGGGTTCGGCGATGGCACTCTTGGGGCTGAATCTCGATCTGGCTCCTGTCCTCGATCTGCCTGGGGTTCCCGGGGGCGCGGTCACGAATCCGCCTGAGCCGCTCACGCCCGCGTCCAGTTCACTTGCCGCCCTCGTCGCAGAGAAGGCCGAAGGGTTTGTGGCCGGCCTTGCACGCCACGGAATTCTGGCCTGCGGCCGCCATTTCCCCGGAGCCGCATCGCTTGCCAAGGGCGCCGGCGCCCCAGCCCGGCCGCGCGTGGTGGCGAAGACGATGATGACGCTCTGGCGTGAAGACCTGGTGCCGTACCGGAGGCTCGGCCCGAAACTGGCGATGGTGGAGATCACCTCTGCCATTTGCAAGGCCTACGACTACGAATTCCCGCGCCCGGCCTCGCTTTCGGCGAATGTCATGGAAGGGCTCTTGCGAGTGAAGCTCGGCTACCAGGGCGTGGCGCTGGTGGACGCCTCCGCCGCGGCCGGCGCGTCTGAAGTGGATACGGGCGAAGCCGCAGTTCGAGCGCTGGCCGCGGGCTGCGACCTGCTGCTCGTTTCCGGCGAGGGCCGTGAAATCGAACTCGTTTTCGAGAGTCTCGAGCGGGCGCTCGAATTCGGCAAGCTCGCGCCGGAGCGCGTGGAACAGGCGCTGCAGCGCGTCCGAAGCGCGCGGAAGCGCCTCCGCAGGCCCGGAAAAGCACCCTCGGAGCGCGCGCTCGAACGCTTGGCTCTGAAGTTCGAAGAGTTCGGCCGCCAGGGCGCGGCCGTGGAGCGGGACATTGCTTGAAGCGGTTTCAGCGCGGGGTGAGGTCCGGAGCCGGTCCTCGGGCGGCTTTGGCCGCCTGGCGGTGGGCCTGATGGCCGGCACTTCACTCGACGGCGTGGATGCGGCCCTGGTGCGGTTGAGCGGGCCGCCGGAGCGCCCGAAGGTGCGGCTGATGGCCAATACGACGAGTCCCTACCCCACGCGCCTGCGCGAGCGTTTACTCCGAATGGCAGGCGGCGAACCCGCCACCGCCGGTGAGCTGAGCGAGCTCAATTTCCGGGTGGGCGAGGCCTTCGCCGCCGCCGCGCTCCGCGTGTGCCGGCGGGCCGGCATCAGTCCCAACCGCCTGGCGGTGATTGGCTCCCACGGCCAGACGATCTTCCATCAGGGCAGGGCCGCGGGCGGCGCTCGCCCGAGCACGCTCCAGATCGGTGAGCCCGCGCTCATCGCCCACCGGACGGGGACCCCGGTGGTGGCAGACTTTCGAGCCGCGGACATCGCCGCCGGAGGTGAAGGAGCGCCGCTCGTGCCGCTGGTGGATTACCTGCTGCTCCGGGACGATCGCAAAGGCACGGTGGCGCTCAACCTCGGAGGCATCGCCAATGTAACGGTGATCCCTGTACGGGCGCGGCCGCAAGACGTCTTCGGCTTCGATACCGGTCCCGCCAACATGCTCGTGGATGCGCTCGTACGCCACTTCACGGACGGCCGGCGCAGTTACGACGCCGGCGGCCGCCGGGCGGCGCGCGGGAGTGTGCTGGAGGATGTGCTTGAAGGCGCTCTCACGTTTCCGTTTTTCAAACGGCGCCCGCCCAAAAGCGCGGGGCGCGAGCAGTTCGGACGCGAGTTCGTGCGGCGCTACTTTCTCGGCAGGTCAGCCGGGCCCGGGCCGCGCTTTGAAGACCTGTTGCGGACGGCGGTGGAGCTCACGGCGCGCTCGGTGGCCGGTGCCCTCGGCCGCTTCGTTTTTCCACGCCTCGGGCCCGGCGCGAAACTGCATCGGCTGGTGGTGTCGGGCGGCGGCTCGCATAACAGCTTGCTGGTAGCGCGCCTCGCAGCCTTGCTGCCCGGCCTGCGCCTGCAGTTCTCCGATGACTTCGGCTTGCCGGTCGATGCCAAGGAGGCGATCGCGTTCGCCGTGCTCTCGGACCGCACGATGCGCGGCCTCACCGGGAACTTGCCGGGCGTCACGGGCGCGCGCCGGGCGGTGGTACTCGGCAAGGTTGTGGCCCCCGGGGGCCGCGAGGCAGGCGGATTTCGGGTCATCTCCGGAACGTGAGGTACCAGGCCGAGGTACTGGCCATCTCATAGAGCGTGTGCAGTGTACGGGACCAGCCATCGGCTTCGATGGGGCTGCCGGGAGCAGGAGAAGCATAAGTCGTGATGCCCGCCGCGGCGAGCATGAGCTTGATGCGGTAGAGGTGAAAGCCGTCGCTGACTGCGATACAGGACCGCGCCTGATGTTCGGCGAGAATCCTCACCACCGCCTGCACGCTCTGGTAAGTGGTGCGGCTGGCAGGATCGGTGAGGATCTTCTCCGCCGACATGCCCTGCTGGATCAGGTAGTCCCGGCCCACGCCCGCCTCGGTGTAGCGCGTGTCGCCCCCGCTCGCGCCGGTGGTGATGACGAGAGGGGCCAGCCCCGCCTCTTCGAGGTCGAAGGCGTGGTCGAGCCGCGCTTTGAATACGGGCGATGGCTGGCCCTCATACTGCGCGGCGCCGAATACCACTATGGCGTCGGCCCGTGCGGCCTCGTCCCGCCCGGCTTGACGGCGGATGGCTTCGTAGAGGCGCCACTCCAGGGCCAGGACCGCAGCAATCGCCAGGAGGCAGGCCAGGAGAAACCGGCGTGTGCGGAGGGAGCGGTTCAGCCGAGAAACTCCTTCAGTTGCGACTCGGTGACGGGGCCATGGCGGCGAATCTGGTACTCATCCCCGTCCAATTCGACGATCGTGGAGGCCAGATCGCCGGGCGTGGGTCCGCCGTCGAGAATCAAGGGCACGGTATCGCCGATTTGAAGCTCGACCTCTTCAGCGGTGGCGCAGGCTGTATGCTCCGTCAAATTGGCGCTGGTGCCGGTCAGGGGCCGGGCCGCAGCTTCGATCAGGGCCACCGCCAGCGGCGCCTTGGGCCAGCGCAGGGCCACCCGCCCGGTGTTGCCGGTCACCTTGAGGGGAATCTGGCGCGAGGCCGGCACGATAAGGGTCAGCGGACCGGGCCAGAACCTCTCCGCCAGTTTGAAGAACAGGCTCGGCGGATCGATGGTGAGATCGGCGGCTTGATCGAGCGAGGCCACCAGAAGAGGCAGCGGCCGATCGTAGCTGCGGCGCTTGATGCGGAAGATCTCACTCACCGCCGCCAGATTGAACGGATCGGCGGCGAGGCCGTAGAAGGTGTCGGTGGGAATCGCCACTACCTTCCCGGACAGAATCAGGCGCACAGCATAGGTCAGAGCAAACTCGAGACGCCTTTCGTCGACCTTCAGGAGCTCAGACATTGCCTCGCCGGACCCCGTGAATTAAGCGAGGCTGACGCTAGCATATGGCTCCGAGGGGCGTCAAGCGGCTCCGCGACTCCACCGCCCGGCGGTTTCGCCCTTGACTGGACATCCCGGCGCCGAATGAATAGACTGCCCTTTGGGGCATACCCTGATTGAGTCTGGGGGTGAACGATGGCGCACTGTCCGGAATGCGACGCCATAATCGACATGGCAGATGACGAGGTCGAAGAGGGAGACAAACTTGACTGCAACGAGTGTGGTGCCGAACTCGAGGTGGTGGGCACGAACCCGTTGGAGCTGAGAGCCGCGGCGGAGGAAGATGAAGACGAAGAAGAAGAGTGGTGATGCCGCGCGGGTAGACCCGGCGGAGTGGCGCGTCTCGAAGCGCCGCCGCCAAACTCGGACCCGCCGGCTGTGCCTGGGCGCGTCATTCGCCTGCGCACTCCTCGCCCTCCTTACCCCGTCCGGGCTGTTTGCCAAAAAGAAGACGCCGCCCACCAAAACGGTTCAAGGCGAGGTTCTCGACGCAGCCAGCCTGCCCATCGTTGGGGCGGCGGTGGAATTGACCGATGATAGCACCCACAAGAAGTTGGGCATTCACTCCGAGGCGGGTGGGCGATATAAGTTCACGGGTCTGACGCCGACCGACGATTACGAGGTGAAAGCGACCTACAAGGGGCAAAACTCCGAAGTCCGCCATGCGAGTTCGCTCGATGGCCGCAGCATCGTCGTCCTGAACCTGACGATTCCGGCGCCTGCGACTCCGTAAATGAGACCCCGCTCCGGTCCGGTATTTCCCGTCCCATCGCGCACCATGCCCAAACACACTCGAAAGGCGCTGATCGCGTCCATCCTGCTCCTCACGGCCCTCGCGGCGGGTCCGCCACGCGGCGCCGCCTGGGCGCAGGCACCCTCAGCCGACTCGCCGGAACCGGCTCCGCCGGCCGAAGTGAAGCGCTCTGTAAAGGTGATGGACTTCGGCTCCCTGATCAGTCCCACGACGATTGTTTTCCGCCCTACCGCGCTCGTCTCCGGTTCTCAGGGTGAGGCTGAGGTCTGGATGGATCGTGCGGTGGCGAAGCTTCACGCCACGTTCACCAACCTGCCGCCAGCCTCGCGGCTCGGCCGCGAGTACCTCACCTACGTGCTCTGGAGCGTGACCCCCGAGGGCCGCACCACGAACCTCGGCGAGGTCACCTGGGCGGGCGCCGCAGCCCAGCTCGACGCAAAGGTGGAGTGGCACCGGTTCGGACTGCTGGTTACCGCCGAACCCTACTTCGCCGTCAGCATGCCCGGCGCAGCGGTCGTGTTCGAGGCCGGCCTCGCGCCCGGCGCGACAAACGAAGTCCCGATCACCGAAACGACCTGCCAGCTCCTGTCCAGACCCACCGGAGGGGCGGCAGTGGCGGCCGGTTCGAAAGCCGCTGTCGATCCCACTGAGCCGCTCGTCGTCGAGGAAGCGCGGCGGGCGATTGCCGCCGCTAAGGCGGCTGGGGCCGAACACTACGCGCCGCTCACGTTCGGGACCGCGACCCAGCTTCTCCGCCTGGCCGAGAACCAGCTAGCGAAACGCGTCAAGCTGAAAGACGTGCTCGATACCGGCAGCGAAGCCGTCTTGATCGCCGAGGATGCGCGGGTGCTGGCCACCGCCCGCCAGAAGCGTCTCCACGACGCCGACCCGCCTTTACAGCCTTCGCCTTGATCCGGTGCGCGCCAGGCTCAATTCGCCCGTTGGATCGCCATCACAGTGAGATCGTCGCCCAATCCCTCACCGCCCAAAAATCGAGCGAGATCCTGAAGACATCCGTCCACCACACTGCGGGCCCCGCCCTCGGCCCGGCCGCGAACCGATGAGAGCACGCGCTCGTCGCCGTATTCCTCACCTTCGCCGTTTCGGGCTTCCGAGAGCCCATCGGTATAGATCACCAGCACGTCGCCCGGATCAAGGCTTAGCCGCTCCGCATCGTAGGCACCCTGCGGGCTCACGCCGAGCGGCAGGCCCGAGGGTTCAATGCGGCTCACCGATTCCGAAGCTACCGAGCAGAGTCCCAAGGGAGCCCCTGAAGGCTTGACGCGCGTCGCCGCGTGCCCGCGAAGGAACAACGGCGGGCAGTGTCCCGCGTTCGAGATCTCCACCGCACCGCCCGCGCCGGCCCTGCCGCCGACCAAGGTGGCGAAATAAGGCGAGAGCGAGCTCTCGCAGAAAATGCGGCTGGCCTGCCCCACGAGTTGTGCCACCTCCAGGCGCCGCGCGACCAGAGCACGGAAGATGGCGTGGAGCTGGGCCATCAGCATGGAAGCGGCCACGCCCTTACCCGACACGTCTCCCACAAAGAAAAAGAGGCCCGGCTTCGAATCTTCTTCAAATACGATGTCGCAGTAATCGCCGCTGACCGGCCCCAGCGGCCGGTAGGCGTAAGCGATGTCCCAACCGTCGTGGCGCACCTCAGCCCGGGGCAGCAATCCGCGCTGCAACTCGGCAGCCATCTCCAAATCGCGCTCCAGCGCGCTGCGCTCGGAGGCGGTGAGGTGGTCGAGGCAATAGCGCACCAGCGGATCCGCCATCAGCCGTTGGGCCTCCACCGGTTCGTTGCACACTTCACAGATTCCGAAGGTCCCGCGTTCCATCTTCGCCAGGGCGGCGTCAACTTCCGCGAGGAGCTGAGCCAGGCGAGGCTCACCGCTCGACCAGGCGAGGGCAGACTCCAGCCGCTGCCGGCGATTGACCAATTGCTCGCGAAGAAAGGTGTCGGAAATGGCGGCGACGCTCATTTTAATCCTCCCAAAGCCTCGAGCATGGCTGGAGAATTAGATGAAAGATATCCGGTTTCGACGCCTGAACTCGCGAGACGAGCGCCGGCAGTTTGGAGCATCGGCTGGGAATCCTGGCTCCGCGTCTCCGAGACCGTTTGCTCCCCGCATTTGATGTTATGGGGGGCCCTTGTCCTCGGTCAATCCAGAAAGGTGAATTTCACGCGGGCCTGATTCCGGCCAACCTTGAAGGCGAGCTCAACGAAGTCCGTGCCAAATATGTTGTAGTCTTCCGGTCGAAACGTCCCAGCCGGATCTTCCGCCCTGTTCCACAACGGAGCGTCAACGCCAGATCCCATGTCGGCGCTTCCGATCCTGACCGCCCGCGCGTTGATCTGGCGCTGGGCCTCGCTCTTTGACTTACACAGCCCAAGGCTGACCAGGCGCTCGTCGATCCGCTGCCCGTAGGCCTTCGGCACCGCTTCCACGATCAACGGCGAGTTGCGATCGATACCCTTGCCCTGGAACTTCGTCTCCCAGGCGATTCGGGCGCCCTGCGCGGCGTCTGCGCCGTGGTACTGCTGGATCGTCTCCTGTGCGAGGGCCTTTTTCGTCTCGAGGGCCGGCGCGTGTCCGGAAGCCACGTCATTCTTCAGGGCCTCGATCTGCTCAGGGGTTTTGTCCGTGAGCAGCAGGTAGTACCGCCACATCATCTCGTCCGAAATCGACATCAGCTTGGCGAACATCTCCGCCGGCGCCTCGGCGATGCCGACGTAATTCCCGAGAGACTTCGACATCTTCTGCACGCCGTCCAGGCCCTCGAGAATGGGCATGGTCATAATCACTTGCGGCTCCTGGCCGTACTCCTGTTGCAGGGTACGCCCCACCAGCAGGTTGAATTTCTGGTCCGTGCCGCCGAGTTCCACGTCGGCTTCGAGCGCCACCGAATCGTAGCCCTGCGAAAGCGGGTAAAGCAGTTCGTGAATGGCGATGGGCCGCTGCTCCTTCATGCGCTTGGTGAAATCGTCGCGTTCCAGCATGCGGGCCACCGTGTACTTGGAGCAAAGTTTGATCCAGTCGAGGCCCGTCAGCTCGCCGAGCCAGCGGCTGTTGAAGTCGATCACCGTCTTCGCGGCATTCAGAATCTTGAACACCTGCTTCCTGTACGTTTCGGCGTTCGCCGCCACCTCTTCGGGCGTCATGGGCGGCCGGGTAACATTACGGCCGGTAGGGTCGCCGATCAGTCCCGTGAAATCGCCGATGAGGAAGATCACCGTGTGACCGAGATCCTGGAAGTGCTTCAACTTGCGAATCAACACCGTATGGCCCAGGTGAAGGTCGGGCGCGGTGGGGTCGAAGCCAGCCTTGACGCGCAGGGGCTTGCCGGTGCGAGCGGAGCGTTCGAGCTTGGCGCGCAATTCTTCGACGCGAATCGTCTCGTCAGCGCCCTTCGTCAGGTAAGCGAGTTGTTCCTCGATGGTCATGAATATGCACCCGATGCGCTCATTGCTTCAGGAACACCCGCCGACCCTCAACCCGAATCCGGTCGTCCACCACGAGGCGCAAGGCCTCGCTGTAAATGCGGTGCTCCTCCTTCAGAATGCGCGCGGAGAGGGTCTCCACGGTGTCGTCGTCAAGCACGGGGACCACGGCCTGGCGCAGAATGGGCCCCGTGTCGACGCCCTCGTCCACGAGGTGGACGGTGCATCCCGTGAACTTCACCCCATAGTCGAGCGCCTGTTTCTGCGCTTCCAAACCCGGAAACGCCGGCAGCAGCGCGGGGTGGACGTTGAGAATACGGCCGGGAAAGGCGCGAATGAAGTACGGGCTCAGCACCCGCATGAACCCGGCCAGGCACACGATGTCCACCGTGAAACTCTTCAGCAGGCCCACCAATTCGCGGTCATAGGCTTCGCGCTCTTTGCCCTTGGACGGCAGGCAGCGGGCCTCGAGCCCCAGAGCACGCGCGCGATCGAGCCCGGGCGCGCCCTCGCGATTGCTGATCACCGCCGCAATGCGCGCCGGTATCGCGCCCCCCAGGACGTTGCGCACGATGGCCTCAAAGTTCGAGCCGCGGCCCGAGAGAAGAATGCCAAGATTTTTCAAAACCTCACCCTCAGAGTCCCGGGGCGCGCCCCTTACCGCGACTGCGTATCTCCGCGTTGCCCCGCCACCGCATTCGGATCGGCGGCCGCCGGCTGACGCTCGAACAACCGGAGGGGACGGTTCAGCATAATGTTCACTTCGGTGAACCTCGGCAGCGCCACGTCCCGGCCGTGACGCGTGACCATAAAGACGCCTGAGCCACTGGCCGCGAAGATCCGAGCCACCCCGGCGGTGGATGCGTCGGTGGCCGTTGACACGACGGCCTCGATCACCAACTGGAGTCCGTCGTCGCCCACTTTGGAGATCCCGCCCAGCACGCCGAGATTAATCAGCATCCAGGCCTTGC
>DATJAQ010000313.1:0-27522 GCA_035516075.1 Terriglobia bacterium | reverse complement strand
GCGAGTTGGAGCAAGCCATTCAAGACTACTTACAGCACCACAATGAGAATCCGAAGCCGTTTGTGTGGACCGCCACGGCCCATGCTATCCTCAGCAAGGTTCAGCGCTTTTGTGAACGAACTTCTGAGACATGACACTAGGGAATACCTCCAGGGCTGAAGTCTCTCGAATTGTGAAGTCTAGACCTCTCTAGGCAGCCGGAGTAGTCTCTCCGGCTAAATAACTCATTCGACTGTCCTTGACGGACGAGCTCACACCTCGTGGTTCGCGTCGGGGTGTGTCCGCAGTCACGGCCGAGTGTGACGCATGTCGCAGACGGCCTCTTGCCCGGCGGGGATTCTTGGTATGGGGTGAATTGCACCGCGCCTCGGACATCGGATGCCGGCCGATAAAAGCGATTGTCGGGAAAGGCTGCCTGCCTACCTCCCTCGCGTCCCAGGAACGGACTTCGAAGCTTAGACATATGCAGTATGGAGGGTCAAATGAGAGAAACGCTGGGCAAACTTTTGGTGAGTTCGCTTGCACTCGTGGCTTTGTTTCTTCTTGGACCAGGCCCCAATCGCCTAGCCGCGCAGGTTGTGAAAGGCTCCATCTCAGGCACCGTCGCTGACCCCAGTGGGGCGTTGGTGTCCGGCGCAGCCGTCAAGGCCACCAACGAGGCGACAGAGGAACTGCGCATCGGAGAGACGGATCAGACCGGGATGTTTCATCTCTCGCTGTTAAGCCCCGGCAGCTACAAGCTGGAAATCTCGAAGGCGGGCTTTCAGACGCTGTCGCTGACCGGAGTCAGCGTGCAGGCGTCGCAAGATACGGGCTTGGCCTCCCTCTCTCTGCGCCTGGGATCAACATCGACTACCATCGAGGTGACGGCCGCGCCGCCGCTTCTGCATAGCACCCAGGCCCAGATTACCAACACCATCTCAACTAACACCATCGAAGCCTTTCCGGCGATTGACCTCAACACCGGCCTGGACGTTTTGGCGCTTCAACTGCCCGGCGTGGTCAACGACCGCGACAACAGCTTTTCGAACACGAACGGCGTCGGTTTCTCCGTCAATGGCATCCGAGGCCGCAGCAATGACCAGCAGATCGACGGCCAGAACAACAACGACAACTCCGTGACCGGCCCCCAGATTTTCCTGGGCAATCCGGACTTCGTCCAGGAAGTTCAAGTGGTCACCAACAATTTTGGACCGGAGTACGGCCGTAATTCCGGCTCCGTGATCAACTACATCACGAAGCCGGGCAGCAACGACTGGCACGGCGACGCGGCCGTTACCGAAAGCAACTGGCGCCTCGACACTCTCAGCAACACGCAGAAGGCATTCGAGGGTCTCACCCAGGTGCCGAATTTCAACGAAGAATTCAGCAGTGCAACCATCGGCGGACCGCTCAAGAAGGACAAGGGCTTTATCTTCGGCGGATTCGACGATGACATTCGTCCGGGCACGGCAGTTTACGCTTCGGGCAATCTGACGCCCACGCCTGCCGGCCTCGCCACGCTCCAAAGCTGTTTCCCTGACAGCCCCTCCATCGCTGCGCTCGCCAGCTATGGACCCTATGGCATCCAGGGCGGCAACCCGGTGCCCAGCGGCACACCAACCACCAAGACTCTCACGGCAGCCGACGGGAGTAATTGCGACGTGCAATTTGCCGGCGTCCAGCGGACGCTCCCCACGGCGTATCATTCCTATGACGCCACCACCCGGATCGATTGGAACACGGCCAAGGACCACTTCGAGGGACACTGGCTCTACCAGAAGATCACACCGCTCAATCTGGACCCCGGAACGGCGGCGGCGGGCTACCCTTACAACGTGCCCTCGTTCGGCGAGAGGTTCGGCTATAGCTGGACGCGCACCCTCTCGTCCTCCATGGTGAACGAGTTCAGGCTGGGTTATGGCCGCACGAACGTGGAGTTTGGCGGTAACGGCATCGGGAACACCATTCCGAACCAGGGTAACCTGGCTGAGGGCTTGACCAGCGTAAGTATGTCGTCGCCCTATCTCACTTTCGGCCCTCCCAATAACACGCCGCAGGGCCGCATTGTGAACACTTACCAGTTGCAGGACAACTGGAGCTGGGTGTACGGCTCGCACATATTCAAGGCGGGGACAAACCTCACCTATCAGCGCTCGCCCAACGTGTTCCTGCCCAACTACAACGGGCAGTTTACGTTCCACGACTTCCAGAGTTTCGCGGACGATACGCCGGCTACGGTCAGCATAACGCTCGGCAAGCCCACGCTGGATTTCCGCGAGCACGACTCCTTCTTCTATTTCGGTGACGACTACAAGGTGAAGCCGAACCTCACCCTCAACCTGGGCCTGACCTACACCTACTTCGGGCAGCCAGCGAACCTGTTCAACCGGTACGACACGACCAACGAAACGGGTTCCACACCGTTCTTTGATCCCGCCCTGCCAGTCAGCGTCCGGGTGTTCCCTAGTCTGCCCAGCCCCAAGAACCAGTGGGGACCGAGCGCGGGTTTTGCTTACACCCCGCAATGGGGCGGCAAACTGACGGGCAATGGCAAGACGGTGTTGCGCGGCGGCTACCGCCTTTCCTATGACCCGCCGTTCTACAACATCTATCTCAACATCGCGAGCTCAGCGCCTCAGGTGCTCGCCCAAACACTGACGGGCTCGATGGCGAACGGCATACCCCTCGGAGCCGCACCCTTCGGACCCGCAGTTCGCAGCGAGCTTGCGTCGTACCTCACGCTGGGTGTAGCCGATCCCCGCGCGTTCAATCAGACCACAGTCACGCCGGACTTCCGGGCCGATCACGTTCAGCAGTGGAGCTTCGGTATCCAGCGCGAAATCGTTCCCAGCGCGGTTGTCGAAGTCCGCTACGTCGGAAACCACGGCGGCGACCTCTTCCAGTCCATTAACGGCAACCCGTATATCGCGGACATCGCTGCCGCCTACCCCAATGCCCTGCCCGCCGGCTTGACGCCGTGTTCCGAAGCCGACGCGGTGGTCTCGAAAGCGATCGGGCGCGTGAATTGCAATCTGGGCGTCGAACGCCTGCGAACCAACACGGGCGTTTCCGACTACCAGGGCCTGCAGACGGAGTTCAGGGCCACCAATCTTGCCCACCAGCTCACGCTGCGCACCGCGTACACCTGGAGCAAGACCACCGACAACACCTCCGACATCTTTGGCACAGGTGGGGGAGGCAATACCCTGGCCTTTGCCCAAAATCCATTCTCATATATCGGGTCTGAGCACAGCTTGTCCGGGCTCGATATTCCCCAGAACTGGACGCTCAGCTTCGTCGAGCAGCTTCCCTGGCTCCGCGACCAGCATGGGCTCGCCGGGCATGTGCTCGGAGGGTGGAGCGTTTCGGGCACCTACGCGCTTGCCAGCGGGCAGGTGTACACGCCTCTCCAGTACGGTATCAACACGTTCACCGGCCCGTCCGACTTCTTCGATACGGCGATGAGCGGCTTTTACGGCTACGCTCTCGAGACGGCTCGCCCGTATGCCGGAAGCCCCACCGCGCCGGTCTCGGCCGTCGGCATCTACGCCGGTGACGCCTGCGGATATCTGGGCGTCGCCTGCGATTCCGCAGCCAACCAGCTCATCAGCTTCAACGCCGCCAATGCCTCGGGCAAGGTAGTAAACGTAACCCCGAGCCAGGTCCGCTTCATCGCCAACGGCCAGACGGCGAATTCCATTTACGGTACTCCGTTCGGAAACGTCGGACGGAACACGGCACGCGACTCCCACACCAACACCGCCAATTTCTCGCTGGCGAAGGATACACGGGTGACGGAGAGGGTGAAGATCCAGTTCCGCACCGACATCAACAACATCTTCAACCATCCGAACTATGCGTCGGTCGATGCTTACCTCGACGATGCCGGACTGCTGCAGGAGGGTACGGGTTTCGGCGTTCCGAGCCTCACCAGCGGCGGCATCCGGACCATCACCTTCGCGTTGAAGGTGCTGTTCTAGCGTTCGACTGCGATTGGAATCACGACTGACGAGGGCGCCTCCGGGCGCCCTCTCTGGCTTTGTGAAAGCTTCAAAGGTGGAGGCAACCGTACATCCCGCGCCTTTCACCTGTCACCGCGACCTTAAGCCAGCCATTCGCTCCACTTTCTGATTCGGAGTGCGGCAGGAATCTGTGGCAGCCCGTCCAAGGGGCCGTCGCCGGCCCCCGATTTTTCGTCCTTGTCCACCTACCGATGCGCGCCGCCTTCGGACAACAGTGTCCGGCAGCGGACAACTGGCATACGGCGCCAATCATAACTGGTCAAGTTCGCTCATACAGCTCAATCACTTGGCGCCACCACGCTTTGGAGCGCTAGTTGCCTCGGGCAGCCTGGAGATCCTGATGCCGAGCCTACTCCAGGACCTGCGCTTCAGTTTGCGAATGCTGGTGAAGAGCCCCGGATTCGCCACACTCGCCGTCGTGGCGCTGGCGCTCGGCATCGGCGCCAACACCGCCATCTTCAGCCTCGTCAACGCTGTCCTGCTGCGGCCCACGCCGGGCGTGCACGACCCCGGCCGCCTCGTCTCGCTCTATCGCATGGAAAAGAACGACCCCTACAGCGGGATGGGCTTCCCGGACTACGCCGACTACCGCGATCGCAGCCGCTCCTTCTCGGGCCTGGCGGCGCAGGAAGCCACTGCCCTTAGCCTCGGCGGCGGCGCGTCCGAACGGCTGATCGGCGACGTGGTGACGGGCAACTATTTCGAGGTGCTCGGTGTGACGGCGGCGCGAGGCCGCTTGATTGGCCCCGAAGACGACGCTCCGCGGGGCGCGCACCCGGTGGCGGTGCTTAGCTACGCGCTGTGGCAACGGAAACTCGGGGCCGACCCGGCGGTGCTCGGCAGCAAACTGGTGCTGAACGGTTACCCTTTCACCGTGATCGGCGTGGCCCCAGAGCGGTTTGCCGGCACCACAACCGGCCAGCCCTATGACGTTTGGGTGCCGATGAGCATGCTGGATCAGGCCATGCCGCGGACGGTTGGCCACCGCTTTTTTGAGGAACGCGCCTGGGGGTGGCTCAGCGTCTTCGGACGCCTGAAGCCGGACGTTTCCGTCGAGCAGGCTGCCAGCGAGACCCAGGGCATCGCCCGGCAACTGGCTCTGGCATATCCGAACACCAACGCGGACCGCACGGTGGCCGTGGTCCGCGGCGTCGGCCTTGACCCGGACGATCGCGCCAGCCTCAGCGGCCTGCTTGGGCTGCTTTTCGCCGGCGTCGGGCTGTTGCTCTTGATTGCCTGCGCCAACGTGGCGGGGCTGCTGCTGGTGCGCGCCGGTGCGCGGCAGAGGGAGATTGCGGTCCGCCTGGCGCTGGGCGCAAGCCGCGGACGCGTGGCGCGACAGTTGCTGGTGGAGGGGCTGCTACTGGCGCTGGCTGGAGGAAGTTTAGGACTGCTGCTTGCGCCCTGGGCGGTGCGCCTCGCGCTCGCCCTTACCGGCACCGCCTCCACCCTTCGCGGCGCCGACGTGAGTGTGGACGCGAGCGTCCTCGCCTTCACCCTGGGCGCTTCCGTGATCACCGGGCTGGCCTTTGCGCTGGTCCCGGCCCTGCGATGCTCGCGGCCGGATCTGGTAAGCTCGCTCAAACAGGGGACGCTCGGGAGCGGGTGGCGGCAATCGCCGCTGCAGCGCGTGCTGGCGGCGGGACAGGTTGCCCTCTCTTTTGTGCTGCTGATGGGCGCCGGGCTGCTGCTGCGCAGCATGAGAAAGATCGTCAGCGCCGATCCCGGCTTCGAGACCCGGAACGTGCTGCTGGCCTCCGTCGATCTCAGTCTGCAAGGCTATTCGCCAGCGCGCGGCCTGGAGTTCTACCGGCAAGTGTTGCAACGCCTGCAGGGCGCTCCGGGCGTGACCGCGGCGGCCGCCTCCACCTCGGTGCCGCCCGATGAATGGCCCGGGGCCGTTTCCATCTTTTACCCCGGCCAGGAGCCCCCTCAGGACGTATTGCGGGGCCATGAGTTTCAGCTCGGCCTGAGGGTGAACTTCGACGCGGTGTCGCCGGGTTACTTTCGCTCGTTCGGCGTGCCTTTGCTTCAGGGCCGCGACTTCACCGATCAGGACGGCGCCAACGCGCCCAGTCGGGACCAGGACGGCAATTTTCAGACCGAGCCGGCGGCCACTGCCGGGAACGGAGTCGCGGCTGGAGTGGTGATCGTCAATCACAAGCTGGCGGAGCGCTTGTGGCCGGGCCAGAACCCCATCGGCAAGCGAATCTCCTGGCCTACATTGGTAGGCCCCAGCCGCCCGCCGCTTGAAGTGGTGGGTGTGGCGGCCGACTGCAAGTATCTCTCCCTGGTTCGCGACGCGCCGCTGCTAATGTACGTTCCTCTGGCCGAGAACTACTCCGGGCGGGTGACGCTCATCGTCCGCACGGCCTCCTCGCCCGGGGACCTGGCCGCCGTGGTGCGCCGCGAGATCAACGCCGTGGACGCTAACCTGCCGGTCTACGGCGTCAGAACCATGCCGGAACAACTGGACCTGTCGCTCTGGCAGCAGCGAATGGCGGCCAGCCTGATCAGCGCCTTCGGCGCGCTGGCGCTGCTTTTGGCCACCCTCGGGCTTTACGGCGTGGTGGCCCATTCGGTGGCGCAGCGCACCCGCGAAATCGGAGTGCGCATGGCGCTGGGCGCCCATCGCGAACACATCCTGCGCCTGGTCTTGGGGCAGGGAATGCTCCTCGCCCTCGCCGGCGTGGCGGTTGGGATGTCGGCGGGAGTCGTCCTCGGCCGGGCCGTTTCCAGCCTGCTGTACGGCGTGGGCGCATTCGATGCCTGGACCCTGGCCTTCTCGTCCCTGGTGCTGGTGGCGGTCACGATGCTTGCCTGCTACGTTCCCGCCCGCCGCGCCGCCCACGTGGACCCGATGGTGGCGCTGCGCTACGAGTGACGTTCGACCCGCTCTCCGCAGGCCGTCACTCCCGCGCCGGCGGGATACCACGTTACCGGCACCAAGGGCCTCGCCCCAAGCCCGAACGCCTCGCTCGGACTCGCAGGCTCACGTCCCGCCCCGTGCTAAAATGAAAGTCTACCGAGCAAAGCCGGAGCTGAGCCGGCGTCCGGCGCTGCAGCGCGATCTGCCGGACGGCGGACTCGTGGCCAGGCTTAGCACTGAGGGCTCACAGGAATCGCCAGGCCCTGAACCAAGATGCGCGAACCCTTTCTTGAAAAGCTTGAAAAGCGTGTGCTGGTCTGCGACGGGGCCATGGGCACCGAGCTGTACGCGCGCGGCATCGCCTTCAGCCGCTCGTTTGAGGAGCTCAACCTCACCGTGCCGCAAGTCGTCAAGGACGTGCATCTTTCCTACGTGAAGGCGGGCGCAGACGCGATCGAGACCAACACCTTCGGCGGCAATCGATTTCGGCTAGAAAAGTTCGGCCTCGCGGCCAAGCTGCGTGAGATCAACCTGGCGGGGGCGCGGCTGGCGCGCGAGGTGGCCGGGGACGACCTTTACGTGGCGGGCTCGGTGGGCCCGCTCGGGTTGCGGCTCGAGCCGCTTGGCCCCACATCGCTCGAAGAGGCCGAGGAGGCTTTTCGCGAGCAGATCGCCGCCCTGGCCGAGGGCGGGGTGGACTTCATCGTGATCGAGACCATGATGGACCCGAATGAAGCCCACGCTGCGCTGCTGGCGGCGCGTGCGGCCTCGCAGCTCCCTGTGGTGGTGCAGATGAGCGTGCTGGAGGACGGCAGCACCGAGACGGGCAGCCAGCCGGAGGACTTCACGCGCGAGCTGGACGAGTGGGGCGCGGACGTGATCGGGTTCAATTGCGGCACGGGTCCGGCGGCCGTGCTCGAAGCGCTCGACCGCGCGGCCAAGGTGACCACGCGCAAGCTCTCCGCCCAACCCAATGCCGGATTGCCCGGCACGGTGCAGGGGCGCAGCATTTACCTTTGCTCCGCCGAGTACATGGCGGGCTACGCGCGGCGCTTCATCGAAGCGGGCGCGCGCCTGGTGGGCGGCTGTTGCGGCACCACCCCGGCGCACATCCAGGCCATCAAGGCGGCGGTGCGCTCGCTGCGTCCGCCGGCCGCGCGCGCGGCGGTGGAGGTGGGGGCAGGGCGGCGCGCGCCCCAGCTTGAGCCCGTCCCGGTGGCCAGCCGTTCGCGCCTGGGCTCCCGTTTGGAACACGGGGAGTTTTCGGTGCTGGTTGAGATTGTTCCGCCCAAGGGCGCCGACGTCACCAAAGAGCTGGACGGCGCCAGTTACCTGGCGGACCAGGGCGTAGACGGCGTCGCCGTGCCCGACGGCGCGGGCTCCACGGCGCGGCTGAGCGCGCAGACGCTGGCCGTGCTGATCGAACAAAAGACCGGAGTGGAGCCGCTGCTCTTCTACAGTTGCCGCGACCGCAGCCTGGTGCGCATCCAGTCGGACCTGCTCGGGGCGCACGCGCTCGGGCTTCGCAACATCGTAGCCATCACCGGCGACCCACCGCCCTCCGAGCTCTATCCGGGCGCGAGTGGCATTTTCGACGTGGATTCGATCGGCCTGGTGAACGTGCTCAGCAATCTCAATCGCGGCCTCGACGTGGGCGGGAATCCGCTGGGCGCCCAGACCGCGTTTCTCATCGGAACCGGCGTGAACCCGTTTGCGCCTGATTCCGAAGAGCAGTTCCGCCGCTTTCAGTACAAAGTGGAAGCGGGCGCAAATTTCGCCCTGACGCACCCGGTATTTGACGTGCCGCGCCTGGCGGCTTTCCTGGAGCGTATCCGCCACGCCGGCATCGCGGTGCTGGCCACCATCACGCCGCTCACGAGCATCCGCAACGCCGAGTTCCTCAACAACGAGGTGCCGGGCATCGTGATACCGCCGGCCATTCTGGACCGCATGCGGCAGGCCGATACGGGTGACCGCGCGCGGGTGGAGGGCGTAAAGATCGCCCAGGAGATTCTGCGCCAGGTGAGGGACCTGGTGCAGGGCGTGGTGATTGCGGCTCCCTTCGGACGTTACGCCATGGCTGTTGAAGTGGCCTCGGCGCTCGGTGCGGGCGCCAGAAATTGACGATTGCTGATTGAAGATTGACGATTGCAGGCTCTCAAGAATCGTCCCTGAGTGCCTAACAGGTTCGAGCAAGACTGAGGGGAGCCGATGGGGCAGGCGAGTCAAAAAGAGCAAGCGGGTGAGGGCGGGCCGGCGGACGCATCCGCGAAGTCCTCCAAAACGCCCAGTTTCGAGAAGAATTTGGAGCGGCTCGACGCGATCGTTCGCGAGCTCGAAGACGCGGAGCTGCCGCTGGAGAAGGCGCTCGGGCTTTACGAAGAGGGCATGAAGCTGAGCGCTGTCTGCGAGCAGCAGCTTGAAGCGGCTGAAGGACGCGTGGAGATCCTGCGCAAGCGCGCCGGCGGCAAGCTGGCGGCGGAACCGTTTGAAGAAGAGGAGCCGAAGTCACCGTAATACCGGCGGGCCAAGATGGCGTAGCGGCGGGCCACCGCTGGGGCCCCTTTTCGCTCGTCGCTTGTCTCTGGTCTCTCGTCACTGAACTTCATGAACCCCGCGCTGGAGGTCAGCATCGCCGAGCACTTGGACACCGAGCGCGCTCGTGTGGACGGCGAGTTGGAGCGCATCCTGCCTGCGGAGGACGAACCTCCTGCGTCGATTCACCGGGCCCTGCGCTACTCCGTGTTTGCGGGGGGCAAGCGGTTGCGGCCGATTCTGTGTCTGGAGGTTGGCCGCCTGTTCGGCGCCGCGGGCGACAGTCTGCTGCGGATTGCCGCCTCGCTGGAGCTGGTCCACACTTACTCGTTGATTCACGACGATCTGCCTGCGCTTGACAACGATGATCTGCGCCGCGGCAAGCCGTCGAGCCATCGGGTTTTCGGCGAGGCCCTGGCCATCCTGGCCGGCGACGCCTTGCTGACGCTGGCGTTTGAAGCCGTCTCCCAGCCAGGCCTGGTACCTTCCGGGCGCCAGCTTCGCCTGGTTCACGAGCTGGCGCACGCGGTGGGAACACGCGGAGGCATGGTGGGCGGCCAGGTGGTGGATCTCGAGACCACCGGCAGCACGGCGGCCGGGAACGTGCTCGAATCCATTCACGCCGCCAAGACAGGGGCGCTCATCCGTGCCTCGGCCCGGTGCGGAGCGATTGCTGCGGGCGCGTCGGAAGACGGCCTGGCCTGCGTGAGCGCCTACGGCGAAAAGGTGGGGCTGGCGTTCCAGATCGCCGACGACCTCCTCGACGTGCTCGGGTCGCGCGAGGCCGTGGGCAAGGCGGTGGGCAAGGACGGTGACAAAGCCACCTATCCCGCGCTTTACGGCGTGGAGGTCTCGCAACGCATGGCCGAGCGGCTGGTGGCTGAGGCCTGTGGGGCGTTGGCTGGTTACGGCGAGCGCGCCCAGCGGCTGCGCGAAATCGCTCATTTCCTCATCGCGAGGCAATCCTGATGGAATATCGGTATCTCCCTACCATCAATTCTCCCGACGACCTGAAAGAGGTGCCGCGCGCCGAGTTGCCCCAGGTGGCGGCCGAGTTGCGCGACTACATCATTTCCGTGATTTCGCAGGTGGGCGGGCACCTGGCTTCCAGCCTGGGCGCGGTGGAGCTCACGCTGGCGCTGCACTACACCTTCAACGCCCCGCGCGACCGCATTGTGTGGGACGTGGGCCATCAGGCTTACGGTCACAAGGTGCTCACCGGGCGGCGCGATCGCTTCCCGACTATCCGCCAGTACGGGGGCCTGTCAGGTTTTCCGGTGCGGGACGAAAGCCCCTACGACACCCTCAACGTGGCGCACGCCTGCACGGCCATTTCGGGGGCTCTGGGCATGGCAGTGGCGCGCGACCTAAAGCACGAGGATTTTCACGTGGTGGCGGTGGTGGGCGACGCCGGGCTTACGGGCGGACTTTCGCTTGAAGGCATCAACAATCTCGGCACGCTGAAGAAGAAAGTGCTGGTGATCCTCAACGACAACAAGATGTCGATTTCGCCCAATGTGGGCGCCATTGCGGGCTATCTCAACCGGATCGTGCACGGGCAGGCCTACCACCGGATAAGGGAAGAAGTAGAGAAACGGATGCTGGCCGTGCCGCGCGTCGGGCCGAGGCTTTGGAGGCTCTCCAAGGAGATCGTGGACTCGTTCAAGACGCTGTTCATTCCGGGCTTGGTTTTCGAAGAGCTGGGCTTTGATTACAGGGGGCCGATCAATGGACACAGCATGGAAGACTTGCTGAACGCTCTTGCCAAGGTGAAGAACAACCCCGGTCCCACGCTTCTGCACGTGGTCACGCAGAAGGGCAAAGGTTATGCGCATTCCGAGCAGCTCCCCGTGAAATATCACGGTGTGACGCGGTTCGACGTCTCCACCGGCGCTTTCCACAAGGCCCCCGCGACGGCGCCGTCGTACACCAGCGTGTTCGGCAAGGCGGTCTGCGAGCTGGCCGAGCGCGATCCCCGCGTGGTGGCCATCACCGCCGCTATGAGCGAAGGGACGGGCCTCGACGAGTTCGCGCATCGCTTTCCGGAGCGTTTCTTCGACGTGGGGATTGCCGAGCAGCACGCGGTGGAATTCGCCTGCGGCCTCGCCATCGAAGGTCTGCGGCCCGTGGCGGCCATTTATTCCACGTTCCTGCAACGCGCCTACGACCAGCTTGTGCACGACGTCTGCCTCATGCGCCTTCCGGTGACGCTGGCGCTGGACCGCGCCGGCATTGTGGGCGCCGACGGCCCCACCCACCACGGTCTCTACGACCTGGTGTATCTGGCCGCCCTGCCGGGCATGGTGGTGATGGCGCCCAAAGACGAGAACGAGCTTCGCCACATGCTTTATACCGCCGTCGAACTCGGCGCGCCCGCGGCTGTGCGCTACCCTCGCGGCAACGGCATCGGAGTGGCGGTGGAAGATTTTCACCGCCTCGAGATCGGAAAGGCCGAAATTCTGCGCGAGGGCGGCGATATTGCCATTCTGGCGCTGGGCAGCATGGTGTATCCCTGCCTCGAAGCGGCGGCGCGCCTCGATGTCATGGGTTTGCACGCCACCGTGATCAACGCCCGCTTCATGAAACCGCTCGACCACGAGATCATCTCGGTGCTGGCCGCTGAGAAGCAATTCCTGGTGACGGCCGAGGAAGGCACGGAGGCAGGCGGCTTCGGCGCGGCAGTGGCAACGCTGCTTCAGGATCGCCGCATTCCAGCGAGCGTGCTGCGCATCGCGGTGCCGGATCGCATCATCCCGCACGGCGCCGTTAACCTGTTGCACGCCAAGTTTGGTCTCGACGTCGACGGCATTGTGGAGCGCATCGAAAAGTTTGCTCAAGAGTCGCCGGCCGGCGCCAGTTTTCGCGCGCAGGTTCGCGGGCGCTGAGCGTTCTCATGGCGCCGATGACGGCACGCTTCTCACCTCGTGACCCAACTTTGCACGCCATACCCCACAGAATCCGGCTCGACTCGCTGCTGGTGGAGCGCGGGCTTGCGCCCTCGCGCCAGCGGGCGCAGGCGTTGATCCTGGCGGGCCAGGTGCTGGTGGATGAGCACAAAGTGACCAAGTGCGGCGCGGCGGTGAGGGCCGCGGCCGGCGTGCGGATCCTCGGAGAAACGCCGCGCTATGTCAGCCGCGCCGGGCGGAAGCTGGAGGCCGCCTTGGACCACTTCAGAGTCAACCCCGCAGGCAAGGTGTGCCTCGATATCGGCGCGTCCACAGGCGGCTTCACGGATTGCCTGCTGCAGCGCGGCGCGGCCCGGGTCTTTGCCGTTGACGCCGGCACGAACCAACTTGACTGGAGGCTCCGCACCGATCCGCGCGTGGTCTCCCTGGAGAAGACCAACGCGCGCTACCTCGAACTCCGCGCCATCGGGCAGCCGGCCGATCTGGTCACCGTGGATGTGTCGTTCATTTCGGCCACCCTGATTCTTCGCGTGGTACCGGCGCTGCTCAAGCCGCAGGCGGAGGTCCTGGTGCTGGCGAAGCCCCAGTTCGAGGTGGGCCGCGGCCAAGTAGGCAAAGGCGGCATCGTGCGGGACCCCGGGCTGAGAGGGCGAGCCGTGGCCCGGGTGAGCGCGAGCCTCGAAGAGCTCGGGTTCAGCGGAATTGAAACGGCGGAAAGCGTCCTGGCGGGTGTAGGCGGCAACGCGGAGTACTTCGTGCACGCGCTGTGGGGCAGGGAGGCGGGAGTAAAGCAGGACACCTGATGTACCGCGTCACACCGCACCGGCCGCAGCCCGCAGCCTCTTCACGACGTCCCGAACTTCCCCAACTCGCACCAGCCATGCTAGGACCAGGGCCAGTGCGAGCCCCAGCGGCGTCGCCAGGAGCAGGATTTCAAACGCCCCG
The DNA here is from genome assembly GCA_035516075.1 of Terriglobia bacterium. Classification (GTDB taxonomy): domain Bacteria; phylum Acidobacteriota; class Terriglobia; order UBA7540; family UBA7540; genus Gp13-AA77. The sequence goes on along the minus strand of DATJAQ010000313.1, from coordinate 14,263 downwards.
CGTGTCGTGCCCAATCCGATGGTCGCACCGAGCCACTCCGTGGCGCGCCGCGTCGCGAACCAGGTGACGGAGGAGAGGGCTGCGATTTTGGCAAAGAACACCAGCAGGGCACGTGCCGGATAGCCCGGCAGGCGCCGGTTGAGGAATCCGACCAGAACGCCGGTATAGACGATGATTCCAATCGAGCTCGCCAGCGCCAGTCCAAGGTGCTCGAGGCGCCGCACGAGGAGCCAGTACACGGGGATATTCAGCAACGTCAGAACGGTTCCGGTGACGGCGGGCGTGAGTGTGTCGCGGGCGGCGTAGAACCCGCGCGCCACGATGCTCTGCGCGCCCCAGGCGAACATGCCTAGAGAAAACATCACGAGCGTGGCGGCGGTGGCATCGAGATCGGACGGGCTGAGTTTGGTGTGGGCGAAGAACACGTGTACCAGCGGCCGGCTCTCGGCCATCGTCAACGCCGAAATCGGCAGCAGCAGCAGGATAAGCCCCTGAAGGGTGGAGTTGAGGGTGCGATTCAGCTCGTCAAACTTATGTTCGGAGTAGAGCCGCGCCAGGAAGGGAAACGAGGCCACGCCGACGGCCTGGCCCACCACGCCCAGCGGGACGCGCATCAGGGTTTTGCCGTAGTTCAGCCAGGTGATCGATGCGGCGTGCAGGTAAGAGCCGAACCAGCGAATGATCCAGTCGTCCGTGAAGACCAGCGAGAGCGCGAGCATGATGGGTACGGCCAGCTTCAGAAAGAGGCGGAAGCCGGGATGGCGTAGGTCGAGATTGGGGCGGAAATGCGCCCCCGCGCGGCGCGCGCCGTAAACTTGCAGGCCGAAGTTGCCCGCCAGCGCGCCGGCCAGCACGCCCACTGAGAAGCCGGTGATGCCGAACCGCGAGGCCAGCAGAACGCCGCCGAAAATGATTCCCAGGTTGTAAATGACGGGCGCGAGCGACGGCACCACGAATTGAGCCTTGGCGTACTGGACCGCGGCAAGCACGCCGCCGAGGTAGAAGCAGATCTGGGCCGGCAGCATCAGGCGCGTCAGAAACACCACCCGCGCCTTCTCCGCCGGATTGAACCCGGGCGCGATCAGGGGCACGAGCCTGGGCGCAAAGACTTCGGCGGCGAGCACCAGGGCGACAAGCGCCAGCCCCATGAAAGTGAGCACGGTGGAGAAAACATGCCAGGCTTCGTCTTCAGCCTTTTCGGCCATGTACTTGGTGAAAACCGGGATGAAGATCAGGCTCAGCGAGCCTCCGGCCACCAGGTAGTTGAGGAAATCGGGCAGCGTGAAGGCAGTGTAGTATGCGTCGGTGGCGGCGTTAGAGCCGATCTGATGCGCCACCGTCCAGTCGCGCAGAAAGCCGAGGATCCGGCTCAGCAGCACGCCCGCCATCACGATGCCCGTGGATTGGGTGATCCGGCGCATCACGGAGGCGGAAGTCGGTGTCATGCAGCGCTGATTCTAGCTGATTCCTTAGACTTGAGGGACGGGAAACCGGAAGCGGCACTTTGAGCACCGGGCCATCGGCGGATGGCGTAGCACGACCCGCTCGAACCAGCTACGGCTCGAGCGGTGGTATTCCATCTCTCCGCAACGCGGACATCCATTGAACCCGTCCGGGTCGTAGGCGGGCGCGGTGGCCGGTGCGGCAGGGGACATCGCCAGCTCAAGCGGTGAGAAAGGAGAGGCACTGGGTGGGGAGGACTCGCGCGGGTTGCGGATGAGCAGCCTTAGTCTGCGGCACCGCGCACACTTGCGCAGGTCGTAGCCGAGCTTCTTCGCCAGCCTGGGGCGCAGGCCCGAGCGCACCGGCTCCGTCTTCGTAGCTCCGCATTTGGGACAAGGCGCCGCCATTTCCATCATTCCGATGGCTGGATATAATCTAAGCGGCTGACAACAAACTGTTGAAGAGCGCCCCGGCGCCCCCGGTTCTCAGCCGATGCGGTCCTCCACCCATTCGCTTGGAGCGTCGAGAACTGGCTCGTGGCAAGCTCCGCGGAGGATCCGTTGTTGATGCTCTGAAGGACGTGCGAGGTTCTTTCCCTGCGTTCAGGACCGCCTGCGGCTGGTTAGAACTCCGGACTGGGCCAGCTTCTCAACGAATTGCCAGGATAGCCAATCGGCCCGGAATCGCGCAAGTTGTAACTGAGCACCGCAGGCATCGAACGTTCCTGCCGCTTCCGGTACCGGAACGGGCCAGCCGCATAACCGGGCCGTATGAAGCTGGAGGTCAGAATCGGAGGAGGCTGTCACGAGATCATTTCTTCGTGCTAGACGCGATCCGCAACCCGGCATCTCTCGGATCCTCGCTCCCTTGGTATTCTCGGCCCTGATCCTGGCCGTCGGCTTGGCCTGGGAGGCGATGGCCCCTGCGAGCACGCCGGTTGGCCGGCCAGGCACTCTGTCGGCCGCGCGCGCGACTTCGAGCAGTCCGGGCGCAGCCGAATCCTGGGCCCAGTCTGACGTGGTGCAACCGGCCCAGTTGGCGAAGGAACTGGCCGGGCTGCAAAGCTCGAGGCCGCTCGTAGTCTGCGTGGGATTCAAGTTTCTTTACGACTCGGCGCACATCCCTGGATCTGTCCTGCTGGGCCCGGCTCGCGAAGCTACCGGGCTCAACAGCCTGGAGAGTGCCGCGCAGAGCTGGCCGCGCCACCGGGACATCGTGATCTACTGCGGCTGCTGCCCCTTTACGGAGTGCCCCAACGTCCATCCGGCGTTTGCCGCGCTCAAGCGCATGGGCTTTACGCGCCTGCGCGTGCTCAACATCCCGCAAAACTTCGGCCAGGACTGGGTGCAGAAAGGATTGCCCGTCGAAAAGTCAGCGTCGCCGAAAGGGAAGTGATTGCGGTTGGCGGATTCATCGCTCGTGGCGCGCACGTCAAGGCGGATTGATGCGCCGCTGCCGCCCATCTGCCGAAGGCTATCCCGCGGTGTCGCGGTCCCGCTTCTAACGGTTGAAGGGGTACTCTCGAATCCAGTGGAAGCCACTGTTGACCAGCAGGAACTTGCTGCGGTCAACGAGATGGAGCTGCATGTGAATCTTGTGGCCGTCCATGTTGCCGTCAAGGGTCAATTGATCCCTGGCCACAGGCTGGAAGCGAAAGTCGGCTTTCCAGGTCTTGTCGTCGTATTTTGTGAGCGCGAGTGTCTTGGCGGTGACGTCGATCGAGGCACCGTAATGGGCAAACGAGTCGTCCATCCGCTGAAAGATCGGCTCTGCGCAGGCTTTCGTGGGCGACCGCATTTCAGGCTACTTTCTTAAAGGCGACGCATTCGGTTCTGCTGGCGGCCCTGCGCTGCGCCGTCAGGCACAGGCAGCGATTTCCTGGCATCCTCGCCGGCGCAGGCGCACCGATCCTTCTTTCTTTGTCAACCCAAGCCTCGGACTGCTTTTCCGCGCTTTAATGTAACTACCTCATTCTAGGAAACTTATCAGATTCTCACTTTCGTCCCATTTTGGCTTTGTGTAAATTTTACAAACGCCTGATCAACTTGATTCCATGCAACTTACCGGATTCTCATTTTCCTCACTTTGGCTTTGTGTAAAATTTACAATCGCTTGATTCCAAATCACATGTTGGCTTTGGCAGGCCCAACCAAATTCTGTATCTTATTCATTCTGCGTAACATGTTGGCTTTGCTATATATGGGGGGCCCTCCGGGCGCGCTTCGAATTCTGGCAAGCCAGCCCACTGTGCCGGACGGTTCTTATTGTTCTCATCCTCGGAGACATATTTTTAAGCCCATTATTTTCAAAAACATTCCAGCTTTGCTCGTACACGCTTCAGGCATTTTCGCACCACGCCGCCCCAATTTGGGCCCCGCCGCCCGGAACGGGCTCTCGCCCTCATCCCGGCTGTCCCCCGGCATTCGTTGTCCGTCGTCAAGGGTCCGTCCATCAACGATCGTGGTTCGTAGATCGCAGCTCGTGCTTTGTGGATCGACGATCCACGTTCAACGACCCACGAAACCCTGCCGAAGCCTGTAGCAACCGACAACGGACCACGGGCCCCTAAACCACGGACCACCGAATCCGAGGCCAGCCTAGCACGGTTCCGGACGGCTGTGGGGACAAACGGGACGAATGAGACGGTTTATTTTTCCATTTAGTGTCAGTAGGATGGCCTATGAAAAAGTGACGAATGCACGGTTTTCGGACTGCGCGGCACTTTCGTGAGCGCTCGCTTTCTTGCGCCCTTAAACCCGGGCCAATTCCCGCTTTCAAAGATTATTGCGCAGAGCCCAAAATTGAATGTCGAAGGTCAGCCATCGGCACTTCACGTCGTGGGATATCCGGCCGGCCATCAAGGATTTGCGCCGAGGCCGGAACCAGGCGTCAGCGCACAGAAAGTTGGAGGTGTTTCTCAAGCCCGAAAGCCGCAGGCGCGCCCGGGGGGTCGGCGCTCAAGTCAAGCTGTGCAACTGCCGACAATCTTGCTGGTGGGACACCTGCTGGCGTGCGCACGGCCCGCCCGCGGCCGGTCCCCGCGCAGCTCCAGGCGCCCACGGCAGGTGAAATTATATGGCAGACAAAATCCTTCGCAAACTTCAAGAAGTCAACAAAGAGCTCTGGCTGCTACTCACCATGTTCGTGATCCTGGCGATGGTGAATTGCCTGGTCGTCTCCGGCCACGTCTTACTCGGGCTCTACACGCTTCCGGTGATCTTTTCCGCGTACTACTATGGGCGCCGGCACGCCACCCTGACCGCAGTGGGCGCGATGTGCCTGGTGATTCTGGTCACCCGCTATAATCCGGCTCTTTTCAGCAGGTCCCAAGATATTCCAATCGCGGGCGAGAAATGGTTCGAGATTTCGGCCTGGGGCGGTACGCTCATGCTTACGGCCTACGCCATGGGGACGTTGTACGAACGGATGCGGGTGGGCATGGAGGAATTGCGCCAGACTTACTTCGGCGTGCTCATGATCCTCCGCCACTTCATCTCGAAAGACAAGTATACCGAGAACCATTCCTACCGGGTCTCAGTATACGCGACCAAGATCGCCGCTTACCTCGGTCTCAAACCCCAGCAGATTGACGACATTCGTTCGGCCGCGCTTCTGCACGACATCGGCAAGCTTGATGTGAGCCGCGAACTCCTTCATAAGGCCGGACGGCTGACCTCGGAGGAATATAGCAACGTTCAAAGGCATGTGGATAAGGGAGTTTCACTCCTGGAGCCGATCAGCGGCTCGCTGCGCCGAGTGATCCCCATCATTCTCGCTCACCACGACAAGTTCGACGGTTCGGGCTACCATCCCACTCAGGCGGAAGACATCCCCATCGAGGCCCGGGTCATTTCCGTGGCCGACGTGTACGACGCCCTCACCAGCGACCGCCCTTATCGTAAGGGGATGGCACCCTTCGAAGCGCGTGACATCATCGCCAAGGGCGCGGGTACGGATTTTGATCCCCAGGTCGTCAACGCCTTCGTCAACGCATTTTCCAGGCGCGAACTGGAACTATCCGAGGTTCAGGTAGCCTGATCCGGACCGGCGAACCGGCGCACCTGCTCCAACCGCGAGCCTCGCCCCCGGCCCGGGTCCCGAGCCAGCCTGGCGCGGACCTGCCCTTTAAGTTCGGGACATCCAGTCTCAAATCCTTGCCTCCTTATCGGCCGGTAAACGCACGCGGTGAGGAACGCGCTCGGCGGACTTGCGCGCCGGGGCGCCTAGCTTCTCGGCGTCGCCTCGACAATCTTGAGCAGGCCGAGCAGGCTCTCGCGCGTGCTCTCCAGGGTGTTGCCGTCGGGGCGCTTGTAATGGGTCTCGAGCGAAATCGTCTCGTTGTAGCCGTCGTCCCTCAGGGCCTTGAACTGGCCGCGCCAGTCGATAAATCCGCCGCCCACGGGCGCCCATACCAGCTTGCCGTTCGCGCCCTTGCGGACGTCTTTCACGTGCATGTGCCCCAAGCGACCGCGCACCGCCTGGTAGCCGTCCGGGTAGGGCACTTCACCGAGCATGACGGCGTTGGCGGGGTCCCAGTTCACCTTGAGGTGGGGGGAGTCGATCTCGGCCAGCAGCTTCCCGGCCTCGCGCCCGGTGCCGATGTTGCACTCGTGCTCGTTTTCGAGTACCAGCAGAATCGCGTTCTTGCCCGCCAATTCCGCGGCGCTGGCCAACCGGTCGCGCACGAAGGGGTAGGCCTTTTCCGGTTGCTCCACGCGCCAGTAGCTGAAGATTCGCACCTTACGCGTGCCGAACGAGTGCGCGATGTCGAACGACCTCTTCAGCAGGTCGTCCGCGTCCTTCTCGGTGAAGTCGGCGTTGAAGGTGTCCCGCTTCTCGGCCTTGGCCGGCATCTGGGGCAGGTTCCATTTGAAGACGGGTGAGCCGATGTCGCTCACCGCGAGGCCGTGGTCCGCTATCAGCTTGCGCGCACGGTCGAGATCGGCGGCGCCCAGGTTCATGATGTTGCGGCCCCACATCTCGCGCAACTCGCAGCCGTGCAGCTTGTATTCCGTAATGAAGTCGAGCGCCGTTTCGAGCTTCTGGGTGATCTCGTCGGTGATGATGCCAAGCTTCCAGCCTCCCGGCCCTGGTGCAACGCCGGGGGTGGCGCCGCTGGCACGGTTGCGCGCCACGAGCGGCACGCAAGCGGCCAGCGAAGTTCGGAGAAAGGCGCGGCGGGTGAAGGATGATGGCATTTTTCGCCTCGATTTGAGATGTCGCGGGGCGCGGCGGGCGCCCGGCTTCCGAGCGATCTCAGGCTGCATTCTTTTTGAGCAAAAACAGGCCTTCGTCATGAACGATGGCCAGGTCGTCGCCGCGAACCTGCACTTTGAAGCCGGCGCGGTCGCCTGCGATCGAACCCTCCATGGCCGCGCGCGCCGCCCGATAGGACGCGTCGGAGGGCGGGTGCCCCGCCCGTAGCATCCATTGGTTGAAGGAGCGCGGGCGCTCGCAAATCTCTTCTTTCAGGGTTGTGAGTTCCTGCTCCGCAAACAGATCTCGAAACTGCGCCAGGCTGAGCGTGGTGGTGTGCGAGGGGTCGCGCAGGCGCTCGATGTGATTGTGAAGGGCGAACGGCGCAGCGTCTTTGGGCGCCACCGAATCCACCAGGAACACGCGCCCGCCGGGCTTGGTGACGCGGACCATTTCTCGAAGAACTTCATCCGGCCGCGGCATGTGATGGAACGCGAACTGACAAGTGACAAAATCGAAGCTGGCCGCGGCGTAGGGCAGGTGCTCACCCTCGGCGCGGTCGAAGGCGGCGTTTTCGACGCCGTGCGCGCGCTGGGCCTCGCGCGCGTGCCGCAGCATCTCGGCGGTCAGATCGACGCCGCGCGCGAATCGCACCCGGGGGGCCGCGGCCAGGGTGAAGGCGCCGGCTCCGCAGGCCACGTCCAGCAGCGCGTCGCCGGGCGATAGCTCAGCGAACGCCACGCGCTCGGCCAGCACGTCCGGAGTGTCGCGGGTGGCGAACTTCGCGAAAGCCTCGGCAGTGCGGGTGAACTGCTCCTGGACGGTCTGGTGCTGTGAGGTTGCCATCGCCTGTCGATTCTAGCACCATGCCGGGAAGATTCCGACCGACGTGCCCTGTCCGCCGCGTTAGCTTGCCTTCATAGTGGCTCCGGCCCTACGATGGCCGCGATGCCAAAGCCTTCCGCAGCAACATCGTCGCCGGCCGCTCAAGTGGAGGAGCCGCAGTGCGTGCTGATTCCGGTTGGGTCGTTCCTGATGGGGAGCGATACCGGGCGCGACGAGGAACAGCCCGTGCACCGCGTCACGGTGGACGCCTTTGAAATGGCGTCCTTCCAAGTGCGCAATCGCGACTACGCCCTGTTTCTGCAGGCTGCCGCGTATCGACCACCCAAGCACTGGGGCGACGCGGACCTCAACCATCCGGATCAGCCGGTGGTGGCGGTGTGCTGGACAGACTGCGTTCAATATTGCCGCTGGCTTTCCGGCATCGCCGGGCGGCACTACCGCCTGCCCACCGAGGCCGAGTGGGAGCGCGCGGCGCGCGGCGGGCGCGAGGGCCTCGCTTATCCCTGGGGAGATGAGGCCCCGGCGGACTGGCCGGAGTACCGCGGGCGCTGGGGCGGGGACGTGCGGGGGCCCTTGCCAGTGTGCCGCGGCTCGCGCAATCCCTACGGGCTTTTCGACGTCTCCGAAAACGTTCACGAGTGGTGCGCGGACTGGTTCAACCGCGATTACTACGCGCGATCGCCGGAGCGTAATCCTGCGGGGCCCGGCACGGGCGAGCGCCGCGCATCGCGGGGCGGCTCCTGGCGCCATCAAATCAAGGTGAGCCGCTGCGCCGCCCGCTCCAGTATCCCTCCGATGTTCGAATATGCCGACTACGGCTTTCGATTGGTGCGCGATCCGGCACCCAGTGGCGAACGCGGAGGGGTGTGACTTCGGGTCGAAAGTGAGGTCGATTCCGGGCGGTGGGGGCGGCACCGAAACGTCAGTTCGGCCTGAACGTGTTTTCAATGACTTAGCGAACTTGCCTGCTAGAATCGCTGTGTCGTGTTTTCAATAACTTACAGCCAGCCCAGTTCGGACAGTTTGCCACCGGCTTTCAATCGCTTATGAAGGCGCCCAAGAAAACGAAAAGTGTACGATTTTTGGACATTTGCGTTCAAATAACGGCATAACACGTCGTTTTCGGCACGAGTTTCGCTTTCATACAACGACATCTACGCGGCGGCCCTCCGCCACCCTAAGTAGCCGATCAGATGCCCCACCCTCCCGAGCCTCGGCCAGTAAGGGACTTTCACCGAACCCTGGGCGTCGCAGGGGCAGCCAAAAGTGTACGATTTTTGGACATTTGCGTTCAAATGACGGCAAAACGTATGGTTTTGAGCAAGCGATTCGCTTCCAAACAGCGACATCCTCCAGCGCTTTACGGCGCCTCCAAGAAACCGAAGTGCGGACTACCCAATCGCCTCCGGGAGGAGGCGCGCTTCCGGCCCAGGGCGTGGGAAGTTGACGACCGCTCGGCGGCACCACGACTTCGGGAAAAATCGAGGGTCCGCGAGCAACAGGCAGGAAGGCCCGGAAGGTTGAAGGACTAGACCTCAGGTCCAGAGCATTGCTCAAATATTTCTTCCGGCGGAGTGCATCACCTGTAATAATCGCCCCCTTCTGTCGTCCTCAGGTGTGAAGGCTCCTGCAGGAGGGCGACAGTGGGCACGGCGATAGTGGAGGTTGCGATTCCAAGACCTGCCGGCGAGTTGGAACGTCTGTTCGAAGAGCACCACGGCTTGGTGTTCCGCACCGCGTACCGCATCACGGGCAACGCCAGTGACGCGGAGGACGTGCTCCAGACGGTGTTCTTGCGCCTCGCCGGGCGCGGCGCCTCCACCGCTTCCCTGGAAGACCCGTCAAGCTATCTGCGCCGCGCGTCGATCAACGCCGCCCTCGATGTGGTTCGGGGCCGGCGAAGCGGTGAAGAACTGCCGGCCGATGAAACGCTCACCGGCCGGTCTGAACCCGACCGTCGCGAGCTTCAGGATTGCTTGCGGCGCGCGCTGGCGAGGCTGAGCCCACGCGAGGGCGAGGTGTTCGCGCTGCGCTTCCTCGAAGGGCACAGCAACTCCGATATCGCGCGACTGCTCCACATGTCGCAGATATGGGTGGCAGTGACGGTGCACCGCACGCGGCGGCGCCTGCAGCGAGAGATTCGTTCTTATTTGGGAGGCAAGTCATGAGCAGCCAGAAGAAATTGAACGACCCCACAGCGGAAGAAATCGCGGCCGGGATTCGGGCGGAGAGCCTGGAGGACGGCGTGGTGAAGCAGGCTTCGCAGCGCGTTTGGGCGCGTGTTTCCGGCGCCTCGGGGCTCGACGCCCAGGAAGTGGGCCACATCCGCGGCTGCGCCGATTTTCAGGCGATGATCCCGGCCTATCTCGCCCACACGCTCCCCGAGGCGCGCGCGCTCCTGGTGCAGGACCACGTGCTTGAATGTGTGGACTGCCGGCACGCGCTGAGCGATGCCAAGGTGGGCGTCCGGCACCAGCCGTCCGCGTCCGTCTCAGACTGGACCTCCGCAGCCTGGGTTAAGCCGAGGCGGCCGCTCTGGACGAGGGGCTGGGCGCTGGCCGCAGTGCTGCTGGCGGGCATCGGTCTCGGGTTGCTCGGAGTGGGCCGATGGCTCGAAGGCCAGCCGGTGCGGGGCGTGGTTGAGGCCGTTAAGGGCGCGGTGTATCAGGTGTCGGACGGCGGCATCGCCACCCTCGCTTCCGGTCACGCGATCGCGGCCAGCCAGGAGATTCGCACTGCGCCGGATTCCTCGGCGGAGGTGCGCCTCGCGGACGGCTCGAGGGTCGAGATGAGCGAGCGCGCCGACCTCTGGTTCTCGCGAAGCTGGCGCGGCACCACCGTTCATCTGGAGCGCGGCAACATCATCGTGCGGGCGGCCCCGCAGAATCACGGCCGCCTCTACGTGGCCACGCGCGATTGCCTGGTTTCGGTGAAGGGGACGATTTTTGACGTCGACGAAGGGATGAAGGGCTCGAGGGTTTCGGTGATTCAGGGCGTCGTCCAGGTGACCCAGGGCGGCAAGATGAGATTGCTGAATCCGGGCCAGCAGCTTACAACCCAGGCGAGTCTGGGTCAGGTTCCGGTGAGCCAGGAAGTGGCCTGGAGCGCGAACTCCGGCGAATACCTGGCGCTGCTCGGCGAGTTTTCCGCCCTGCGGCAGCAATTGGAGACGATCCCGGGTCCGGCGCCGCGCTACGATTCCGCGTTGTTGAAGATGGTGCCCGAGAACACCGTCTTTTACGCGGCCATTCCCAATATCGGCCCCACGCTGAGCCAGGCCAACCAGATGTTCTTGGATCGAATTCAGCAGAGCCCGGTGCTGCAGCAATGGTGGAGCCAGCAGCAGACCTCAGGCGATGCGCAAAAGACCCAAGAAATGATCGACAGGATTCGCGCCTTCAGCGATTATCTGGGCGACGAAGTCGTGATCGCCATGCCGGCGGATCATCAATCGCCCTTGCTCTTGGCCGAAGTGAAGCGGCCGGATATCGGGGCGTTTCTTCAGGGCCAGCTCAGCGAGCTTAACGGGGAGAAAGGTCCCGGAGCGCTGCTGGTGACGAACCCGATGGCGATCGCGGCGGGTGCGAAGAATCGCATGCTGATTTACGTGAAGAACAATCTCCTGGTGGCGGCCACGGACGCCTCGCAGTTGCAGAAGGCGGCGGCGATGATCGGTGGCGGCGGGTCCACCGGATTCGCGTCCACACCGTTCGCCCAGGCCATCCAGAAAGCCTATCAGGGAGGGGCAGGCTGGTTGCTTTGCGCCGACATGGAACAAATTTTCTCCAAATCCGTACATCAGGGGGAGCCCGCGCGAAAAGGGTACGATCTGTACAACGACTCGAACGCGGGCTTGGCGGATATGCGATACCTCATCATGGAGAGCAAAGACGTGGGCGGCCAGTCCCAGAACCGGGCCACCCTCACCTTTGCCCAGGAGCGGCGCGGCGTCGCTTCCTGGCTGGCCGAACCGAGCCCTTTGGGCACGCTCGATTTCGTTTCGCCAGCCGCCAGCCTGGCGGTTTCGTTTGCGGTGAAGCAGCCGCGCGACATCGTGCAGGACATTATTAATATGGGTCAGGCGAGCGACCCTAAGTTTGCTCAAGGGCTGACCGACTTCGAGACCGAGAGCGGCCTCGATGTGAAGGACGATCTGGCGGCGGCTATCGGCGGCGAAGTGACGTTCGCCGTGGACGGCCCGCTCCTTCCCACGCCGAGCTGGAAGGTGGCGATCGAGGTGAACGATTCGACGCGTCTCGAGGGCGCCCTCGAAAAGCTGGTGGCGGGTTTCAATCAGGAGGCCGCCAACCACCACGGCGGGCGGGCGAGCCTGACTCAGACGGCGGCCGGCGGGCGCACTTACTACGACCTCCAGATCACTCCCGGCGCGAGGCCTTCGGGCGCGAAAGATTCCGGCGCCGCCACACCGACGGACATTCACTACGTGTTCGTGGACGGTTATCTGCTGGCTGCCCCTAGTCAAGCCCTGCTGCTCAGTTCCATTCAGAACCGCGACGCAGGGTACACGCTGGCGCGTTCGTCGCAATTCGCCAGCCGGTTGCCGGTGGACGGGTACGCCAATCCTTCCGGCGTGGTCTACCAGAATTTGTGGTCGGCCGTGGCCCCGATCGCCAACCAGTTGGAGTCGAGCGCGGCCCTCACGCCTGCCCAGCGGCAATCGCTCGCGGCCATCGGCCAGAACAGCGCGCCGAGCCTGATCTGCGCCTATGGCGAGCCGGACCGCATCGTGGTGGCGGGCACCGGCAACATCTTTGGAATCGGGTTCGAGTCCCTTTTCGGCATGCGCGGGGCCGGGCCCTTCGACCTGCTGCCGATGATTGAGAGCGCCGGCAAGCACGCCGCCAACGGGTCGCCCGGGGATTGACGATTGGTGATTGACGATTGACGATTGGTGATTGAGGATGACCGGTTGAGAAGCGTCTGGATCAGCCACGCCTCAATCTTCAATCGTCAATGATTTCCTATGCCGCCCGTTATTGAGCTCGACGGTTTGAGCGTCCGCTTCGGAACGCGGGACATCCTTAAGGATTTGAGGGGTTCTCTCGGCGGGCGAACGATCGGGCTGCTGGGCCCGAACGGCGCCGGCAAATCCACCCTCATCAATACCCTGCTCGGATTTTACCGGCCGTCGGCCGGAACCGCGCGTGTGCTCGGCCACGACATCCGGCGCGAGACCCGGCAGATCCGCAGCCTCACGGGCTACATGCCCGAGACCGACTCCTTCATCGCTCAGATGACGGCGGTGAATTTCATCCGCCTCATGGCGGAGTTGTCCGGCTTGCCCTCCGAGGCCGCGCTGGAGCGCGCGCACGAAGCGCTGTTTTACGTCGGTTTGGGCGAGGCGCGCTACCGGAAGCTCGGCACCTACTCGCTGGGCATGAAGCAGCTTGCCAAACTCGCCCAGGCCATCGTGCACGGCCCCCGCCTGCTGATCCTCGACGAGCCCACCAACGGCCTCGACCCTCCCGCACGCCAGCGCATGATCCGTCTGGTCCGCGCCATGCGCGACAGCGGCGAGCTGCACATTTTGCTATGCTCGCACCTGCTGCGCGATGTGGAGGAGACCTGCGAAGAGGTGTTGATCCTCAAGGATGGCCAAAAGGTCCATTACGCGAATCTCGAGGAGGAGCGCCGGGCCAATCGCCGGTTTCTCGAGCTCGAGACTGTCGGCGACGACGGCGGCTTCGCCGGGGCGATGGAGGGCCTCGGCTGCGAGTGTGCCGTAAGCTCGACGCATCGCATGAAGATGGTGGTGCCCGAAAGCTTCGCGATTCACGACCTCTACCGGCTGGCCGCCGAGCGCAACGTGCAGATCCGGCGCCTGAATTTCCGCCGCGACAGCCTGGAAGACATCTTCCTGAAGGCCATGGAGAACAGCAATGGCCGTTCATAAGCAGAATTATCGCGGTTACGCGGGGCGCCTCACGCCGCTGCGCTCGCGCTTCCTGATCGTCACCCGCTACGCCTTCAAGAACGTCTTCACCTCCAAGCTCATCACGGCGATCTTTGTGATCAGCTTCTTTTATCCACTCGGCTGCGCCGTGGCCATCTACCTGAACGCCAACGCGAGCTTGATGGCGATGCTGAAAATCAGCCGCGTCTTCGAGGTGGATGGCCGGTTCTTCTTTCATTTTCTCAACGCCCAGGGCGTGATGGCGTTCGTGCTGACGGCCCTGGTGGGGCCCGGGCTGATTTCTCCGGACCTCGCCAATAACGCCCTGCCGCTCTATCTTTGCCGTCCCTTCTCGCGCGCTGAATACGTGCTGGGGAAAATGGCCGTGATGGTCACGTTGCTCTCAACGATCACCTGGATTCCGGGCCTGGCGCTTTTCGCGATTCAGGCCAGCGTGGCCGGCGGCTGGCTGCGGCCGAACCTTTGGATCGGCGGCAGCATCGTGGTGGGCTCGGCGGTCTGGATCGCGACCCTCTGCCTGCTGGCCCTGGCGCTGTCGGCCTGGATCAAGCGGAAGCTCGCGGCGGGCGCCGCCCTGCTCGGCGTCTTCTTTTTCGGCGCCGGCCTGGGGCAGGCCTTCAACGCCGTCATTGGAACGCGTGTCGGCTCGCTGCTGAACGTCGGCGAGTTGATCGGCAGCGTCGAGATCAGCCTGTTCCGGACGGGTTCTGAACCTCCCATCCCGAGCGATGCCGCCTGGCTGGCGCTCGGGGTGCTCGGCGTCTTTTGCGTCTGGCTCCTGGAGCGCAAAGTGCGGGCCTACGAGGTGGTAAAGGGATGAGCCCGTTACCCACCGGCCCGGAG
>DATJAQ010000312.1:0-4828 GCA_035516075.1 Terriglobia bacterium | reverse complement strand
GAAGAACTACCCCGAGATTACATATCTGGGCCGGCTATTCCGTGCCTTTCGGCTGTACCCGGACTGGGAGTTCGGCCAAACCTCGAAAGTGCGGGACTCCTACCAGGCCGAGGCGAAAACCGATTTTCTGGAAGAAGACATCAGTAATCTCGGCTTAATGCTGAACCGATGGCTTTCCGATCCTCAGGTCAGGCCGGACTTGCTCCGGTACCTCAAAGGCTTTTACGAGGACGCAGAGGACATTCACACACCGATTCAGGGAGGGCTGGTCGACATTCGGCTTGAAGAGAAGAACCGAATCAGTATTCCCGCCATTCGAATGTCTGACGGAACGCTTCGATGGCTGGCCTTGCTCGCGATCCTCCTTCATCCGGCGCCGCCGCCGATCGTATGTCTGGAAGAGCCAGAGCTTGGACTGCACCCCGACGCGATTCGCTCACTCGGCGAGCTACTGCTCGACGCTTCCAAGCGCACTCAATTGATCGTCACAACGCACTCCGATTCGTTAGTGGATCAGTTCACTGAAAACCCTGAAGCAGTGGTAGTTTTTGAGAAGCGCAGAGGTTCTACAACCCTTAAGCGGCTGAATCGGAAACAGCTTTCCTCGTGGCTTGACCGGTACAGGCTTGGTCAGCTCTGGCGGACCGGGGAAATCGGAGGAAATCGCTTTTGAGAGTGCGCGTTTACGTCGAAGGCGGAGGAGATGCTGAAAGCACCAAGTCCATTTGCCGCGAAGCCTTTCGCTCGCTTTTCGAGAAAATCAGCAAGGGTGGCGACACGCCGAGCGTCATCGCTTCGGGTGGACGCCTAAAGGCCTTCAAAAACTTCTGTGATGCTCTACGGGATCACGAAGAAGAGGTGATTTTGCTACTCGTTGATTCCGAACGGCCGGTTAAGACTGCTCCTTGGGCTCACCTCGGTGCCAAACCCGATAAGTGGGTGAAGCCGGCGAGCGCAACCGCTGACCAGGCTCATTTAATGGTTCAGTCAATGGAGGCTTGGTTGTTGGCTGACAAGGATGCTCTTGCCAATTACTACCGCCAGGGATTCCTGGCAAAATCCTTGCCAAAAAACCCGAACGTCGAAGGCATACCCAAGGCTGATCTCGTGCCGGCGCTAGAGCACGCCTCAAAGAACACCCAGAAGCTTAGGTACCACAAGACTGGACACGGATTCGCCCTTCTGAGGCTCATTGATCCTGCCAAGGTGCGGCGGGCGTCCATTCACGCGGATCGATTCTTCACAGTACTGGAAGAGCAAACGCGGCGTGGTTAGAATTGCAAACTCGACAGCCTCCGCGAGCGGCAGCGGCTTCACTTTCTTATGTCGTGGCCATCCACAAGCCCCGCCCGCCCCTGAAGAGCTCGATAGCCTAGGCAACTTCTAGCCGCTTGAACTTGATGCGATCGGCGCGGACGGGAGAACAGGTGTCAGGGGCCAGGTGTTAGGGGTTAGGAATTAGGGGTCAGCGGGCGGCGCCTTACTTGCGCCGCAATCTGCGATCGAGCTTGTCGAGTGATACAAGTCCGCGCTTCGGGTCGCCGCGGGCCCCGCGCGCCCGAAACCGCACCTCCGCGTCATGCCGGTTCAAGGCACCGCCTTCGGAGTTGGCGACGCCCTTGGCCTCCCCCAGTTCGTCGCCGGGCACGGGGGGCTTTCCCCGGCCGGCCCGGCGCAGGATCCGCTTGGCGTTGGCGATGTTGGCCCGGCTGGAACGCTCGAGGAAGTATTCCTCCGTACGCAGCGCCGAAACCTTTTCCGCGACCGCGACGTTGATCAGTTGGTTCAAGGCTACGCCTTCGGATTTGGCGACGCGCTTGGCCTCCTCGAGCAGCGAAGCTTGAAGGCGAAGTGCAACATTACTTCTTCTCATCGTCCGCTCCTCGCATGGCGCGCCACACTTCTCCGGGCTGGGCCACCTGAATCCCAAAAGTACGCGCCTCATCCTGGAAATGCCGCACGTTAAAGGTGACCAGAAGGTCCGCCCGGCCGTTAACGGCGGTCTCCAATACCATTTCGTCAGACGGTTCTCGCAAGTGCGGTCTCCAGAGAAAGCGCAAAGAAATGGGCTCGATCACAGCGGCCAAGGCGTCCAGAACCGCGTTGGTTTCTTCCGCGGTCAGACCCGTTATCGCCAACTGCTCCGCCCGGGTTGCCACCGCTTCGTACTCCAGCATCAGAGGAACCGATGCAAGCACGACAATTCGTCGATCAAGGGCCGCCAGCAAAGGCCTCCGCGATGCCCCCTGGTCACTGCGCAACGCGGCAACGACTACATTCGTATCGAGAACGAGCCGCATGCGTCCCCCACCGCCATAATATCACATGCAATATCTCTGCTAACGTGGAGGCCTGACCGTGCCCAGCGTGCGCCTCGTGGCGTGGCCGCGCTCGTATGTTGCGCGATGCTAGAGGGGAAATCGACGGCCTTGATCCGCCCGTCGCTTGGACGATGGGCCGCGGGTGGCTGCTGGCGGCGGGTTCTGGTTGACACTACGAACGTCTTCGTAGTATGCTTCTCGCCGGGGATTTCGGTAAAGCATCTGGATCGCCCGAAGCCGCGCGTGCAGGGGTTAGGAATTGGGGATTAGGGGTTTGGCGTTGGCGCACGCACTTCAGGAAGGCGGCGCGCCTAACCGCCGGCGCGGGATGCAGTCTAACCAGTTCGAGGAGCGCCCATGGACCCATTCGCCAAAGACCTTCGCTTTGCCCTGCGCATGATCCGCAACAGCCCGGGCTTCACCGCCGTGGCCATTCTTACGCTGGCGCTCGGCATTGGCGCCAACACCGCCATTTTCAGTTTCGTGGACGCCGTACTTCTGAAGCCGCTACCGTTTCCGCACGCGGAGCGGATTCTGAACGTCTGGGAGAAGCCGCCCGGAGGGGATCGCAACGGCATCTCGACCCTGAACTTTCTCGACTGGCAGAAGCAGAACACCGTGTTCACGGCCATGGCGGCTCAAACCTGGAGCTCCCTCACCCTCACCGGCGCCGACGTGCCCGTGGAACTCCGCGACGGCCTCGTGGGTGCTTCCTACTTCGACATCTTCGGCGCGAAGCCGATGCTGGGGCGCACCTTCGCGCCCGACGAAGATCAGCCTGGCAAGCAGTACGAAGTGATCCTTTCGCACAAGGTTTGGGAGAGCCGCTTCGGAGCGGACCGCGGCATCGTCGGCCGCAGCATCCGGCTGAATGGCGAGCCTTACACCGTGATCGGCGTGATGCCGCCCGGAACCTTCGACCGTGAATGGCAGGACGTGTGGACCCCGCTCGCTTTCAAGCCCAAGCAAATGACGCGCGATTATCACTGGATGATCTCGTGGGCGCGGCTCAAGCCGGACGTCACCCTGCAACAGGCGCGCGAGCAGATGAGCGCCATCGGCGCGCGCATTGAGCACGACTACCCACAGTCCAATAAAGGATGGGGTGTCACTGTTGACCGCTACCAGGACCGGGTGGTGGACGACGACCTCAGGCGGTCGTTGCTGGTGCTTCTCACCGCGGTAGGCGCCGTGCTGCTCATCGGGTGCGTCAACCTGGCCAATTTGCTGCTCGTGCGCGGCGCGGGCCGCGAGCGCGAAGTGGCTATCCGGTCGGCTCTGGGAGCGGGCCGGGCGCACCTGGTGCTCCAGTTCCTTACCGAGAGCGTATTGCTGGCGGGCCTGGGTGGGTGCGCGGGCGTTGGATTGGGCTGGGCGCTGATGCTGGCGCTCAAGGCGTGGATCCCGCCCGACCTTTTGCCCGCGGAAGCCGACGTGCAAATCAACGGGCAGGTGCTGCTGTTCACGGCGGGCATCGTGATTGTTACCGGCATCTTGTTCGGCATCGCTCCGGCGCTCCACAGCGCGCGGGCCGACCTGGTGGAGTCGCTCAAGGAGGGCGGCCGGGGGGCGACTTCCGGCGTGGGGCGCAGGCAGGTGCGCAACGCCCTGGCGGTGGCTGAAATCGCCCTGGCGTTCATTTTGCTCTCGGGCGCCGGACTGCTGGTGCGCAGCTTTTACCGGCTGCAACAGGTGAACCCCGGTTTCGACGCGACGAACGTGATTACCATGCACCTTCCCATGACGTCCGAGCAGTATCCCGACGGCCCTCGAATCATCAGCTACCTCGGGCAGGTGATGGAAAAGATTCACGCGGTGCCGGGCGTGCGCGACGTGGCCGCCACCGATGCTCTGCCGCTCGAAGGCTGGGGTGACGGCATGCCTTTCCTGATTGAAGGGCGCCCCTTTGTGGATATCGCCAACCGGCCCTCGGCCGGCTTCAAACCCGTCAGCCCGTCGTATCTCGCCACGCTGGGAATGCGCCTGCTCAAGGGACGTTGGCTCGCGGAAACCGACACGGCCGGCACCCCGCCCGTGGCGGTAATTAACGCCACCATGTCGCAGCGCTACTTCAAAGGCCAGGACCCTATCGGCCAGAGGATTCTGATCCAAGAGATTATTCCGGGCCAGCCCGCCCTCGGGCCCGAGATCGCGTGGGAGGTGGTAGGGGTGGTGGCGGACGAGAAGGCCTTCAGCCTCGACGGGTCGAGCTCGGGGATGTACGTGTCTTACAAGCAAGGGCCCAATACGCGAATGTCGCTGGTGGTGCGAGGCGCGATGGACCCCACGCTTCTCGTCAAGTCAATTCAGGCAGCGGTCTGGCAACTCAACAAGAACCAGTCGTTCAGCAACATCAAGACGCTGGACCAGATTAAATCCGACTCGCTCGGACAGAATCAGCTCCGCACCGTGTTGCTCAGTACGTTTGCCGGACTGGCCTTGTTGCTCGCCGCCATCGGGGTTTACGGAGTAATTTCCTACTCGGTGGCGCAGCGCACGCATGAAAT
>DATJAQ010000311.1:0-13171 GCA_035516075.1 Terriglobia bacterium | reverse complement strand
CTCCCGGCGTTGACCCGCCAAGATCTCAGCCGAAAGCGGGCCCCTCCTCCTGAAGAGAAAAATCCCAACTGGAGAAGAATAACGCTTCTCAGCAACGGCACTTAGAGGTGTGATTAAAAAGATTGGCCGGTTATTTCCGACAAACCGTCAAAGTGGAGTGGTTCGGATTAGCGGTTCGGCTTCCTTTCCTGAGACCCGGTGATTGCGCCAGACCCTGAACCAATATTGCTTGTGGGAAGGCGATTTAGCAACAACTATGCCGTTGCCCGTTTCGCAGTCGGGTTCGGGGCGGCCCCCACAAATCTCGCGCGTCTGCGCTTCGTTTGAGTCTTTTAAGCGCGACCGACCCTGTGGGCTTTTTGAACGCGTGCTGTGCACAGTTGCGTTCGGTGGCCTTCAGATGTATGCTGCGCGGAGCGTCACCGGAGACCGGAATGGAGATTCCGGTTTGGAGTAGTACGGTACGCGGGACGGCGGTGGGTATGCAGTCTATTTCTGACTTGGTGCAGGCGTCCACGTTCATCTTCAGCGGGACGGTACTCGAACTCGGGGCGTCGTCGGTCCCGTTCGTGCCGCCCAGCGAAAAGCTGATCACGGCGCGGCTCGATAAAAGCCTGCGCACCGATCCGGTGTTGGGCGATCTGCGCGGGAAAACGATCACCATAGCGGTGGGCTCGGCCGAGCAGTTCAAGGCAGGCCAGCGAGTGGTGTTCCTCGCGAACAGCTGGGTGCACGGCCGCGGGATCGCCGTGCGCGAAGTTGCACACCTCGAGGCGGGACAAGCTGACCGGGTGGCAGCCGCCGTGGCCGAGTTGCCGCAACGCCACCTGATCGACCGCTTGCAAGACGCCGAAGTGGTGGTGCAAGGCAAAATCTCGAAGATCGATCCGCCAGGCTTCTCCCTCGACCAGCACGACGGGCGTTGGGCGGCGGCGTATCTCCACGTCACCGCCACGTTCAAGGGGAGCGCGCCCCAACCCGCCGTCTTTTATTTCGCCACGGCCGAATGGCCGCCGTGGAACCGGGCGCCCCGATTCGAAAAGGGCCAGGCGGGGGTCTTCATCCTGCACCTTCCACCGCCCGACACGGTCAAGGAGGACGGCACCCTGCCTGCCGGAGCCCTGGTGGCGCTGGACCACGCCGACTTCCAAGACGAGTCGCAAGCCGGTCGCATCAAGAAGATCCTGGCCGCGCTGAAGTGAGGGAGAGCGAGTGCTATGAGAATCGCGCGCATCGTCAACGCCGTCCCCAACGACCATAGCAACGAGACGAACAACGACTCCGAACCCAACATTGCGGTGAATCCGGCCAACCCGAGCCAAATGGCGATCACCGCATTCACGCCTCCCGACGCTGGCCTCACCGATGGGCCTATTTACTACAGCACCGACGGCGGCGAAAACTGGAGTCTGCTGTTCGATGTGCCCGGGAACGGATCTCAGGATCAGACTATCGGGTACGCCGCTAACGAACTCTACATGGCGACGCTGCGCGCCGATACGTCTCCCCTGACGCTGAACGTGGACCGCAGCGCCGACCCCACGACCGGTGAATTCCCGTCCATCGATACCCGCACGAAACTCGATCAGCCATGGGTGCACGCGATCACCGTTCCCAGCGGGACCGATGCCGGGAAAGTCCGCACCTACGTCGGCTATGGCGACACCAGCTCGGGATACTGGGCAACCGTGGACTTCTGTCTCGACGCCCTCGCCGCCAGCCCCTCTTTCACCACGGTCAAGCTCAACCCACGGTCGGCAAATCGCGACGGGTTTCACATTCGCACGAAGCCCCATAGCGACGGAACCGTCTATGTCGGCTATCAAAGCTGGCAGTCGACATCAGGCAACAACACCACGATGAATATGGTGGTCGCGCGGGACGACGATTGGGGAAACAACAGCTTCGGCGACCTCACCGATCCCAGCGACAGCAAGGCCGGCCGCATCGTGGCCAGCGTCACCATCGACGAAAGTACCGCGCTGGGCGGCCAGCGCCCCGACAACGGCTTCGACGTTCAGGTGGATCCCAACGACAGCGACGTGGTCTACATCTGCTGGACCGACAACGGCGGAACGGGCTTTCAAGTGCACGTTCGCCGTTCGCTCGATCGCGGTAAAAACTGGTCTGGCGATCTGATCACCGTCGACCAGACGGCGCTGGCCACCATGGCCATCAACAGCCAGGGTACCGTGGCGCTTTGCTATCTTGAGCTCGTCAACGGCCAGTGGGAGACGCACTTCCGCACCACGACCGACGGCAGCACCTGGGACGACATGCTGCTCGCGCGCACGGCGACCAACGGCTTCATCGGCGATTACATGCGAATGGTGTCGGTGGGCCCGCACTTCTATGGCGTGTTTCCGGCCGTCAACACGCCGGGAAATTTCTTCCCCAACGGCGACGGCACAACGCGCTTTCAGCGCAATAACAATGGTACTTCACTGCTCGGTGCCGACAATCACACGGCCATCAGCTCGTCGACCGATCCCTTCTTTTTCAAAGTGGAGGAGAAGGACGTTACTTTTGTCCTGAACCGCAATCCGATCGGGCAGGACGAAGTGGATGCGCGCCGCTTGCAGCCGCACGGCTCCACCGGGGGCTTGCCGATTCAGGACGCCTTCCGCGTGGTGGTGGACGGCTTCACCGCGTCCGACCTGGGGCTGACCGCAACCACTTCAACGCTCAACGTGACCTCGACGCTTTCGAACACGGTTATGCCGATCACTTGCACCGGCAATACCTCCGACACCGGCGACTACGGGACTGAAGTTCAGCGCTTCACCTTTTATTACAGCCTTGACTTCGACGCCACGGACACGGCCTTCAATTTCCCCACAGACACGTTGGACGTGACGCTCAGCGCCACGGCAGGCCCGGCGAACGGCTCGGGGCTCCTGACACTCATCAAGCAGCCGGATCCCTTCATGCTGCACGGCGATCCGTCGTGGCTGAGCATCGATTTGCGCTTCCTGGTGGCCCGGCAGAACGAGGCGAAGTTTGGAGTGTCGGGCATTACGGACGCATCGGACGCGCCGCGCTTCATTCAGCAGTTGATCGGCGCCATGACGCCCGCTCAGTTCGACGGCCTGCCGTCCGGCGAGGAAGACACCAAGCTGTACACGCAGCCGAGAGACGAACACAACGTCCCCGTCTTCAATTTTGCACTTGCCAAAGTGCATTACATCGGCCTCATTGGCGCACCGAAAGTCCGCGTCTTCTTCCGGCTGTTCCAGGCGCAGAGTACGACATCGACCTACGATTTTCCGCCGGGCGCGCAGTACCGGCGCGCCACCAGCAACCCGAACGGCCAACCGATTCCGCTGGCCGGCATTCTGGGTCCTGAGTACGTCACCATTCCGTTCTTCGCTGCCGCGCGCGTCGATACCACGTCGGTGGGCATGGATCAGCAGACCGATGATCCGTACAACGTGCAGGATATTACGGCGAAAAGCGACGGTTCGGAGGTCGACAAGATCTTTGGCTGCTGGCTTGACATCAATCAGCCTTTCAAGCCGGACGGCACCACCGCCAATAACGTGCTGCCGATCTTCGTTCCGCCGAAACAAGACGGCCCGTTCGACCCAAACGATCTCAACCCGCTTTTCCGCCCGCTACCGATCTCACAGGCCATTTCACGCGCGCTTCACGAGTGTCTGATCGCCGAAGTCGCGTTCGACCCCACGCCGATTCCGATCGGCAAGGACAGCTCGAATTGGGACAAACTCGCGCAGCGCAACATTGCCTGGAGCGACGTCAACTCGGCGCCGGCCGGCACCACGTTTGAAATTCGCCCGACCGCCGCGGATCTGGCGTCGGGGCAAACGCCGGACGAACTGATGATCGACTGGAACAATACGCCGGCCGACGGCGAGGCCACGATCTATCTGCCCGCCGTCACCGCCGCAAACGTGTTGGCGCTGGCGAACCGGATGTATGCTACCCACAAGCTCTCGCAGGCCGACGAACACACCATTCGCTGCAAGACCCGTGGCATCACCTACGTGCCGATTCCGCCCGGCAGCACCGTGAACTACGCCGGGCTTCTCACGGTCGACGTCAACGCCAGTGGCCACCGGGGCGAAACCTTCAACGTCGTCGTGCGCCAACTTACCAATGCCTTCGGCCGCGCGACGCCGCCCCCGCCGCCGCAACTTCAGGCGCGAAGGCGAAGGGCCGCGCGTTCCGAGGCAATCATCACCAGGAGGGAGATCGAATGGCGGCGGGTGATCGGCGCATTCCAGCTCTCGATTCCCGTCAAGAACAAGGAAACACTGCTCCTGCGCGAGGAGCGCGATCTCTCAGTTCTGCGCTGGATCGCGCACGCGATTCCCAGCACCAGCCGCTGGTATCTGGTATTCCGCCGCTATCTCAAGCTCATCGGCGAACGGGTGGGCAGTTTCGGCGGCGATCCAGGCTCGATCCAACCGTCGCCGACCGGCGAAGGCGTCCCCAAGCACCCCACGCATCCGCCGCACCCCGGGCCCATGCACCACAAGCATCACGAGGGAGAGCGGCGCTTCACGGGCAAAATCGCAGGTCTCATCTTTGACCGCTTCGGCGACTTTACCGGCATGGTGCTGGAAA
This sequence comes from Terriglobia bacterium, assembly GCA_035516075.1. Classification (GTDB taxonomy): domain Bacteria; phylum Acidobacteriota; class Terriglobia; order UBA7540; family UBA7540; genus Gp13-AA77. The sequence continues at coordinate 8,584 of DATJAQ010000311.1, read as the reverse complement.
CGGAGTGCGGCGACCGGCACTTCTACAGTCGCGAAGGCGAGATCAGACAACTGGCTGAGCGCGCCTGGCGCGAGCGCTTGCATATTTCCGTTATCGCGGCCGAGCACGATCGCGATTGCCTCGAGCGCATCATCATTCACAAACCGCCCGCCCCATTGACGGGCTGAGACCGTTACGCGACGGTAGATCGGGCGGTCCGTTCAGGTAAAGCTGGATGTCAGGATTCTCCCCAGGGCCACAGCTAGGCCGAGACTGGGAGGTAGTACTGGTCGAAATCTGAGGATCCGGCCGGACGAGGCGGTATCCTTTATGGGAACGCAGTGGTCCTTGAAGGGCATGCGTGGCCACTGACGCGCCGGGCACCACCGCTTGAACAGCTTCCGGAAGAGGGCGGAGAATCGCGCGTGGAAAGGATCCAGCGTAGAGCACCGAGTTCAATACGGACAGGAGCGATCTTACAGGAGTCTCTCCTGCCCTTCGCGCTCGGTGCCTTTAAGCCGCTTGGGCCTCGTCGAGGTTCACCACCAGCATAGCGACGTGAGGATTCGCCGGACGCCCGCTACGCACGCTTAGACCCCGCGAAGCGATCGAACTTTCGACGCTCTCCGGCGCCAAGCTGCCAGCCCACCCGCCAGCAGGGGAATCAGGAAGAGGCAAACCTCCAGCACTCCGCTGCCACCGTCAGGTGAAATACCGAGCAGACTTTCGATGAAATGCATGGGAACCTCCCGGGCCGAGTCGGAGTAACGTTGCCGGTACGCGCTTCTCATTCGCCTTGAGGTACGCGGTTCCACAATCTAACATCAGGCTGAGCGACCAAGTCAAGCCAATCGCGAACAGCCCAATCGAAGACGCGGGTGACAAAGTCGTTGGCCAGGTTTGCCATATTCGGGACTACGGCGCGGACTGTGCCGCGGGGCTACGAGCTTGGAGGCCAATCCTTCTTCAACGGATTTCATTCTTTGGTTGTAAGACCGACCGCCTAGCGACTGGCCTCAGCTAGATCAAATCTCTTATTTTCAGGATTGGCAATTCACTTGAGCGAGAAGTCGGCATCTCGGAAAACCGCCGCCAAAAGTGATCGTCGGAATAGCTGTTGAGAACAGCCCTTCCCATAAGGAATCCGGATCACGCCTGAACCTCGTCGAAAGCAGAAATTCCACTTGGCCGTATCACGGGGTATCCGTAGAAGTGCCGTGCAGCCCGGCGGAATCGCAAGGGATGAACCTGTCGGCGATGGTTACTCGCGATCGACGCCGTAGCGTTGGCCTAAGCGACCAACTCCCTTATCGTCACCTTCCCGGAAACTGACCCACTGCCGCGAACTGAAAAAGACCCGTGCCGGCTAACCCCGATTCGTTACCCGCCCCTCGCATCGCGGAGCCGCCGTCCGCCGTTGCGGCACCCCGGCATCCTCCGGCCTTGAGGGCGGCCGCCGCAACCCAAAAACTTGTGTCTGTGCCGTGCCACCGTCGCCTGGATGTACCCACGACTTGCTCGTCTGATACGGGGAAAAATGCACCTGGACGACGCTATTTTCGGCCCGATTTTCGGCCCGATTTTCGGCCCGATTTTGGCCCTGCGCGGAGGGTGTGGCATCGCCGGAAAACCCTACGGGCGCTCCAAAAAAGTGATCGTATGATGCCCGAAAAAGGCCCTTTTGGGGCCTGAAATTCCAGATTTCGTACACTTTTCACTTTCTCTAACCTTGGTGGAAGTTGCTGAAAACAGGTTGGGTCAGGCAACAAAGCTTCGTCTGTAAGTTATTGAAAATACGTTGAAGCAGATTCGTGACTGGAGGCCGTAAGTCCTTTAGAATTGATGGGCGTTTCGGAAGGTTTCTGAGGCCCTGGCAGGGCAGCTTTTGGACGTTTCTGAGGCCTTGCTTGGAGCCGACTTTCACGCTGAGCCGGCGGTTCTCACTCCACCTTCAGGCCTGCCGCCCGCGCCAGCCTGGCTTGCCGCTCGTCGAAGGTCCAGAAGCGTTCCGCCTTCAACTCCAGCGCGCTCGCCACGTGCAACGTATCGAGGGTGCGATTCCCCAGCCGGGCCGCGTGCCGCCGCGAGGCGCCGCTATAATGAAGGCGGGCAGCGCATGAATCTCGAGAAATACTCCCGCCAAATCCTCTTCGCCCCCATCGGCCGCGAGGGGCAGGAGAAGCTGGGCCGCGCCCGCGTGGCGATTGTGGGCTGCGGCGCGCTAGGCACCGCCCAGGCCAACGCCCTGGTGCGGGCGGGCGTGGGGCGCCTCCGCATTCTCGACCGCGACTACGTGGAGGAGAGCAACCTGCAGCGCCAGTTGCTGTTTGACGAGGACGACCAAAATCTGCCCAAAGCCGTGGCCGCCGAGCGCCACCTGCGCCGCGTGAATTCCGAGGTGGAGGTGGAGGGCGTGGTGGCGGACGTTGACGCCCTCTCGATCGAGGGCTTGGTGCGCGGCTTCGATTTAATCCTTGACGGCACCGACAACTTCGAGACCCGCTACCTTATCAACGACGCCGCCCTCAAGCTCGGAATCCCCTGGATTTACGGGGCTGCGGTGGGCAGTTACGCCGCTACCCTCACCGTGCTGCCGGGCCGCACCGCGTGCCTGGCCTGCGTTTTTCCCGAGCGCCCCCAGGGCCTGCAGGATACCTGCGATACGGTGGGCGTGATCTCGCCGGCCGTGGCCTGGGCGGCCGCTGTGCAGGTGGCCGAAGCGTTCAAAATTCTTACCGGCCAGGAGGGCGAGCTGCACGGAAAGCTGCTCGCCTTCGACATTTGGAAAAACCGTTGGCAGCAGGTGGCGGCGCCGGTGAATCCCGAGTGCCGGGCCTGCCGGAAGCGCCAGTTTACGTACCTCGAAGGCGAGGGCCTGGCGCGCACGGCGCTGCTGTGCGGCCGGAACTCCGTTCAAATCCGCCAGCCCGAAAACCAGGCGCTCGACCTTCAGGCGCTGCGCGCGCGTCTCGAGCCGTTCGGCCCCGTCCGCGCCAACGATTACCTGCTGCGTTGCCGCCTCGACGCCTACGAGCTCACCATCTTTGCCGACGGGCGCGCGATCGTGAAGGGCACCGACAATCCCGCCGTAGCGCGCAAAATCTACGCGCAGTATATTGGCTCCTAGCGCGGATTGCGGCGGCCAATTCTGTAGCGCCGGTGTCCCCACCGGCGTTCAGCGGTTTTCCCGCCGCGGGAAATCGCCGGTGTCCGCACCGGCGTTCAGCGGTGTCCGCACCCGCGTTCAGCGCTGCTCCCGCCGGGGGGAATCGCCGGTGTCCCCACCGGCGTTCAGCGGTTTTCCCGCCGCGGGAAATCGCCGGTGGGGACACCGGCGCTACAGCCGAAGTACCGGAGGTGAAACCCATGGACGCCAAGACCGCCGCCCAGGAACGCTTCGGGGAAATTCGCAGCGAGCTGGTAGCGCTGAGCCACCGCCTTCACGCCCACCCGGAACTGGGCTTTGAAGAGGAAAAATCCGCAGCCTGGGTGGCGGAGCGGCTCGACGCGGCCGGCTTCGCCGTGAAGCGCGGCATTTGCGATCTGCCCACCGCCTTCATCGCGAGCGCGGGCCGCGGCCCGCTGCACGTGGCGATTTGCGCCGAGTACGACGCGCTGCCCGGCATTGGGCACGCCTGCGGCCACAACATTATCGCCGCCATGGCGGTGGGCGCCGCCATTGCCGCCGCCCGCGTGGCGGACGAAGTGGGCCTGACGCTGAGCGTGATCGGCACCCCGGCCGAAGAGGTGGGGAACGCCAGCGGCAAGATTCTGCTGCTCGAGCGCGGCGCTTTCCAGGGCATTCACGCCGCCATGATGGTGCACCCCGCGCCCTTCGACATGCTGGCCGCCAAAATCATCGCCGCCTCCATGTTTGAAGTGCATTACACCGGCAAGGAATCGCACGCCTCGGCCTTTCCCGAGCTCGGCATCAACGCCGCCGACGCGCTCACTGTGGCGCAAACGGCCGTGGGGCTGATCCGCCAGCACATCCGCTCCACCGACCGCATTCACGGCATCGTCACCCAGGGCGGCGACGCGCCCAACGTGGTGCCGGCGCACACCCGGGCGAAGTACATCATCCGCTCCGAGACGCTGGAGCAGCTTAACGAGCTGCGGCCCAAGGTGTACCGCTGCTTCGGCGCGGGCGCGGTGGCCACCAACACCAAGGTGAGGATCACCGGCGGCGACAAGCCCTACGCCGAAATGCGCCACGACGCCGCCATGGCCGCGCTCTATCGCCGCAATTCCGAGGCGCTGGGACGCCCCTTTCCGAACCTGGGCGAGTGGGAGACGCGGCCCACCGGCTCCACCGACATGGGCAACGTGTCGCTGGCCGTCCCCTCCATCCACCCCATGATCGGGATCGACTCCCTGCCCGCCGTCAATCACCAACCCGAGTTTGCCGCGCACTGCGTGACGCCGGCCGCCGACAAAGCCCTCGCCGACGGCGCCCTGGCCATGGCCTGGACCGCCATCGATCTGGCCACGGACCCGAGCCTGCGAGCGCGCCTGACGGCGGCCCGCGAAGGCGCGTGACAGCGGGTTGACGCGCGGCGGTCCCGGGGCCGCGAAGCCGCAGTTGTGAGAGAATACAAGGCAGGCCGGCGGGCGAACGAGAACTTCAAAGCTCAGCTCAAGTTGAGACGGGCGCCGTTCGCGAACCCAGTTGAGGAGGACACTAAGTTTCCCATGAAAACCTGCACCAGCACACCCGTCTCCAGCGCGGCCGGTGGCCCGTCAAGGGTAGAATTTCGCGGCCGGCGCTCGCTGCTGCCATCGTTCGTTCTTGCGCTGGCCCTCGCCACCGCGCTGGGCCTGGCGCCGCGTCTCAATGCGGCGGGCCGTCCGCAGACCGACACCGGCGGAACCGTCCTGCGGGCGACCCTGCCGAACGGCCTGCGGGTGGTGATCGTGCCGAACCGCCTGGCTCCGGTGGTCACCACCATGGTGAATTACCTGGTGGGCTCGAACGAGTCGCCGGAGGGTTTCCCCGGCACGGCGCACGCCATGGAGCACATGATGTTTCGCGGCAGCCCGGGCCTTTCCGCGGACCAACTCGCGGAGGTCGCGGCCGCCATGGGCGGCGCGTTCAACGCCGACACTCAGCAGAGCGTGACCCAATACTTCTACACCATCCCGGCGGAAGACCTCGACGTCGCCCTGCGCATCGAGGCCAACCGCATGCGCGCCGTTGACGCCGACCCGAAGGAGTGGGAGAAGGAGCGCGGCGCCATTGAGCAGGAAGTGGCGCGCGATTACTCCAATCCGGTTTTCGTTTTTTACACCAAGCTGCTGGCCGCGATGTACAAAGGCACGCCCCTGGCCGACCCCGGCCTCGGCACCCGCCCGACTTTCGACAAAACGACCGCCGAGATGCTCAAGAAGTTCCACGACGATTGGTATTCACCCAACAACGCCATCCTGATTGTGGTGGGCGACGTGGACCCGCAGGCCGCCCTCGCGCAGGTGAAGACCTTCTTCGGCGACATCCCGTCGAAGACGCTGCCCGCCCGGCAGGAGATTCACTTGAGCGCGGTTGAGTCGCAGACGATGAATCTGGACACCGACCTGCCTTACGGCCTCGCGCTGATTTCTTTCCGCATGCCGGGCACGTCAAGCCCCGACTACGCCGCCGCCCAAGTGCTGGGCGACGTGCTCAGCAGCCAGCGCGGCACGCTTTACGGGCTGGTTCCCGAGGGCAAAGCCCTGTTTGCCGGTTTTCAGATACAGTCCCTCCCGCAGGCGGGACTCGGCTTCGCGCTCTCAGCCTACCCCAAGGGGGCCGACGCCAACGCGCTCTCCGGCGAGATGCGAAAAATCCTGGAAGAAGACCTCAAGAATGGCCTGCCGGCAGACCTGGTGGCCGCCGCCAAGCTGCACGAGCTGGCCGGCGCAGAATTCCAGAAGAACTCCGTGGAGGGCCTCGCGTCCGCGTGGTCAGCCGCCGTGGCGGTGGAGGGCCGGCAGTCGCCCGACGATGACGTGAAAGCCATGCAGCAGGTGACGGTGGACGACGTAAACCGGGTGGCCCGCCAGTACCTCGCGTTGCCAAACTCCATCACGGCCATCCTCACGCCCCAGCCCTCGGGCAAGCCCACCTCGCGCAGCACTTTCGGCGGCCAGGAGTCGTTCACGCCGAAGGAGGCGAAGCTCGTCCCGCTGCCGGACTGGGCCCAGCAGGCGCTTCATCGCCTGGCGGTTCCGACCGCCACCACTCATCCCACCGAGACGACGCTCGAAAACGGCATCAAGCTGATCGTGCAGCCCGAAGATGTCAGCGACACGGTCACAGTCTTCGGCCGCATCAAGAGCGATGCCGGACTGGAAACGCCCAAAGGCCAGGACGGCGTTGACGACATTCTTGGCCAGCTTTTTTCCTATGGCACCACTACCCTCGACCGCGTCGCCTTCCAAAAGGCGCTGGACGATATTGGCGCCGACGAAAACGCGGGGCTGGAGTTTTCGGTGCAGGCGCTCGCCAGCCATCTCGACCGAGCCCTCGAGCTGCTCGCGGACAACGAGCTTCATCCGGCCCTGCCCCAGCAGGCCTTCCAGATCACTCAACCGCAGATGGCTTCCTACGCCGCGGGCGAGCTCCAGAGCCCGGACCACCTGGCCGGGCACGCCCTGCACGCGAACCTGTTTCCGAAGGACGATCCCACGCTTCGCGAAGCCACTCCGGAAACCATTTCGTCCCTCAAGCTCGACGATGTCAAAAGCTTCTACAATCGCGCCTTTCGCCCCGACCTCACCACCATCGTGGTGATGGGCAAGGTGACGCCGGAGGAAGCGAAGGCGGCCGTCGAGAAATATTTCGGCGCCTGGCGGGCCACGGGGCCGCCGCCGCCCACCGACCTTCCGGCCGTGCCTGAAAATCAAGCGCTCGAAACCGAGGTGCCCGATTCAAGCCGCGTACAGGACGGCGTGACCCTCGCCGAAACCGTTGGCATCACCCGCTTCAGCCCCGACTACTACGCCCTGGAACTTGGAAACCAGATCCTCGGCGGCAGCTTTTACGCCAGCCGCTTTTCGAAGGATCTGCGCGAAAGCGCGGGCCTGGTCTACACGGTGGGATCGTCGCTGCAGGCCGGCAAGACGCGCTCCATTTACTCGGTGAATTACGGTTGCGACCCGCCCAACGTTTCCAAGGCCCGCGCCATCATCGTGCGCGACCTGAAGGCCATGCAGTCCTCGCCGCCTGACCCGGATGAGCTGCAGGAGGCGAAGGCGCTCGTGCTTCGCGGCATCCCGCTGCGCGAGTCGAGCTTCGCAAGCATCGCCGGCGGCTGGATCGCCCGCTCAGCCATCGGCCTGCCTCTCGATGAGCCCTTCCGGGCCGCCCAGCGTTATCTCGACCTGACCGGCGCCCAGATTCAGGCCGCATTCGCCCGCTGGCTGCGCCCGAATGGCCTGGTTCAGGTGACCCAGGGACCCAAGCCGCAGTAGCCTTGCGGCGGGCGGCAGTCCGGCGGAGGCGAGGACTTTCAATGAGACTTGAGATGACCTCTCCTCGCAAAAACGCGCTTCGACCGCGCAGCCGGACTGCTCGGCGGGTGGCGAAAATCACCCTGAGGCTTGCGCTCGCGGCCGGACTTGCGGCTCCCGCGCCGCGGCAAGCTGCGAGCCCGCAACCGGCGCTTCGCGAGGCGGCCGGGCGAATCGGACTGCTGGTGGGCGCGGCGGCGGATCCCGCCCATTTCTCCGAGCCCGAATACGCCGGCACCCTGGCGCACGAATTCAACATGATCGAGCCCGAAAACGCCATGAAGTGGACGCACACGGAACCTGCGCGGGGCGAGTTCGACTTCGGCCCGGGCGACCAGGTGGTGAGCTTTGCGGAGGCTCACCATATGAAGGTGCGAGGACACAACCTGCTGTGGGGCATTCACAATCCCGCCTGGCTGGCGGACGGGCACTCTTCGGCGGCGGAGCTGCGCGACATCATGCAGCGGCACGTCGCGCGCGTGGCCGGGCACTACGCGGGAAAAGTGTTCGCATGGGATGTCGTGAACGAGGCGTTCGACAAGAACGGCGCGCTGGCCCACTCCATCTGGTTCGATCACCCGGGCATCGGTCTGGCTGATAAGGGGACGGCGTACATCGAGCAGGCGTTCCGCTGGGCCCACGAAGCTGACCCGAAGGCGCTCCTCTTCTACAACGACTATGCGGCCGAGGGCTTGAACGCAAAATCAGACGCCATCTACGCCATGGTGAAGGATTTCAAGCAGCGCGGCGTTCCTATCGACGGGCTGGGATTGCAGATGCACGTCTCCATCGCCGACGCCGCCAACCTCTCTTCGACGCTCGACGCCAGTATCAGCCGGTTGGCCGCGTTGGGGGTGCAGGTCCAGATCACTGAATTGGACGTGGGCCTGCCAATCGCCGCCGGCGGACAACCTCGCGACCCGGCAGACGCTCAGCGCCAAGCCGATCTCTACGGACTTGTGGCCCGCGTCTGCGCTGCCAACCCTGGCTGCACCGCCTTTCAGACCTGGGGCTTTACGGACAAGTACTCCTGGATTCCGAACTTCTCTCATGGCCAGCGAGGAGCCGGGCTGCTGTTCGACGCCGGCTACAAGCCTAAACTTTCCTACGACGCCGT
>DATJAQ010000310.1:0-2508 GCA_035516075.1 Terriglobia bacterium | reverse complement strand
CGATCTTAACGTTAAGCGAAAAGGCATGCAAGCGAAGGTTCGCAGGCTGACGGCGGTACGAGCCGGGATTAACCTCTTGGCTCTCGCCGGTGGCAACGTGGGCGGCGGTTTTGAGCGACGCCTTGATGCGGCTGGGCCGTGGGGGCGGCGCGCCGTCCACCGGCCCCGCGGCCGCCCGCGGCTTCATTTTGGTTTCCGGTCCCGTCCCAGCGCCACTCCGTCCGCCACCGGACCCCGCCGCCCGTCAGGGTTTTGTGAGAGACTACTGTTCTAGCGCACCACGACTCTCGGGAGAGGAATCAAAACGTGCCCACCAAGAATGGAAACGGAAGCGCGCCCTTGCGGAGCCGCCAATGGTTCGGCAGCGACAACCTGCAGAACATGTCGAACCGCGCCTATCTACGCGCCGAGGGCCTCAGCAGCCAAGTATTCGACGGACGGCCGGTGATCGGCGTATGCAATTCGTGGAGCGAGATGACCACCTGCAACGCCCACCTGCGCCAGGTGGCGGACGCCGTGAAGCGCGGGGTGTGGGCGGCGGGCGGGTTTCCGCTCGAGTTCCCCACCATTTCGCTCGGCGAAGTGCTGATGAAGCCCACCACCATGCTCTATCGCAACCTGATGGCGATGGACGTGGAAGAGTGCATCCGGGCGTATCCCATGGACGCGGTGGTGCTGCTGTGCGGCTGCGACAAAACCACGCCCGCGCAGTTGATGGGGGCGGCCAGCGCCGACGTGCCCGCCCTGATGGTGACGGGAGGCCCCATGCTGCGCGGGATGTATCGCGGCGAGGCGCTGGGCTCCGGAACCGATGCGCGTAAATTCTGGGCGGAGAAGCGCGCCGGCCGCCTGAGCGAAGAAGAGTGGTGCGAATTCGAAAGCTGCATCAGCCGCAGCGCCGGCCACTGCATGGTGATGGGCACGGCCTCCACCATGACGAGTATCGTGGAGGCGTTGGGGATGACACTGCCCGGCTGCGCCAATATTCCGGCGGCGGACGCGCGGCGCCTGGCCGTGGCCGAAGAGAGCGGAAGGCGCGCCGTTGCGATGGCGCGGGAAGGCTTGCGGCCTTCGCAGGTGCTCACGCGCGAGGCGTTTGAAAACGCCATCCGGGTGAACATGGCGATCGGCGGCTCGACGAACGCCATCATTCACCTGGTGGCCATCGCCGGCCGGGTGGGCCTGAAGCTGCCGCTCGAGCTTTTCGACGAAATCTCGCGCGCCACGCCCTTCCTCGCCAACATCCGGCCCTCCGGGGAATACCTGATGGAAGACATGTTTTACGCCGGAGGCTTGCCCGCCGTAATGAAAGAACTCGAGCCGCTGCTGCACCTGAACGCGCTCACCGTTACCGGCAAAGGTGTGGGCGAGAACATTGCCGGCGCGCAGTGCTTCAACCGCGACGTGATTCGCACCCTCCAAGCACCCCTGCAGCCCGAGGGCGGCACGGTGGTGCTGCGCGGGAACCTCGCTCCGCACGGCGCGGTGCTGAAACAGACGGCGGCTTCTCCTCAGTTGCTCAAGCATAAGGGTCGCGCCGTGGTGTTCGAGAGCTACGACGACTTGGGCGCGCGCATCGACGATCCTCAACTCGACGTCGACGAAAACTCGGTGCTGGTGATGAAGAGCGGCGGACCCAAGGGCGCGCCCGGCATGCCGGAGTGGGGCGATCTGCCGATTCCGAAAAAACTGCTGGAGGCCGGCGTGCGCGACATGGTTCGCCTGAGCGACGCCCGCATGAGCGGCACCGCCTACGGCACTGTGGCGCTGCACGTCTCCCCGGAGTCGGCGGTGGGCGGTCCGCTGGCGATCGTTCGCAACGGCGACATGGTTGAGCTCGATGTGCCAGGCCGCCGGCTGGAACTGCTTGTCCCTGACGCCGAGATCGGGCAACGTCTGGCCGGCTGGCAGCCGCCCGCGCCGCATTACATGCGGGGCTACGGCCGGATGTTTCTGGAGCACATCCTCCAGGCCCACGAAGGCTGCGACTTCGACTATCTGCGGCCGGTCTGAGCGGCCACCGGGTTTATTTCCTCAAACGCGCCGCCAAATAGTCCCTGAGGGCCACGGCGTTGTTGAGCTCGGTGACGCGCGCGCTGTAGAGCAGCGTGACGTCGCCCTGGCGGGCGGCTTCGAGCAGGGGCTTAACGGCCTCGGCCCGGGCCTTGAGCTCTGCGAAATAACGACGGCGAAATTCCGTCCATTTGGCAGGGTCGTGTGAATACCAGTGCCGGAGCTCGTCGCTGGGCGCCGCGTCTTTGAGCCAGGCTTCCATCTTCAACGCCTCCTTCTTCATGCCGCGCGGCCAGAGCCGGTCCACAAGAAAGCGCCTTCCGTCGGCTGGGCTCGCGGCTTCGTAAACGCGCTTGATTTGGATCATCGCTAACGAAACGCCTCCTTGTTCACCACGTAGGGCATGTCAGCGGGGTTGCCGCCGTAGTTGCCCTCCAGCACGTCGATGAGGCCCTGCACCGAGCGGCCCGCCATACCGAGGTTGGGATCGGTGGA
>DATJAQ010000309.1:0-15797 GCA_035516075.1 Terriglobia bacterium | reverse complement strand
TACCGCCTGGCGCACCAGCGCCTCAGCCCCGGAGCGCTTTACCGGCGTTCCAGAGAAAGGATTACGGCCACCCCGTAGAGTTACATTTCTGATGGCTTGACGGCTCTCTTGAAAGTTACATTCTTCAATGGCTTGACAGGGCTCGGCTCGCGAGTCTGCGGCCAGAGGCTTCATCGGCCGGTTTTTGACATTTGGCACTGCGGACCGCACAATGATTCTTACCGCGCCGCGCACTTTTCGCGCCGCATTCACAGGAATCAGCCCTCATGAGCAAACGCATCCACCCGCAAGACGTAATGACGGCCCTGCGCGAGGTAAAAGACGCCGCCACCGGACGGGACGTGGTATCGCTCGGCTGTTTAAAGGGCGTGGAAGTGGGCGACGGGCGCGTATCTGTGGCGCTGGAGCTGCCCGAACACGCGAGCCCCGCGAGCCCGGCCGGCGAAAAGATTCTGCGCGCCGTGCATCAGGCGGTGCAAGCGCTCGGCGGCGGCGAAGTGGAAATCCACCTGGCCCGGCCTGCTTCTGCGGGCGAGGCGGCTGGCGAGCGGGCGGCGGCAGAACCCGCAACACCTCCTGGATCGCACGCCGGCGCCCACGCCGGCGCCCATCCTGGCGGAAATTCGGGAGGCGCGGCAGACGCGCGGCCGAACCTGGCGCCGGGCGTGAAAACCACCATCGCCGTTGCGAGCGGAAAAGGCGGCGTGGGCAAATCGACCGTGGCGGCGAACCTGGCGGTGGCGCTCGGGTGCGCGGGGCATCGCGTGGGCCTGATGGATACGGACGTCTACGGCCCGAGCATCCCCATGCTGGTGGGCGCGCACACCGAGCCGCAGGTGGTGGAGGGCAAGATCGAGCCGCCCGTGGAGCACGGCGTGAAGATTATCTCCATGGGCTATTTCCTGCCCAAGGACGAGGCCGTGATCTGGCGCGGGCCCATGCTGCATAAGACGGTGCAGCAGTTTCTGGGAGACGTGCGCTGGGGTGAGCTCGACTACCTCGTCATCGACCTGCCGCCCGGCACGGGCGACATCCAATTGAGCCTGTGCCAGACGGCCGCGCTGACGGGCGCGGTGATTGTTTCAACGCCGCAAGACCTGGCGCTCACCGTGGCCTCGAAGGCCATTGCGATGTTCCAGAAACTCAACGTGCCCGTTCTCGGCATCGTCGAGAACATGAGCTATTACGTCTGCCCGGATTGCGGGCATCGCGCCGAAATCTTCGGGCACGGCGGGGCGCGGACGGCAGCCGGGCGGCTGGGCCTTCCGTTTCTCGGCGAGATTCCGCTCGATCTCGACATCCGCACCCGCAGCGACAGCGGCCAGCCTGTGGCGCTCGACGCCGGCACGCCGCCGGGCAAGGCCTTCCGCGCCGTGGCCGCCGCGCTCGAATCTGAATTGTCCCGCGTCCAGACCGTGGAAGAGATCACCATCGAGTGATTGAGGGATTGAAGGATTGGCTCATTGAATCAATGAGTCAATGGGTCAATCTTCGGGTTCACTTCATGCCACCAACCCCCAGAAAGATCAAGCTCGCCGGAGAGCATCACTCGATTGCGGTGGAGTGGTCCGACGGCCATCGCAGCCTGTACCCTTACGCCGATCTGCGCGAGAAGTGCCCGTGCGCCACCTGCACGGACGCGCATGGCACGGGCGAGCGCCCCACGTCCCGGCCCGCGGCGGCGCCGAATCCGCTGGCCCTGTACGAGGAGCCGTTGAAGCCGGAGAAGGCGGAGTTGGTAGGCCGCTACGCCCTGAACATCACCTGGAGCGACGGGCACTCGACAGGCATCTACACCTTCGATTATCTTCGCGAACTGTGCCCGTGCCCGGAATGCCGGGCGGCTGGCCAGGGAGTTGGGAGTGGGGAGTAGGGAGTAGGGAGTGGGGAATACGCAGTTTGTGGTGCGCAGCCGGGAGCGGGTTGACAGCCGAGCCCTTAAGGATGCACTGGGAGACCTGACGGGCGTCCACCGGCACTTCATAATTCAGCATTCAACATTCACAATTCCTTGACTGCCGTCTGGACCATCTTCGTCAAAGACCTGCGCGTCGAGTGGCGCAACCGCGAGACGGCGGTATCGATGTGCGTCTTCGGCATCCTGGTAATCTTCCTCTTCAATTTTTCGTTCAACACCGGCCGCGAGGAATCGTTGCGCATGCTGCCGGGGCTGCTCTGGATCGCGATCGCTTTCGCCGGTATCCTGGGTTTCAACCGGTCGTTTGCGGCCGAGCGCGAGAACGGCTGCCTGGAGGCGCTCACCCTGGCACCCATCGATCCGGGCGCCATCTTTGCGGGCAAGCTCCTGGCCAACCTTGTGTTTCTCGGGTTCGCGGAAGCGGTCATGGTTTTCGTGGCCGCTCTCTGGTATAACTTATCATTCCTGACGGCGCTGGGCCCATTCGTGGCCATCATGGCTTTGGGCTCGCTCGGTTACGCGTCGCTGGGAACCATTTTCGGCGCCGTGGCCGCGAACACCCGGATGCGGGAAGTGATGCTGCCGGTGATGCAATTTCCGGTGGCCTTCTGGATCCTGGTGCTCTCGATCGACGCCACCACCGATGCCTTGCGCGGCGCCGCCGGGCCCGCGCTGCGTGCCGGCTTGGAGCGTGTGGGCGGGGTGAGCTTGGTGTATACGGTGGCGGCGTTTCTGCTGTTTGAGTATGTGCTGGAGGAGTAGTCTGGTATCCGTGGTCAGTGGTCCGTCGTCAGTCGTCCGCTGCGCTCAGATTGTGGATCGTAGATCGTTGTTCGTGGTTCGTTGCCGCAAATTCTGTCGCGCATTCTGAGCCGGACATTTCGAGCGACGATCTACGAGCTACGTGCAACGGACAACTGACCACTGACAACGGACGAACAACAACGGACCAAGGACCAATTGAAATGGCTAAACAATCGACAATGACGCTGCACTTGGGCGTTACGCTCCTGTGGATGGTCGTTGCGCTTTACATGATTTTTCTTTACGCGCCCGAAGAGCTTACCATGGGCGAGGTCCAGCGGATTTTTTACGTTCATTTCTCGCTGGCGATGACGGCGCTGTTCGCCTACTTTTTCGTCTTCCTCGGCAGCATCGGGTACCTGAGGAACCGATCTCGCGGCGCGGACGATTTCGCCGTCTCGTGCGCCGAGGTGGGGTTCGTTTTTTGCACCGGCGTGCTGGTGACGGGACCCCTGTGGGCCAAGCCCGTGTGGGGCATCTGGTGGACCTGGGACGCGCGCCTCACCTCCACGTTCATCCTCTGGCTGCTGTACATCGCCTACCTGATGCTGCGCGCCTACGTCAGCAGTCCTGGGCGGGTGGAGTCGCTCGCGGCGGTTGTGGGCACGCTCGGCTTTATCACCTCGATCGTCGATTACATGGCGATCCGCTGGTGGAGGACGCAACACCCCCAACCGGTGATTGGCGGAGGCGAGGGCTCGGGACTTGATCCGCGCATGTGGCTGACCGTGTTCGTCACCTGGGGCGCTTTTCTGTGTTTGTTTTTCTATTTGGTGAGAGTGCGGATGGCGATCACCCGCGTGCGGCGCGAAGTCGCCCGCCTGAGGCAGGAATTGGCTGCCTAGGAAGGGTTTCAGGCTAGATTACGCGCCATTCCAAAGGAGTACTGTGGTCAATACGTACCTGTTTCTGGCTTACGCCTTCGTTTGGGTCCTTTTCATGGGCTACGCCTGGAGCCTCTCGCGGCGCCAGAGCAGATTGCACCAAGAGATGGGAGAACTGAAGGCGCGAACCGCCGCACGAGATACGTCGCGCGGCTGACACAGTCTGTAGGATGAGCGCTGCCGGCGCCGTCCCAGAAGCTCGATCGGTTGCTCCGCAGCTCGCCGCGGCCTCCCGCCCGCCACCGCGGCGGGCAGTGAGGCATCTCTGTAAGGGGTGAGGAGGTCTCCATGCAACTCGGCATGATCGGTCTCGGGCGAATGGGCTCGAACATGGTGAAGCGCCTGCTGGCACGGGGCCATGAGTGCGTGGTGTTCGATACGCAGCCGGCGTCGGTTCAGGAACTGGCCAAGGCCGGAGCGGTAGGCGCGCAATCGCTGGACGATTTCGTGGCTAAACTCCGCAAGCCGCGAACGGCCTGGATGATGGTGCCGGCGGCCGTGGTGGATTCCATGGTGGATCAGCTTGCGAAGCGTCTCGAAGCTGGCGACGCACTGGTGGACGGCGGCAATTCGTATTATCGCGACGACATCGACCGCGCCGAGCGGCTCCGGCCGCTCGGCCTGCATTACGTGGACGCCGGAACCAGCGGCGGCGTCTGGGGCCTGAAGCGCGGCTATTGCCTTATGATCGGCGGCGAGAAGGAGATCGTGCAACGGCTAGATCCCGTCTTCGCCGCGCTGGCCCCCGGCCAGGGCTCGGCCCCTGGCACCCCGGGCCGCCGTCCGGGCGAAACCACGGCCGACCAAGGTTACCTGCATTGCGGGCCGAACGGCGCCGGGCACTTCGTCAAAATGGTGCACAACGGCATCGAGTACGGCTTGATGGCAGCCTACGCCGAAGGGCTCAACATTCTGCGGCACGCCAACGCCGGCAAGCTCAGCCGCGAAGTCGACGCCGAAACCACGCCGCTGCGCGACCCCAAGTACTACCCGTTCGAGTTGAATCTGGCTGAGATTGCGGAGGTCTGGCGCCGCGGCAGCGTGATCAGCTCCTGGCTGCTCGATTTGACGGCCGCCGCTCTGCACCAAAGCCCCAACCTCGACGAGTACGCGGGCCGCGTCTCAGATTCCGGAGAAGGCCGGTGGACCTCGATCGCCGCCATCGACGAAGGCGTGGCCGCGCCCCTGCTCACCTCGGCTCTTTACGCGCGCTTCAGTTCACGCGGCCAAGACGAGTTCGCCAACAAGGTGCTGGCCGCGATGCGCTTCGCCTTCGGCGGCCACCTGGAAAAGAAACAGTCCACGGGAGCGTAATCATGCCTGAAGTTTCCGATGCCCTGGTGCTCTTCGGCGCTACGGGCGATCTCGCTCACAAAAAGCTCTTCCCTTCTCTCTACAAGATGTTCCGGCGCGGCAACCTCAAGGTGCCGGTGGTGGGCGTGGCGCTCTCGGGCTGGACCCTGGAGCAGCTCGTTGAGCGCGCACACGACAGCGTGGAGAAGATCGGCGGGGGCGTGGACGACGAAGCCTTCAAGGGCTTCGCCGCTTTGCTGCGGTACGTTGACGGCGATTATCGCGACGCCAAAACCTTTGAAACCCTGCGCCAGCAGATCGACGGCGCGGCGCACCCGCTCTTCTACCTCGCGATTCCGCCGAGTATGTTCGAAACCGTCACCCAGGGGTTGGACGCCGCGGCCTGCGTCCAGGGCGCCCGCGTGGTGGTGGAAAAGCCGTTCGGGCGCGACCTGAAGTCCGCGCAAGAGCTGAACGCAGACCTGGCCAAGGTGTTCCCCGAGTCGAACATCTTCCGCATCGATCACTACCTCGGCAAAGAGACCACGCAGAACCTGATCTTCTTTCGCTTTGCCAACTCCTTCCTCGAACCCATCTGGAATCGCGATCTCGTCGCCAGCGTCCAGATCACGATGGCGGAGGAATTCGGCGTACAGGGGCGCGGCAAGTTTTATGAGGAGGCCGGCGCTATCCGCGACGTGGTGCAGAACCACCTGATGCAAGTGGTCGCCTACCTGGCGATGGAGCCTCCCGCCGCCGGAGCCCCCGACGCGTTCCGCGATGCGCGCAGCAACGTGCTCAACGCCATCCGGCCGCTCCATCCGGACGATCTGGTGCGCGGCCAGTTCAAGGGTTACCGCAGCGAGCCCGGCGTGGCGCCCGACTCCCGCGTGGAGACGTACGCCGCGGTGCGGCTCTTTATCGATTCCTGGCGCTGGGGCGGAGTGCCCTTCTACATTCGCTCCGGCAAGTGCCTGCCGCTCACGGCCACCGAAGTGATGGTGCATTTCAAGCGGCCGCCGCAGTCCGTTTTCGGCACCCTGTACATGCCGCAAGGCGACAACTACGTGCGCTTCCGTCTGAGCCCGGACATCGTCACGGCCGTCGGGGCGCTCGCCAAGCGGCCCGGCAGCTCAGACACGGATCGCGTGGAGCTGCAGGTGGCCCGCAACCCTCAACCCGAGGCCATGGACGCTTACGAATTGCTGCTCTGGATGGCCATGCAGGGCGAGTCGAGTCTGTTTGCCCGCGAAGACGGGGTGGAAGCCGCCTGGCGAATCGTCGAACCGATTCTCGGCGCGCGCACGCCGCTGTACGAATACGAGCCCGGCGCCTGGGGCCCGGAGGAAGCCGGCCACATCGTCGCCAACGGCGGCTGGCACAACCCGGTGGCCTCAAACCAGTGAGGCGCACGCGGCCCCCGGGCTTCAGTTGAGATTCCGCCGCCGCGGCGGCGAAGCCGGCTCCTCAGGCGGCGGCTCGGGCTGGCGCCGCTCCGCATAGAAGCCCAATTCCTCGCTGCGGCTGATCTTCTTGAGCGCGTAAAGCCCTTCCAGAATAAATTCGGCGCCGGCCACCTGGAGCGCCGCGGCGTCGCCGCGCTTCACGCCCAGCCTTTCCGCCTTCTCCACCAATCCGTGAATCCCCGCGAGCTGCCGGAGCACATCGTCCACGGGCGCGTCCTCGGCGTACTTGAGCGTGCCCCCCAGCTCAAACCATTGCACGATGCTCTGCATCGGAACGCCGTCAAAGTGCATTTTGAAAACGCGCGCCGTGGCCTGGCGGATCACGTCGCGCGCAACGCTGTCCGCGCCCTTGAGCTCGCCCTCGTACTCGAGCTCGAACTTTCCGGTGATGGAAGGCAGGGCGGCATAGACGTCGAGCAGGCGCGCCACGCCCTGTGCATCGCCGTTGCGCAGCGCGCGTTGCTCGGCGTTCGACACCACGTTTTCCAGGCAGGAGATGGGCATGCGCTGGCTTACGCCGCTGCGCTTGTCGACCTTCTTGTCCTGCCGGGCCTCAAAGGCGATGCTCTCCACAACTTCCCGCACGAATTGCGGCACCATCACGCCGCCGCTGTCGGTGCGCGCCGTCCACGCCTCCTGCTCGGTGATGGCGAGGGCGTGCTCGAGGGTCGCGGGATAGTGGGTGCGAATTTCCGAGCCGATGCGGTCCTTGAGCGGCGTGATGATTTTGCCCCGCGCCGTGTAGTCCTCGGGATTGGCGGTGAACACGAGCAGCACGTCGAGCGGGAGGCGCACCGGATAACCCTTAATCTGAACGTCACCCTCTTGCATGATGTTGAAGAGGCCCACCTGGATTTTGCCGGCGAGGTCCGGCAGTTCGTTGATGGCGAAAATGCCTCGGTTGGCGCGGGGCAGCAGCCCGTAGTGGATGGTGAGCTCGCTCGATAACGCGTGGCCGCCCCGCGCGGCCTTGATGGGGTCGAGATCGCCGATCACGTCGGAGATAGTTACGTCCGGCGTGGCCAGCTTTTCCACGTAGCGGTGCTCGCGGCCGAGATAGCCGATGGGTGTGGCATCGCCCTCCTCCTGCAGGCGGTCCCGGCAGGGGCGGCAGAGGGGCCGGAAGGCATCGTCGTGAATCTCGCACCCTTCGAGATACGGGATTTCCTCGTCGAGCAAAGTTGCCAGGGAGCGCAGAACGCGGCTCTTCGCCTGCCCGCGCAGGCCCAGGAGAATAAAATTATGACGCGAGAGAATGGCGTTGACGATCTGTGGGATCACGGTGTCGTCGAATCCCACGATGCCGGGGAACACCGTGTCGCCGGCCTTCATCTTGCGGACCAGGTTCGACCGCATTTCGTCCTTCACGCTCCGGCTGCGATAGCCCGAAAGTTTCAGCTCGCCGAGGGTTTGGGGCTTGGTCATGGTTCATTATACCTGAGCCCGGCGCGTCATCCCGCCGGGGGGAGCGCCGGATTACTGCGAGCGTCCCGCGTGGCCGTTGCCCGAGGATCTGGTGCGCGCCCGCGCACGCTCGTCGAGGGCCGGAACGAGCTTCTCCATCAGGTCCGAGAGCCGGCGCAGACGCTCCCTCTCGCTGCGCAGCGCGAGCACCTCCTGCTTGAATTCGAGGCCCAGCGGAAGCGCGGCGGCAATCTGAAAGGAAGGCCGACGCGATTCGCGGTCGAGATCGGGAATCCCGCCAGAGATTTCCAGCCGCTTGAGCACTTCGTGAAAGAGTTGGCGAGCGCGTGGCTTCTCCGTCTCACAAGCGAGCTCCGCCTCGTGGTCCTCGACGAAACTCACCGCGGCCCGAAGGTACGGTTGCTCGTCATTGGTGAACAAAATCTCGAACCGCCTCCGGCCGGAGGTGAGGATGTCGAGCCTCCCGTCCTCATACCGGCGAATCACCCGCGTGATGCGCGCCGTGCATCCCACCCGTTCGGCCTGCCGGGCGCGCATGCACACCACGCCAAACTCGCCGCCGTCGGGCTCGAACTCGTCCTTCGCCAGGCACTCCCCGATCATCTGCTTGAAACGCTCCTCGAAGATGTGAAGGGGCAGCACCTCGTCGGGGAAAAGAACCAGGTCGAGGGGAAACAACGGCAAGAGGAACTTGTCCATAGCGAAACGCCCGCCATTATAGCACCGGCACAGAGAAGATTCGCTTTGAGGCGGCTCTCGATCTTCGGCCGGTCCGATGTCCTCCGGACGTCCATCCAGCCGTCCCTCCCGGACAACGTTGTCCCGTTGAAGGCAAAGCTCGGCGATGACAATGTGGCGGCAAGCGGACTTCGGATAAACTGAAGGACGCGATTTGATATGTCACCCCGACCCGTGCATCGATTGCTCTCCCGGACCACACTAACGAGGCCCCGAGGCACGCTTCTAGCAGCCTTCGTGACCTTGAGCGCAGGTCTCGCGGCGGCGCCTGCCCGGGCCGCATCCGCAACAACACGCAGCGTGACCGACGAAACCGGCCGCAAAATCGAGATTCCTCAGCATCCCCGGAGGCTCGTCTCACTGGCACCGGCCATCACCGAGACTCTTTACGCGCTCAATGCCGGCGGCAAGATTGTTGGCGACACCAACTATTGCGATTATCCTCCCGAGGCCGCTCGAAAACCCCACGTGGGCGCCCTCCTCGACCCGAGCCTGGAAAGGATCGTATCGCTCCGGCCCGATCTGGTGCTCGGCAGTCCCGAGGCCAACCGCCGCGAAACCGCCGACCAGCTTGCGCGAGTCGGCATTCCGCTGTACGGCGTCTCCGACCGCAATCTGGACGACGTGTTGAAGACCATCCGCGACCTGGGCGGCCTGCTCGACTCACCCGCCGAGGCCGCCGCGCTGGCCTCCGGCCTCGAGCGGCGCATGCGAGCCGTGGAGCGGCGCGTGGCGGGCCAGCCGCGGCCCCGCGTGCTTTTCGTAACCTGGTACCAGCCTCTCATCACCATCGGACCCAGGAGTTTCGTGGCCGACGTGATTCGCCGCGCCGGCGGCACTTCGATCTCCGATGATCTCCAAGGCGAGTGGCCCCGCGTCAGCCTCGAAGCCGTGCTCAAGCGCAATCCCGACGTCATCCTGCTGCCCCGCTCGCAGTCTTACACGCCCTCGCTCGACGACTTGCGGCGCCTGTCCGGGTGGCGCGATTTGCGCGCCGTGAAGGAAGGCCGCGTTTACCTGGTGCCCGACACTATCGTCCGGCCCTCTCCCCGGCTGGTGGACGCGTTGGAAGCGGTGGCGAAGGAGCTGCACCCCGGCGAACCGACAGCGCACGAAGGGTTGCGCTGATGGCCCTCCCCGCCACGCGCCGCAACGTCGTCGCCGTCACCGCCGCATTATGCCTCCTGCTGCTCGTGGCTGCGCTCGCCTCCCTTGCGCTCGGCGGCGTCCATCTTTCGCTCGCCGAAGTCTGGTCGGGGCTTAAAGGAAATCCCGCAGACCCGCAGGCGTTCACCATTGTCCGCGGCCTGCGTCTGCCGCGCGTCCTTCTGGCGGCCCTGGTGGGCGCGGCGCTGGCCGTCTCCGGTACGGCGCTCCAGGCGCTGCTGCGCAACCCCCTGGCGGACCCCTACGTCCTCGGCATTTCGAGCGGGGCCGCGCTCGGCGAAATCCTGGCTCTCTGGGCCGGCGGCCTCCTCGCCGCGGCGGCTCCCGCCGTGGCGTTCGGCGGAGCGCTGGCCACCACCGCCTGGGTATATGTGCTCGGGCGGCGCGGCGGCCGCCTGGCCAGTTACACGCTGGTGCTGGCGGGCGTTGTTACGGCGTCGTTTCTCTCCGCCGTGATTCTTTTCATCCTCACCCTGCTCTCCACCCGCGACGTGCGCGGCACGGCGTTCTGGCTGATGGGCGATCTCAGCGTGGTCACCAACGCCCGGGTGGGAGTGCTGGCGCCCGCGATTCTGGTGGCCATTCTCGCTCTCTATGCCTTTTCGAAAGACCTCAACGTCCTACTGCTCGGCGACACCGAGGCCGCCCATCTGGGCGTGGCGGTGGCGCGCGTCGAAACCGTGGTGTTTGTGATCGCTTCGCTGCTCACGGGCCTCGCGGTCTCGGTGAGCGGGGCCATCGGATACCTGGGCCTGCTGGTGCCGCACCTCGGGCGCATGCTGGTGGGCAGCGACCACCGCCTGCTTTTGCCCGCTTCAGCCTTGGGCGGCGCCACGGTGCTGATCGTCGCAGACACCCTGGCGCGCACGGCGGTGGCGCCGCTCGAATTGCCCGTGGGCGCCGTGACGGCGGTGGCCGGAGCGCCGGTATTCATCTACCTGCTGCGTCGGGCGACGGGCTAGCCTATAGGCAAGCGATGTAGCCTCCCAACTCCTAGACTCCGCCCCTCATTTCACCTCGAACGCGTACACGCCCGAACCGATCTCAACCCGGTAGTCGCCGGCCTCGCGCTCGGGTGCGATCGGCTTTCCGTCCTCGGTGACGTGAGCGTTGGCGATGGCCGGCAGGTAGACCTTGGC
Source organism: Terriglobia bacterium (assembly GCA_035516075.1). Classification (GTDB taxonomy): domain Bacteria; phylum Acidobacteriota; class Terriglobia; order UBA7540; family UBA7540; genus Gp13-AA77. The sequence goes on along the minus strand of DATJAQ010000309.1, from coordinate 4,963 downwards.
GGTCGTGTTGGCCGGTATCGTGACGTTCAGCGTGAAGGGTCCCGACGGCGTGCCTCGCCAGTCGGTCACGATTCTGCCGTAGGCGGAATCGTATTCGCCCCGAGCCCAGGTAAGGCGCGCATCGAGGTGCGGGCGAATGACGATTTCGTGGAACCCGGGCCCGGCCACGCTGGTATCGATGCCGGCCACGGCGCGATAGATCCAGGCCACCACCGAACCGAAGGCGTAGTGGTTATAGGAGTTCATGGCCGGGTCGCCCGTATCCCCGTTCCATCGCTCCCACCAGGTGGTGGCACCTTTCGCCAGCATGTAGCCCCAGGAAGGATAAGTGGTGTTGAACAGCAGTCGATAGGCTACATCACTACGCCCATGGTCGGCCAGGGTGAACAGCAGAAAAGGCGTGCCCAGGAATCCGGTGGACAGGTGCCCGCCCCGCGACGCGATATTCTGGACGAGATGGTCCAGCAGCGCCGGCTCGAGCGACTTCGGGGCCAGATCCACGTGGAGCGCGAGTACGTAAGCCGTCTGCGTATTGCCCGCGACTTCGCCATTCGGCCTGAGGTACGCCTTCTCGAAAGCGTCGCGAATGCTGTTCACAAGGACGGCGAAGCGTTTCGCGTCGTCCTCTTTGCCGAGCGCCTGCGCCATTTGCGACATCATGCCGGCGATCAGCGCCCAGTAGGCGGTACCGACCAAATCCTTGGGCGTATTAGGGTCAGGCGCAAGCCAATCTCCGAAGTCAGGGCCCACACCCTTCTTGCGAAGGAAATCCGGATTCTGGCCCGCGATGAAATCCATCCAGCGCTCCATGGCGTTCCAATGCTCCCGGACAATTTCGGCGTCGCCGTATTGCAGCCAGGTGGTGTAGGGAACGATCACGCCGGCGTCGCCCCAGCCCGGAGCCCCGACGGAGCCGAGCCCTTCCAGCAGATCGGGCGAGATGTTAGTGAACGCACCTTCCGCCGTTTGCGCGTCGGCCACGTCCTGCATCCACTTGTGCGAAAAGGCCTCAACGTCGAAATTGTAGGAGCCCGTGCGCCAAAAGACGCCGGCGTCGCCCATCCAGCCGAGGCGCTCGTCGCGCTGCGGACAATCGGTGGGCACGCTCAGGAAGTTGCCGCGCTGACCCCAGATTCCGATCGACCACATCTCGTTCAACAGCTTGCTGGAGGTTTCAAGCCGTCCCGTGGGTTCGCCGGCCGTGCTGGTGGCAACCTCACCCGTGAGCGCGGCCAGGGCGGGCTTGCCGGGGTAGCCCGTGACCTCGACATAGCGGAAGCCGTGAAACGTGAAATAGGGAGTGTAGGTCTCTTCCTGTCCGCCACCGCGGAGGTAATAAAGATCCTCCGCGTCCGCATTGCGCAAGTTTTGCCTGTAAATGTTGCCGTCCGGCTTGAGAATTTCTGCAAAACGCAATCGAACCAGAGTCCCGGCGTCGCCCCGCGCCCTTAGCGTGACCCAGCCCACCATGTTCTGGCCCATGTCGAAAACATAGACCCCTGGCGCCGGCGAAGAAATATTCTTCGGAGGCAGCGTTATGGCCACCCGAACCGGAACATCGCTCTGGTTCGACACCTCGATCTCAGGCGCTTTCGAAACCACCGCGGGCGCCCATTTCGCGTCGTCAAATCCGGCTTCAGCCCAGCCCGGCTGCTCGAGGCGCGCGTCATACACCTCGCCGGCATAAATCTCGGAGCGCAGGATGGGAGATTCAGAGGCCTTCCACAACTCATCCGTAGCCACCCTCTGGCGGCTGCCGTCGGCGAACTCAATCTCAAGTTGAGCGAGTAATCGCGTGGGGAACGGAAAGTAGCGGCGCCCCGCCCAGGTGAGGCCGCTCGCGTACCAGCCATCGCCCAACATGGCGCCGATGGCATTCTTTCCGTTTTCGACTAGCCCGGTAACGTCGTAGGTCTGGTAAAGCACGCGCTTTCGAAAGTCCGTGAACCCGGGCGTGAGCACGCTCTCGCCCACGCGCCGGCCGTCGATGAACACGCGGTAGTTGCCGAGGGCCGTCACATAGAGCCGCGCCTGCCTCACCGGTTTCGAAACCGAAAACTCCCGGCGCAGGAGCGCCGCAGGATACGAGATGGGTCCAGGGGCCCCGCCCAGGCGCTGATCGTTCAACTCGGCGACGACCGCCGCCGGTTTCCAGCCGGTTTCACTCTCGAGGCGCGCCTGCCAGCCTTCGCCAGTTGGAATGCGCTCCACGCTCCCGTCAGCCTGCGTAATCTTCAGCAGCGCGGCCAAGGCCGCAGGATGGCCCTTGGGGGCGCCGGGCGGTTCGTACGGGGAGCGCGGGGTGGCGCTGACCGTGACCTCAATGGAGTTCTCACCCACCACGAGCTCGCTGCCGACGTCTTCGCGGTCAAACTCGCCCCACTCGTGCTTGGCGCCCGTCTCGTGGCCGTTAACTTGGGCCGTGAAGTCTCCGCGGGCAATTACAAACAGGGCCGCCCGTTGCGGCTTTTGAGCAAGCTTCAGACTCAGCCGGAAAACGGCGCTGGTTTTGGCAGGCACGTCGAGGGCGTTCCCGCCCGCCGCCCAGATCCAGCGGACACCTGCCCGGTCCGCTTCGGCCTGCGGGTTCTTCCAGCTAATCCAAGTGGCGCTCCAGTCTGCCTTCGAGCGAAGGCCCGTCTCCCACCAAGCCGGCGGGGCGAACTCAGAGGCGCGGCCGTTCGAGTCCCACACGCGCACCGTCCAGTAGTACCGCCGGCGCGAGTCGAGCGGCGGCCCGCCGTAGGCAATCGACGTGGATTCGCTTGACGCCAGTTTGCCGCTGTCCCAGACGTCGGCTTGGCCCAGACGCAAGCGATCCGCGCTACCTGCCACCAGAATCTGGTACGCCGTCTGGCGCCAGTCGCGCTCCAGGTTGTCGCTCTGCCAGGCGAAGTGTGGAGTGCCAGCATCCATGCCGAGCGGATTCGTCAAGCCCTCGCAGCGCAGATGGACCGGCGCGGCGTGCGCAGACCCCGCCATCAGCGTCAGCAGCAAACCGAGAACAGGACCCGCAATCTTGAACCGATGCACAGTTTTTCTCCCCCGACGCCGAAAACGCTCCACACCGAATCCGGCGCCTCCGGCCGCGCCCCGTATTGTAACCTCAGTTTTCCATGGCGTGCACCCGCCTCGATGCGTGCGATCTGACCTCTGATTTTCTTCACAAAAAGTGCCTGTTTAGGACCCTATCTGTTGAGCCTGCTGGTAGTTGCGAGTTTAGGTTCGTTTGCAAGGAACTTTGGGGTTTTCGGCCTCAAAAATTCCTCGCAAGAAACGGGCATTTTGGAACATATCCCTTTCCCAGTCTGTAGGTTACACGTTTGGGTTCGTTTGCAAGAAATTCCGGCGCTCCAGGCCCCGATTTCATCAATAAGTCACTTTTTTTCAGATGCTTACAAGTTTGGGTTTGGTGCGAAGTGAGAAAGCGACGTGCTCTTGCCTCGTTGACGCGTTTCCCCAGCCAAACCCATCGCGGTGCGTCGTACGCGCGGAGACCTCTTGTTTGGATGCGGTTTCGGCAGTTTCGGCGAAGGAGTGGCAGAAAGCTGGGGCCATAAACGCCTCGGCAATAACCTTAGCGTTACCGGCCATGAAAGTCAAGCTAATCATGGGTGACGGTTCACCACGCATTTGGGGCGACAGCCTTCCCCACGGTCATTCCCGAGGAGGTGGGAATCCATTCCGCCCTCAGTGGCGTGCTAACGAGTTGACGGGGAGGGGCTTGTCACCCACGTCACTCGCGGCCGGCCGCTCGACGGGTTTCGATCCACAGCCACCCTGGTCTGAAAAACGCGGCTGAGCAAGGCGGCGTCAAACACCGTTTCAGGCACCCCTTGCCGCACCTCGGCCCCGTTTTCGAGCAACAAGACTCGGTCCGCCATCTCAGAGGCCAGATTGAGCTCGTGCGTAATGATCACCACTGTCAGGCCCTCGGCGGCGGCCAGGTGGCGCAGGAGTCCCAGCACCTCGATTTGGTAGCCGATGTCGAGGTTCGCGGTGGGCTCGTCGAGTAGCAGCAGGCGCGGGCGCTGCGCGAGGGTGCGGGCCAGCACCGCGCGCTGAAATTCACCGCCGCTGATCTCGGTCACCCGGCGCTCGGCCAGGTGAGCCATGCTGGTTTGTTCGACAGCCCACCCCACCCAGCTCTCGTCTTCTCCGGTCTCGAACAGCCGGCGGCCGGCGTGCGGGTGGCGCCCCTGGCGGATAAACTCGCGCACGCTGAAGGGAAACAGCAGCGGCGTGTCCTGCCGCGCAAGGCCCACGCGCCGCGCCCGATCGAGCGGCGACAGAGCGTGCAAGTTCTCGCCGTTGAGCAACACCCGGCCGCCGAGCGGCTTCAGATAGCCGCTCGCGATTTCCAGCAGAGTCGATTTGCCGGAGCCGTTGGGTCCAATGATGGCTGCCAGCTCGCCGGCGCCGGCCTCGAAGGTGACCGGGCCTAGCTCGAAGTGCGGATAACGATAGATGACAGAGTCAACGCACAGGCCGGTGGCAGGCGAGGGTTGTGGGGTGCCTTCAGAGATCGGGCCTGTCGTCGTGGTGGCCATTCAAGATCGGGCCTGCCGCACGAACGCGAAGTCCGCCCGTGCGCTTCACAATCTCCGCAGACGAGTCGGAGCCCAAAAGCCCAGCGGGCTACTGAAGCCCCGCCTGCGACAGCATCTCCAGAAATTGTTTTTGGGTCCGCATATCGATGGACTGCGCCACCAGCTTGCCTTCGCGATCGTACACGAAGCTCTTCGGGATACCCTCAATCTCGAAGAGACCGTTCACTTTGCGCCCGGGGTCGAGCAGCACCGGGTAGGTGACGTGGTGATCGGCGATGAACGGCTGGACTTTGCTCGAATCTTCGTCGGAGATGGCCAGAATTACGAAGCCTTGATCTTTGAAGCGATTGTACAGCGTCTCAAGATCGGGCATCTCTTTGCGGCAGGGCGGGCACCAGGTGGCCCAGAAATTC
>DATJAQ010000308.1:0-5775 GCA_035516075.1 Terriglobia bacterium | reverse complement strand
TTGATCGAGGTGGCAGGGCGGGCGACGATCGAGGCGGTGTTGAAGCTGTCGGCGCAGGGGATCGAGGGGCCGCCGCATCCGGTTTTTTTGGCAAGTCGACGAGTTCGCCAGGAATGCTGGAGGTACGCCTGGGCGCAGGCTTCACGGCGTCGAGAAAGCCGGCCAACGCCTTCTCGATTTGGGTTCGATAGGATTTCCGAGCCTTCCTCAATCTTCCTCAGGCTTGCTATGCGTACCGCAGAATGACTGACTTAGCCTGAGTTAGCCTGAGGGGGTGGAACTCATAACCCAAAGGTCGCTGGTTCAAATCCAGCCCCCGCAACCAACTCCTTCAGTCAGTTGCGGTGATTCGCTCCAACGCGATTTGGGTTTGTTTGGGTGCTGTATCACTGAACGCTGCCTAAAACCGCCGTGGCGACCCGCCCGGCTTTTTCCCTTTTGTCGCGTTCAACCGCTCCCGTGTAAACGTCCATCGTGGTGGTAATGCTGGAGTGGCGCATCAGCCCCTGAGCCACCTTCATGCGCGCCCCCGCCACATCCAAGGCCGTGGCGAAGGAGTGCCTCAAGCTGTGCCAGCCGATCTTGCCAAGCTCGGCCCGATCTGCTGCCGGCTGCAAGACAGCTTCCCTCAGCTTGTCAGCATCCCGAGGGCCGCCCCGCGCCGACGCGAAAACAAAGTCCGTCTCGGAACGGTAGCGGGCTTGCGCCAGCCACCTCCCCAAAGCCGAAACAACTTCGGGGACCATCGGCAACACCGCCTCCGACTAGGGGGTCTTGGCCGGTCCGATGTGGTACTGATAGACCGACCGCCGAACCTCAAGGGTCGCCTTCAAAAGGTCAACGTCTCCCCAGGTTAGACCGAGGATTTCACCGACACGAAGACCCAGGCAGGCCGCCAGGATCACCATCGTGCTGTGCGGTTGCTCCAATTGCGCGAGCAGCCAACGAAGCTCCTCAATCGTGAGTCGCCTCGGGACCTTTTTCCGCCGCCCGCTTTGGCGAACCAGCTCGATCGGATTCCGGTCAGCCAGCTCCCAGCGTCGGGCGCATTCGAAAAGCACATGCATCAGGTTTCTCAGGTTGGCTCTGGTCTTGGGTGCCAACGGCAACGACTTCAACCAATGCTCGACTTCCAGGGTGCGAATTTCGCTCAGCAGACCGTCTCCCCACTTCGCTTGAATCCACCTTTTCAAGAGCGATTTGTAACTGACCCGCGTGGAGAATCTCTCCGACAGTTCCTCCCTTTGATACCGTTCGATGACCGCTCCAAACGTGGGATTTGCCGCCTGAAGTTTTCCGCTGTTGACCGAAAGCCGAAGCCCTTCCAAAGCCTTGAGAGCCGCGGTTTCGGTCGGGTAGGTTTCCGTGGCGCCAACGCGAATGCGCCGGTAGTGTGCTCCGTTTGTGCTCCGTTAAGAGCGGCGGGAAAGCGAAGGGCGAAAACACGGTAATTTCTATCGCCAGAACGAGGTGCAGGGAGACGCTATAGTCTTTGTTTTCAATTTACTGTCGTCGTCCCAAGCTGGACGTCGCGGGTTCGATTCCCGTCTCCCGCTCCATCTCTTAAATCAGCCGAGCCGCCCCCTTCGCGTTGGCCGCCCGTCCTGGAGCGCTTTCAAGCCCTTGGCAACCAGCACGCTCCGCGTAATGCCCCTCAAGACCACGCGCGGCGTCGCTGCCCACACCGGCTTGATTTTGCGAAAATAACTGTTGACAATATATAATTTACTACTCCATAATAAAGACGGTGGGTGTGCAACTGGGGGGAGGTGTTACGGCGAAACACCACCCTGCAGATTAATCGGGAGGCGAGAGGTGTCTCCAATCAGGTGTCTGGGTCTCGCCATCGTTGCGATGACGATTTCCGCCGGCCCCGCCTGGAGTCAGGGTAATGGCGCCACGGTAGACGAAGGTCTCGAAAGCGCATTTCTGTACGTCGACGTCCAGAACGGCAACGACAACAATCCTGGAACGCCTTCGCAGCCGTTGCAAACCATTGGAGCCGCGTCGAGCATCGCCCAGGCCAACAGCGATCAAGGAATAGGAACCCGTGTCATTATCAATCCCGGGATTTACCGGGAATCACTGACAATTTCCGGATTTCCGACCACTTCCTCCGCGCCGGTTACCTTCGAGGCCGCCCTCAACGGCACCGTGATTGTGTCCGGAGCGCAACAATACTCCGGCTGGCAGGTGTACAGCGGGAACAACGGCATTTACACCCATTCGTGGTCTTACGCCTGGGGCTTGTGTCCCTATCTTTTGGACGACCCACCGGCGCCGGACGTCGTCATGCGCCGCGAAATGGTGTTCTTCGACGGCTGGCCGCTCACCCAGGTGATGTCGCTCAGCGCCATGAACGTTGCCACCTTCTACGTTGACGAAACCGGAGGGACCATTTACATCTGGCCTCCCGACGGAGCCAACGTCAACGCGGCGGACATCGAGGTGGCGATTCAGCCCGCGGTCTGGACCGTCAGTGGGTCAAACTACCTGGTGATGCGCGGTCTCACCTTTGGCTACGCCAACAGTTGCCGCGAAAACGGCGCCGTCATGGTGGGCGGGATCTCCACGCCGTCGTCCAACATCGAGTTTGACAGCGACAGCTTCCGCTGGAATAACGCCCAGGGCCTGAACTTTCAACCCACGGTATCTAATTTCACCGTGCAGAACAGTACGGCCAACCACAACGGGGAGTCGGGGTTCCAGGTCACGATGGTAACCAGCGGCCTGATGCAATCAGACGAAGCGTCGTTCAACGACTGGAGGGGCGCGCAAGGGATCTACTACAACTATAATTCAGGCGGGGCGCATTTCTATCAAATGCACCATCTCACAATCAACGACCTCAGCCTGTTTTACAATCTGACCTACGGCACTCACTTCGATACCGACAACGCCGACGTCAACATCACGAATCTGGTGGCTTCCCAAAATCTGTTGGTTGGAGCGCTGATCGAGAGGAACGAAGGACCCTTCACGTTCACGGATAGCTCTTTCTGCAACGGCAATCCGCTGAGCTCAAGCTTGACCAACGTTGGTTTGGACATCCGCACCTCCCAGGACATCACCATCACTGCAAGCAATTTCGTGGGCAACGCCTACGACTTCTTCGTCAACGGTTACACCGGTGGGTTCTGGATCACAAACTGGGAAACGGGCCAGGACATTCTCCTTCACGTCCAAGACGTGGCGATGTCGAACAACGTGTTTGTGAACAGCGCTGGCCAGACCCTCTTCGCTGACCCGCTCCTCGACGGTTCCGACTGGACCGATTTTCAAACCACCTTCACCTCCGACTACAACACCTGGTGGAACGCTTCCAATAGCGAGCCCTTCACCGTGCCCGTGCCGAAAACCTCTACGAGAGAGAATTTCCAGGGTTTTCAAGGGACCACCATGCAGGATCAGCACTCCGTCTTCCAGGCTCCCTCCGGCAATCCCGCGGCGGCCTGCTGGGAGGCGCCCGATATGGTGGACTACTGGTTTTTGGCTCCATACAACACCGCCGCCGTGACCGTCAACGCCGGCCAGTCTGCGAGCTGGACCGCTTCGGTGGTGCCGCTCCGCTTCAACGGAACGGTGCAGTTGAGCTACGACGGCATCCAGTACATACCGGGTGCGACGGCTGCCTGGTCGGTCGGTACGATATCCCCGAACGGCACCTCGACATTTACGGTCACCACCAGTTCTTCCACGCCGCCAGGAACCTATCAAGTGACGATGATCGGCACTAGCGGCGGCCTCCTGACGCGCACTATAGCCGCTCTGCTTATAGTCCAATAGTCCGCCCGTCCCCGGATGCCCAGGCCTGCGGACGGAGCTGGCGTTTCAATACTCTGGCTTTCCGTCCGCAGCTTGCGCCGACCTCGACTCCCACGCTAAAGTTAGGCTCTTTCAGAATCGGCCTGCGGCCATGCCCAGACGCATTGTGACCACCGAGGACGTGCAGGCGGCGCAGGGCGGCGAGCTTCGCCTGCCCGCGGGCTCAATCGTCACGGAGAGCGCTCGCGAATTCGCGGCCGAACTGGGCGTGAAACTCCTCTTCGAAAGCGCGCCGGTTGAAGCGGGCTGCGGAGGCGGCGCGCCCGCAAACTCGTCGCGGCGGATCGCGCTCGCCGGCGATCACGCCGGGTTCGAGCTGAAAGAGTATCTCAAGCGCTTCCTGTCCGACGCCGGTTACGCGGTGGTAGATTTGGGAACGAACTCGACTGAGCCCGTCGATTACCCGGACTTCGCCCGCTCCGTCGCGGAATCGGTGGCTTCCGGAAAGGCGTGGCGCGGCGTTCTGGTGGACGGGGCCGGCATCGGTTCCGCGATCGCCGCCAACAAGGTCCCCGGAGCCCGCGCCGCCCTCTGCTACGACCGCGCGACAGCGCGCAGCAGCCGCGAGCACAACGACGCCAACGTCCTGACACTCGGGGCGCGCCTGATGCCTCCGGAAGCAGCCCGGGAAGTGACGGCCGTCTGGCTGGAGACCCAGTTCGCCGGCGGGCGGCACCAGAAGCGCGTGGACAAAATCACCGGGATCGAGCAGGCTCCGGCCGGATTCGCGGGCGGACTGAGGCCGGCCTCCAGGCCCGAGGACGGCGGCGCGCAGAGCGGCACCGAAACCCGAGAAGAGCTGGTGGAAGCCGCCACCCGCGAGGTGCTCTGCCGGCTGGGCGATCAGCGGGCCTGCGCCCTCCGTGGGCTTGAGATGGATGAGGCCGCGTGCCCGGGCTGCGATGGCCGCTGCGCTGAGAGCTGCCCGGTGAAGTCGCGCCGAGTGGTGGCGGCGGGCGCCGCCCGCCTGGGGGCTGGCCTCGGGGTGACCCAGGTACCCTCCGACCTCGCCCGGCTGATCGACCACACCCTGCTCAAGCCCGAGGCCACGGAGGCCGACATTCGCAGGCTTTGCGCTGAAGCCCGCGACTACGGTTTCGCCACCGTCTGCGTAAACCTCGCTTGGGTCTCACTCTGCGCCGCCGAGCTCAGCGGAACGGCCGTGAAGGTCTGCACCGTGGCGGGCTTTCCATTGGGAGCCACTGCGGCTTCCGTCAAGAATTTCGAGACCGAACAGGCGGTGAAACTCGGGGCCGCGGAAATCGACATGGTAATCAACGTAGGTGCGCTCAAGTCGGGCTACTACGAGCGCGTAGAACAGGAAATCCGCGCCCTGGCAGACACGTGCCATCGCGGCGGCGCCATCCAGAAAGTGATTCTCGAATGCGCGCTGCTGACCGACCAGGAGAAGGTGATCGCGTCGCGGCTCGCGAAGTCAGCGGCAGCGGACTTCGTCAAGACCTCCACCGGCTTCGGCCCGGGCGGCGCCACCGCTCACGATGTGGAGATCATGCGTCTGGTGACAGGCCCGGAGATGGGCGTGAAAGCGGCGGGCGGCATCCGGAACTACGAGGACCTGCGGAAGATGCTGTCCGCCGGCGCAACTCGCATCGGAGCCAGCGCCAGCGTGAAGATCATGCACGAAGCGGCTGGCGAAACACCGCCCGGCGCCTACTGATCACTCCAAGGAATTCACCGGGGAGACATTCGCACGCGGATTGCCCGCCTCAGGCTGCTCCGGTATCGAGCAGCCCGAAACGGGAAGGACAGAGGAGTCTAGTCTGGCTCAGTTGGTGACCTGAATAAACGGCATCACCGCCGGCACGCCGCTCGAGTTCAGAATGTCGAGCATGTAGTAGCCCGGAGGCGCGTAGTTCCCGCTGGCCGGAGCCGTCGCCGTGATCTTGCCGCTGCCGATGGTGAAGGTCAGGTCCACGAAGCGCTCGTCGA
>DATJAQ010000307.1:0-8518 GCA_035516075.1 Terriglobia bacterium | reverse complement strand
ATACTCCCAGCGCGAGGCGTGGCTCATGATGACCCTCCTCAGAGTCCTTCTGGAGGGTTACATCCCCGGCGACGCGACGGGTAACATTTTCAAATGTCTCGACAGCCCCTCAGCGGTAACATTTAACACGTCTCGAATCGGGCCCTACAACCTGAAGGATGCCGGGTGTATACTATTCCGGCGTCGGGATTGCTTCCACAGACTGAGGCCGAAGCCGCCGTAGAGCGGATGCCAGCCTTGGCGGAGGTCACCGTGAGTCCTGATGACACCTTCATTGGGCGGTTCTGCGCCGGACGTACCCCCCGGCTCGTGGCGCTCGGCGCGGTGGGCCTCGGAGTCCTGACGCTCGCCGTCCACGCCCCGCGGGCGGGACAGACCTCAATCGCGCCCGAGGTCCGGAGCCAGGAATCGCCTCCCGCGTTCCAGTTTCACTCCCAGCGCAACTTGGTGACCGTGCGTGTGGTGGTGCGCGACCCGCGCGGCCGCACCGTTGCCGGCTTAAGGAGCGGCGATTTCCGGGTGTTCGAGGACGGCAAGCTTCAGCAGGTTTCCAGTTTCACCGTTGAGACGGCCGGGGGCGACGCCACGGACGAAGTTCCGCCCTCTCCAGCAGCGCAGCCGGGCGAGATGAAGGCGCCACCACCGGTTTCGGCGTCAGCCGTGCCCCAGCGTTTCGTCGGCCTTTATTTCGACGATCTCCACCTGCCGCTGGAGGAGGTGGCGCGCACGCGTGAAGCCGCCTGGCAATACGTGGCCACCGAAGTTGAGCCCGAGGACCGGGTGGGCCTATTCACGGCGTCGGGCTACGGCGATTCCGAGTTCAGCGATGACCGCTCCAGGCTGCGCGAGGAGATCTTTCGCCTTGCGCCCCGCTCGCGCGGCGCAAAAGCGGAAAGCTGCCTGATGATCGACGACTACGAGTCATACTTGATCAATCAGTTGCACGCGCCCGAGGCCCTGGCGATTGCACATGCTGACGCGGTGCAATGTGACTGTGCCGAGATCGCCACCGACGTTGACGCCGCCTTCGAGCAGGCTGCCACCACGATCGCGCCCGGCGTGGCGATTGTGGGAGGGGCCGGGAGCGGGAGTTCCGGGGACTTCAGCGCAGCCGTGTCTGCCGATCCTTGCGCCTACAACGCCAAGCGCAGGTCTGAAATTCTGGCTGCCGAGGTGTGGAGCGCCGCTGACACGGGGTCCCGGGACGCGCTGAATAAGATCGAGCGCGCCGTGGCCCGCCTGGCCGGGACGCCGGGCCAGCGGACCCTGGTGCTGGTGTCGCCAGGCTTCTTAACCGAGACCCACTCCACGGATGTCGATGCCATTATCCGGAACGCGTTGCGCCACGACGTGGTGATCAGCGCCATCGACGCGGCCGGGTTGGCCGCGGAGGTACCGCACCGCCTCACCAACCCCGGGCGGCCTGACTTGCTGGCTCGAAAGGACTTGATGATTCGCCGAGGCACAATCGAGAGCACCAACGTGCTGGCCAGCCTCAGCACCGGCACGGGCGGTGTGTTTTATCACGACCACAACGACTTCGGCGAGGGTTTCCACGAAGCGGCAGCAGCGCCCGAAGTGGCCTACGTGCTGAGTTTTTCGCCGGAGAGTTTCAAGCTCGACGGTAAATTCCATGCGCTTGAGGTTACGCTCAACCGGCGCGAGCCCTGGAGCGTGGAGGCGCGCCGCGGGTATTTTGATCCCACTCAGGAGCTGGCGCAGCAGGCCCCGGGGCAGGACGAACTTGACAAGGTGATGTTCTCCCAGGATGAGTTCCACGCACTGCCCGTGGAGGTCACCGCACAAGTCGGCAAGTCGGCGCAGCCGCCCTCCACCCTCACGGTAGTGATTCATGTGGATCTTCGCGATTTGCAGTTCCGGAAGGAGGCAGACCGCAGCGTCAATAGGCTGACCTTCGACACCGCGCTTTTCGACCGCGAGGGGAAATACGTGAGCGGCAAAGAAGAGTCGCTGGACCTGCACCTCAAAGACGAATCGCTGCAGCAGTTCGCGGCGAGCGGCATCTATGCCAAGACCAGCTTTGAGGTGCCGGCGGGGGAGTACCGCGTGCGCGAGGTGGTGCGCGACTCCGTAGCGCAGCAAATGTCGGCGCTCAACTGCACTGCCCAGGTTCACGCGACTACGGCCCGCGCAGTCGCGCCGGCTTCAGCGTCCATGCCTGAATCTTCGCAAGCACCATGAGCTGGGGCGCGTCGAATCCCGGCGGAAAAATAACCCAATCCCAAAGCTGCGAAGAGTCGTCGGCCACGTAGCGCGCGGCCGCAAGGCGCGCGGGCGCCACGCTTACAGAGGCGGGCGGAGCGCCTGCGGCCAGCAGGGCCCTCGCCACGCCGGCGAGCGCCACCATATAACTTTCGGGCGGGACCGGCGTGCTCCCGAACCACACGGGGTTGGGGATCTGACCTCTTTCCTCTACAGTGTTCGCCACGTCGAGCACGGTGCGGGAAAACTGGCTCCAAGGCACGTCGATCTTCGCCGTGAGTTCGCGGCTAGCGCCGCTCGGGCCGTAGGGCGTCCCCTTGAGCCGAAACAAAGTGGCGGGCCGCTTGGCTGCTGCCGCGGCCACGTATTGATTCAGCAGATCGAAGACCTCGCTAGCCGTTAGATCGTATTCCGGGTGCACCTGGAACGAAACCTCGGAGCTCACGTGGTCCGCGATGGCGCCGACTTCCGCGCTGGAGAACGCGTGGCCCTGGGCGGCGTCGGGTAGGGCTTGGAAAGCCTCCGAAGCGGTGACGAAACGCACGCCCGGGAACGACTTCATGTAGGCCACCAGCCCCTCGAGATAGCTGAAGTCCCTCTCGATCTCGGCCGGGCTTTTCATCGGCGGCAGCTTCCATTGGTTGCGGGGCGGGTTCAAGCCCCGGGCAAAATTCACGGCGTCCCAGAACTCGCGGTGGATGAACTCGCAAGGGTGGAAGTAAAGGCTCACCACGCCTCCGCCGGACTGCGAAAGCTGGGTGTAGGTGGCCTGAAAATTAGCCTTCGCCTGATCGAGGTTTGACCAGTCGTCGTTCGGCCGCAGGTTTGCTCCGGCCTTGATGTTGAAGATATTCAGCAGCCCGCCGTACCAGAACGGCTTGCCGTCGAGGCCCACTTGCGGCGCGTCGTCGAGGTACACCTTCACACCCCAGCTTTTCAGGGCAGGAAACACTTGCGGCGCCCACGAGCTTCCCGGTTGGCCGTAACAGGTGGGGGCCCTGCCAAAAATGCGCCGAAGGTCTTCGAAGCCGGGGCGCTCCCGGCGCGTGAATTCGGCGGCGCCCTCCTCCCAATCGAGCGGAGCCTCGTACTCGGCCACCGTCGGATGCTGACTGTGCGTGTTGGAGTGGTAGCCGATCTCGTTCCGCTCGAGCGCCTGGATCACGTCCGCCCGGCCGCGCCGCTCGAGTGTGCGCCCCTTTTCCCCCACCACCTTGAACGTAGCGCGAACGCCCTGCCGGGCCAGGATGTCGGCCACCCGCTTGGCCGCGTCGTCGCTTTGGGGCAGGATGTAATCTTCGGTGTCGAACCAGAGCACGACGTAAACGGGAGCTTGCGCCGGCGGCTCGGCGGCCTGGGCGACACCGATACACGCGGTGAGAAGCAACGCCCCGAGGAGCAACAGAAGCGTGCCGGCGCGATTTACGGATCGGGGCATTGATTTCCTCCTGGTGTGCCGGGCACGCGGCGCGGAACCTGGCATAGGGATTCTCATAGCTCACCTGGCTTATGACCTACTGCCCTTGGCGAGCAGGCGTCTGAAGCGCCCGCCGCCGCCGGCCAGGGACGCGGAGAAATCGGCGGCCTGCCGCATGCGGAACAGCAACTGGTCCGGCGGGTTCATGTCAAACAAAGCTTGAACTTTTCCGGGTGAGTCGCTGAATCGGCCGATGTTCCATTCCGCGTCAAGCCTATCCACCAGGCGGCGGTCGCGTTCGGCGATGGTGCCGATGAGCAGGGCGGCGGAGCGCGAGTCCGGTGCCTGAGCGGCCTCTCTCACCACGCGACCGCGCCAGAAGGCGTAGTCGAGGTACTCGGCCGAGAGGGCGAAAGAAGTGAAGTCCTGCCAGTTGCGGCGCACGGAGCCCTCAGCGGCCAGAATTCGAGAGCGCAGCTCGGTGAAGGGCGGCGCCTCAGCCGCGTCTGCGGTGAGGACGGTTCGTAGGTCCGCCTCGCTCGCCCACGGCACCGGCAGGCGAGGACCTTGCCAGTTGGGCGCGCACGAATGGCGATTGGGCGTGATGCGGTAGTAGGTTTCGAAGACTTCCTTCCAGTTCGCATCCCACGTGGCGCCGTAGAAGCGCTCCCCAAACGCCTTCCAGGCAGGCTCGCGGGCCGCCGGGCCCCCGTGGCGCAGCGCCTCCGCAGCGTAGGCGAAGGTGTCCCAGAGCGATCCCTGCAGGTACCGGCTCGGCACCCAATTGGTGACGATCACGCCCAGGCAGCGTGGATCGCTGACGCCGGCGTAGGCGCGTGCGAAGGCGTCAAGATTGCGCAACTGTAGCTCGCCGACGCGCGGGCCCCACTCGCACGAAATGATGGCGGGCGCGCCGATCACGCGCAGCCCCTGCCCGATGGCCTGCGAGGCCGCCTGCGCCAACGGCTCAGGCTCGGTTACGTAGTACTGCCAGTCCATCACAATCACGCGCTTTGAGAGGCGCGGCAGGATCTCGCGTTCCTTATGCAGCACGAAGTCGCCCCATACGATCAGTTCCTTGCCGAGCCGCCGGCAGATTTCGTCGAGTGAGTTCAGGTAATCGGCCCAGATTTGCGCGCGGCTCTTCGCCTGGAGCGCGCGGCGCGAAATCTCCGAGCCGCCCCAGTTGACCTCGTCACAGCCGCCGTGGAGATATGGGGAAGGGAAGAGGCCGGCCACTTCGCGGTAGAGGTCGCCCATCAGGCTGAGCGATTCGGGGTCAACCGGGATGAGCCCGTTGAACTCGCCTTCGCCGCGCGGATCGCGATCGGCGAGGTGTGCGTACCGAGGCGCGGCCGTGATGTAGCGCGTGTGGCCGAACGATTCAACTTCGGGGATCAGCATCACGCCCTGCTCGGCGCCATAGCGGGCAAGATCGCGCGCCTCCTCCGGCGTGAGCGCGTGCGGGTGGGTGATGAGCTCGGGATGGCTGCGGAATCGCAGGGCCGCGCCCTGGTCGTCGGTGAGGCGGAAGAGCAGGGCGTTCAGCTCCCACTCGCGGCAGAAGTCGATCAAGCGGCGATAGGACTCGGGCGTTTCGGGGAGGCGCGCGGCGTCCACCGTCAAGCCGCGCAGGCGATCAGGTGCAGCCGGGCGGTGTCCCGGGCTGCCGCCGCGCGGGCCGCCGCGGGCCGCCTTGCCCCGAAGCTCCGGGCTTTTCATGCTCAACGCCGCCAGGCTCAAGGCGGAACTTCGCAGAAAATCTCGCCGGGGAATCCGAGTCACAAGTGAGCACCTCCCAAGAGTTCCGCACCGATTGCGAGAGACAGTATAGCGCTCCAGCGAAGGCGTAAAATCGGCGCGATTTAGCAATTGACGGCGCCCCTGAGCTCAGGGCATAACACTCCGGGGCGCCGCGGGGCCCGGCATGCAGCGAAAACTCCTCCTGATCACGCTCGGAGCGGCAGCACTGGCGGCGCTCGCCGGCGTGGCGGAAGGTTCCGGCCGGCTGGCGCTCACGCCGTCAGCAGTGTTTGCGCTGCGCTGGCTGGCGCTCGGAGCGTTCGCGGCTTACGCGGCCGTGCGGCGCTCGCTGACGCCCTGGATCCTTCTCGGAATGCTGGCTGGGGCCGAACTGGGCCACGATGCACCGGCGACGGCCCTTCACTTGCAAATCTTCGGCCAGATTTTCTTGCGCCTGATCAAAGTGATCATTGCGCCACTGCTGTTCGGCACCCTGGTGAGCGGTATCGCGGGGCACCCCGATCTCAAAAAAGTCGGGCGCATGGGCATCAAGGCGCTGATCTTTTTCGAACTTGTCACCACGCTGGCGTTGTTTATCGGCCTGGCAGCCATCAACCTCAGCCGGGCCGGCATGGGTGTGGAGATCCCGGCCGCGCCTGGCGGGGCGGCGCCCTCCGTGGCCAAGCCCACCGCCTCCGAGCTCGTCTTGCGAATTTTCCCCGAGAATATCGCCAAGTCGGTGGCCGAGGGCGAGGTGCTTCAGGTGGTGATCTTCAGCATGCTCTTCGGCGCCGGGTTGGCTCTGGTGGGCGCCGAGAGGCGGCGGCCCATGGTGGCGTTTGCGGAGAGCCTGGCGGAGACCATGTTCAAGTTCACGAACATCGTCATGCTCTTCGCGCCCCTGGGGGTGGGCGGCGCCATGGCCTACACGGTAGCGCACTCCGGCCTCGGCATGGTGGGCCACCTGCTCACGCTGCTGGCAACGCTCTATGCGGCGCTGGTTGTTTTTCTGCTGGCGGTGCTGCTCCCGATTCTGCTTCTGGCACGCATTCCGCTCCGCAGGTTTGTGGGTGCGGTGGCGGAGCCGGCTTCGATCGCGTTCGCCACCTCGAGCTCGGAGGCGGCGTTGCCCAGGGCGATGGAAGCAATGGAAGCGATGGGCGTGCCGCGCGGGATCGTGGCGTTCATCATTCCGCTCGGTTACAGCTTCAACCTGACCGGCACCACCCTCTACCTTTCCCTTGCCGCCATTTTTGCGGCTCAGGCCGGCGGGCGGCAACCGGGGCTCGGCCAGGAGTTGGTGATCATGCTGGCGCTGATGCTGGCGAGCAAAGGAGTGGCCGGGGTATCGCGAGGGGCGATCGTGGTGCTGCTCGGCATGGCCCCGGCCCTCGGGCTGCCGGCCGGGCCGGTCTTCGTGCTGTTCGGGATCGACCCGCTCATGGACATGGCGCGCACCGCGGTGAACGTGATCGGAAATTGCCTGGCGGCGGCGGTGATGGCGCGCTGGGAAGGCGAACTCAAGAAGGGCCCCCGCGCCGCGGTTATGCCGGTTGCGGAGTAGAGCGCTCCTGTCCCAGCGTCCGCGCGCCGACCGCCTCGCGAAGAACATCTTGCTTGACAGGGTGGTCTTCGGTGCGAGATATCTTATCCCCTTAACATCGACTCCGGGAGGCCTGCATGATGAAACCCCATTTACGCCTTATCGTCCTTGTGATGGCCGGAGCGCTGTGTGGACTCGGCGCAGGATGCGGCGGAAACGCCGTCCCTCCAACTCCGCCGCGGCTCACGCTTTCGCCGCATTCGGCGGGTGTGGCGCCTGGCGGCACGGTGCAGTTTTCAGCAATGATGGGGGGAATGCCGACCTCGGACGTCACATGGTCGGTGAACGGGACTGCGGGGGGCTCTGCCACTGCGGGAACGATAAGCGCCGGCGGGCTCTATACGGCCCCCCAGGTGTCGTCGGCGACATTGTTCAGCGTTCAAGCGACTCTTACCTCGAACAACAGCTCCGCGGCGTTCGCCCCGGTGGCGGTGATGCTGCCCGGAACCGTGTCGGTCACCCATAATCCGCAGGTAGCCTTGTATTCGTTCAACGTGCCGGAGGCCAGCACGGTCAAAGTGGAATTTGGCCCCGACACCAGCTATGGACTTGAGACGTGGTCTCAACCTACGCCTTCCGGCGGGGGCGCGGTGAACATTATGGTGGCTGGCATGCGCGGGTTCACGGAGTATCACATGCGCGCCGTGGTTTCGTTTGCGGACGGTACCGAATTCGATGACGCGGACAAGGTGTTTACCACCGGAGGGCTTTCACCAGACCAGATCCCATCCATGGCAGCTACCACGACGCCTGGTATGACGCCGAACAGCGGCGTCGAGTTTCTCGATCTTCTGCATTCTGGGAGCACCGGCCCCCAGGTGAACGTGGTGGCCACCGATTTGAGTGGCAACGTGATCTGGTACTTTGACCCGGGTAATACCACCGCTCTTCCCAATCCCGTCAAGCTCCTGCCAGACGGAAATGTGCTCATTAACTACGATGATGCGGGGTCCGACGGGCTGAATTCGCTACTCGAAGAAGTCAATTTGGCCGGAGACGTGGTTTGGCAGATGAATGCCGCCGACCTCAACGCGGCTTTGGCAGCGGCTGGATACAATATGACGGTCACTGGAACCCACCACGACGTTGCCGTGCTCCCCAATGGCCATCTCATCGTGATCGCGAGTATGAACAAGGACTTTACAGACCTCACGGGATACCCAGGCACGACCACGGTTACCGGCGACGTGTTAATTGACCTCGACCAGAGCCGCAAGCCGGTCTGGGTGTGGTCAGAATTCGATCATCTCGATGTCAACCGTCATCCAATGAGCTTCCCACCCGATTGGACCCATACCAACGCAATTCTCTATTCGTCCGACGACGGGGATTTGATCATCTCCGTACGCCACCAATTCTGGCTTATCAAAATTGATTACGACAACGGGCAAGGGACGGGAGACATCGTCTGGAAACTTGGATGGCAGGGCGACTTCACCTTGAACGGTGGTACCGACCCCGTCGATTGGTTTTATGCACAGCACGGACCAAGCTTTGTCAGCATGAATACGGCCGGCGTGGTCCGGCTCGCC
>DATJAQ010000306.1:0-6924 GCA_035516075.1 Terriglobia bacterium | reverse complement strand
TTCCGCCTTCCCGCGCCCCCTGGCCCGAGGAACCCGCCGCCCTCACCGCCGGTTAGCGCCTTCGAGATCGTGGGCAGCCGTTACGGGCCGGCGGCGAGCGCTCGCCACGCCATCTTCATCGACCGCTGCTGCCTGTGGACGAGCCCGGGGTGGAGTCCGGCCTCGGCTGCTGCAGCCCGCGCAATCCTGGAGTGGCCAACCGCTCTCAGGCGCGCGGCGTTGTCGCCTCCCTTCAGCAGATTAAGGGGCGAAGGCAGCGCCGCTTTGCCTCTAATTCCCGGCGCTCTCTGTGTTGAGCTTCGAGAGCCTGAGAGGGGATACTC
Organism: Terriglobia bacterium; assembly: GCA_035516075.1. Classification (GTDB taxonomy): domain Bacteria; phylum Acidobacteriota; class Terriglobia; order UBA7540; family UBA7540; genus Gp13-AA77. The sequence goes on along the minus strand of DATJAQ010000306.1, from coordinate 6,601 downwards.
CGGCGGCCCGCGAAGGCGCGTACCGTTTCGGCGCCACTCGATCAGGTAGCAGCAGTGCGCCGGGCCACATTTGATCCGGCCCTTCGGGTTGCACGGAGAGTGAGGTTTTTCCACCCGGTAGCGGTCCGGGCCTGGCTGATGACGTTGACCCGCGCCATGGCGAGCCCACCTCAAGAAAAGCCCCTCGTGTCAAGCCAACTTATTGATTCCATCAAGAAATGCGCGGGCAAGCCTGTAAGCCGAATTTTGTAACCGCCCGAAGGCGGCCAGCGATCATTCCTCTAGCCCCGCGATTGCTCACGGGATCGAGCGACCTACCCGAGGGTTGTAACGGAGCGGGCCACTCCTCCCCTCCTATTTGGTCTTGCTCCGTGTGGGGTTTTCCCTGCCACGGGCATCGCTGCCCGCGCGGTGCGCTCTTACATTAAGCCTCCCGGGCTTGCGCCGGCGGGCAGCCGCACCATTTCACCCTTACCCGGGCGGGAGCCCTCGCAGGCCCGCCAGCGCCAGGCGGTATATTTTCTGTGGCACTTTCCGTACCGGAGGCGTACGGGCCTCAGCCATCCGCCCCCAACCCTCGCCGTTAGCGAGCACACTGCCCTGCGGAGTTCGGACTTTCCTCTCCCCCATCCATGCCTGCCTCGCCGGCCCCCGAAAGGGCCTGCGAAGCGCTCAGACGAGGCAGCGATCACCCGGCTTACCCGCGCAAACGGTATGATAGCAGGCGCGACGAGGATGCGATAGCGCAGCGCCCACCCAGGCCGCCCGTCCCGACCGCGCATCATAACCATCACCCATGACTCACACTCGCATTCGCGCTGGACGATCGGCCGCCCCGCCGCTGAGGCTGCTGCTCCCACTGGCCGCACTGAGCTGCGTATGGCTCCGGGCCGTTCCGCTGACAGCGCAAACCGCCCCGTCCGCTCCTCCGGCGCATGCCCAGTCGCAATCCGCGCTCCAGGCGGCGGACACCATCCTGCAGCAGATGAGCAGGATCACCGGGCTGCCCGTGAAGGGCGCGCTCAAAAAGCAGCTCATCAGCAAGCCCGAGATGAAGAAATACCTCGAGGAAAATCTGCGCATCGAGATGCCGCCGGAGGAAATGCTCGGCCAGGAGGCGGCTCTCAAGACGTTTGGAATCGTCGGCCCGGACTTCGACTTCGAAAAATTCCTGGTGAGCTTCTACACCGAACAGGCCGCCGGGTTCTACGATCCGCGGCGCAAGACGATGTTCATGGCGGACTGGGTGGCTCCCGACCTGCAATCTACAGTCCTCGCTCACGAGCTCACCCACGCCCTTCAGGACCAGAGCTTCGACCTGTGGAAGTTCATGCACGCCACGCCCGACGACGACGATGCCACCGCGGCCCGCGAGGCCCTGGTGGAAGGTTATGCCACGCTGTCGATGACGCAGGCCTCGCTCGGCTCCGTGCCCATCGAAAAAGTGCCCTCCCTCGACTCCCTAATGGACCAGCTTGTGAACCAGCAAATGGCGGAGTTCCCCGTTTTCACGAAGGCGCCTTATTTCCTGCGCTTCCAAGCGCTTTTTCCCTACGTTCAGGGCATGCACTTCGCGAGACGCGGCCTCAAGCTCGGCGGCTGGAAGCGCTTGAACGAGACGTTTAGGCACCCGCCCGCCAGCACGGCCGAGATCTTTCAGCCGGACCTCTACTTCGATCCGCCGCCTCAAGCGCAGGTGACGAAACCGGAGCAGAACGTCTTGCCACTGCCGCCTCCTCCGGCGCTCGAGCGCTCCGGCAGCCTCAAGCGGGTCGAGGCGAATGTAATGGGGGAAATCGGCTACTACGCGTTGATCGGGCAGCTCGTGTCGCAGGAGGAAGCGCAGAAACTGAGCGCTTCGTGGCGCGCCGACCGCTACCTGGTTTATGAAGGTCCCGGCCCCAGCCAATACACGCTGGTGGCGCGCACGCGATGGTCGAGTCCTGAAGCCGCCGCGGCCTTCTGCGGCGACTATCGAGCGCTACTTCAAAAGCGGTGGCCCGAGTCCACCACCAACGCCGCGCCCGCTGCCGGCGCGCATCGGGCAGCGCCTGGAATCCTTCCGCGAACCTCCGGAGCGCGGCGCGCCTTCCTGCTGCGTCGGGGCGACGAATGCAGCTGGGCGGAAGGCGTGCCCGAAGCCCAGGCGCCTGAGCTCCAAAAATGGCTCGCCGCCCTGCCCTGAGCGGCACATATCCTGGCGGCTCCCCGAAGGCTAACTCCGATCCAGTGAGTAAATAGTGAGCCCCGAGAGCATCTTGGGATAGAAGTCTGTGGACTTCTGCGGCATCACTTGGCCGGCCAGAGCGTTGCCGCGGACGGCGTCGATGGGCGTGGGGTTCACGAGAAAACACGCCTGGGCTTGACCCTCGTCCACCGCGCGAACGGCCGCCTCCATCGCGCGCTCGTAATGCAAATTTCTCTCTTCGCGCACGGCCTCGCGGTCGATGCGGAGCGCGCCCTCGATCAGGAGGCGGTGCAGCACGAAGGCGTCGAGGCGGGCGAGGCCCGTCGGCACGTCCGCAAGCTCACAGCGCGCCGCTTCGTCCCGCAGCGCGAGGACCACCGCCCGGCTGCCGCCCGCGTACGCGATGAAGGCGGGTCCGCCACGGCCAACCTGCGCCAGAACATCCTGCCACGCATTCGCCCCGCCCGGCTGCGGCGCGGCGAGTTCCTTGACATCGAAAAAGGCTCTCGCTGCCGCCAGGAAGCGCTCCCAATCGAAGCCTTCAAGGCCGTGGATCACGCGATGGGTGGGGAGGATCGCCAAGCCGTCCGTTTCCATTCGCACCAGCGTGACCATCACGTAGTCGGCCGCTGAATTCCCTTTCCCCTGGGCGCGCAGGCTATTCCGGTAGGCCAGCGCGGTCTCGTAACGATGATGGCCGTCGGCGATCACCAGCTTCCGGCTGCGCATGGCGTCCTGAATCTTCGCGATCGCCCCCGGAGAGTTCACACGCCACACCTCGTGGCGCGTGCGGTATTCATCGTCCACGCTCTCCCAGGCGGGCTCGCGGCGCGTCCAGTTGACCAACTGGCGCTCCACCACGCCCTCGGGATCGCTGTAGAGAAGGAAAATCTGGCCGAAATGCGCCCGGGTGGCGCGCAGCAGCGCCAGGCGGTCGGCTTTCGGGCCCGAGAGCGTCTCCTCGTGGCGGTAAACGACGCCGGCGGAGTAATCCTCCAGGCGGCAAAGGCCGATGAACCCCCGGCGCCGCTTGCGCACTCCGGCCTGACCGGGCAGCTCGTACTCCTGGTCGTAGGGATAGAGGGCGGGAGAGGCGTCCGACGCCAGCACGCCGCGCGCGATCCAGTCCGTGAATTCGCTCGCGGTGGCGGCGTAGGGATCAGCTTCGGCCGCATCGGCGCGGCGGCGGATGATTCGCGCCAGATTGTAAGGGCTCGCGGCGTAGTAGCGCGCTTGCAGGTCGGGAGTGATCTTGTCGTAGGGCTGCGTCACCAGCTTGTCGAGGCCTCCGAGGGCCGGTGCGTTGTAGTGAAGCGCCCGAAAGGGCAGAATTTCAGCCATGAAAGAGGCGTTCCTTTATCGCTCGAGAGTCAGCGCCGGCGGGCGATCGCCCTTCAGCATCCAAACGGATGACGTCTGTCGCACCGCACCGTGCCGCTCGTCCTTGGTAGCAGTCGCGCCGTCTCCGTGTCAATCGCTCACGATTCGCGCGCCCGCGTTTCGCGATCATCTTCCCATACCAGCGCCAGCCGATGTTATGATCGAAATTGGGCGTTCGACGGTCCCGCTCACGCGGCCGGCCATCGCAGGCCGCGGCCTGCGGCCGTGCATCGTCCGAAAGACCTCCATGGAACTCACTTCGGACCGCCCCGCTCTCCCCGCTCCCATCGAGTTGATCATTTTCGACCTTGACGGCACCTTGATCGACAGCCAGCAGGACCTGGCCCTGAGCGTGAACGCCGTGCGCGAGCGCCTGGGGCTCGAGCCGCTGCCCTACGGCACCGTGGCCTCCTACGTGGGCCGGGGCGTGGTCACGCTGATGCGCCGCGCGCTCGGCCAGAATGCCGGCGAGGAGTCCGTGAACCGCGCGGTAGAGATGTTCCTCGAATATTACTGCGACCACATGCTCGACCACACCCTCGCCTATCCCGGCGTGGCCGAGGCGCTGGAGCGCCTGCGGGCGCGGAAGATGGCGGTGCTCACCAACAAGCCGGTGCGCTTCAGCCAAGCCATTCTCGACGGCCTCGGCCTCAGCAACTACTTCGCGCAGGTTTACGGTGGCAACAGTTTTGAGCAGAAGAAACCCGATCCCGTGGGCGTGTTTACCCTGATGCGCGAGCTGGGCGCGACCGCCGGGCGCACCCTGATGGTGGGCGACTCCGACACCGACGTACTCACCGGCCGCAACGCGGGCGTGTGGACCTGCGGCGTCACCTACGGCCTCGCGCCCGACACCCTGAAGACCTCGCCCCCCGACGTCCTGCTCGACGATCTGCGCGAGCTCCCCGCACTCCTGAACGGAAGCTCGGAGCAGAGACCAGTGGCGAGTGACACGTGACGAGCGACATGTGCGGAGCCCGGTAGCCCGGGCGAACCAGCGGCTGCTGATCGCTGGGCGCTGAGCTCTGAAAAAAAGCGGTGGCGGAGCGAAATGCGCTCCGCCACCGCAGGCTGCCAGGAACCTTACAAATGTAGCCTACTGCCCGTCACCGCCGTCGTCGCCCCCGCTGCCGGGCGAAACCACCACAAACACCGAGCTCCCCTGCTGGTTGATGCGCAGCAAGGTGTCGCCCTTGGCATCGGCGGCCAGCTTGTTGAAGTCCGCCACCGAGTTCACCGGCTGGCGGTTGATGCCCTCAATCACCATCCCGGGCTGCAGGCCGGTCTGGGCGGCGGGGCTGTTGGGGTCGATCTGGCTGATCACCACGCCGTGCACGTCGGGCCCCAGGCCGAACTGCTGGCGGATGGGCGGGGTGAGGGCCTGCACCTGGATGCCGCGCAGAGTGCCCTCGGAAGGCGCCTGGCCCAGGCCTGCATTTACCGGCAGACCGGCGGGCCGGTCGCCGAGGGTCAGGTGGATGTCCATCTTCTTGCCGTTGCGGATGATGCCGAGCGTCACGGCGGTGCCCGGATTGGTGTTGGTGGTGAGCGCGGTCAGACCGCCGGAGGAATCCACCGTCTGCCCGTTGAAGGTGCGCACCACGTCGCCGGCCTTGAGACCCGCTTTATCGGCCGGGCCGTCCTTCTCCACGTCCTGCACCAGTGCCCCGGAGGTATCCGGCACGCCGAACTGCTTGGCCATCTTGTCGTCGAGGCTCCCGATGGTCACGCCCAGGTAGCCGCGCGTCACCTTGCCCGTCTTGATGAGGTCGTTCATCACGTGCTGAACCATGTTGGAGGGGATGGCAAAGCCCACGCCCATAAAGCCGCCTTCTCCGCCCATCCCGCTGTTGTTGCTCAGGATGGCCGTGTTAAGACCGATCACCTGGCCGCGGACGTTCACCAACGGGCCCCCGGAGTTACCGGGATTGATGGCGGCGTCGGTCTGAATAAAGTTCTCAAAGCCGTTGCGCTCAATGCGCATATCGCTGCGGCCGAGGGCGCTCACCGTGCCGCGGGTAACGGTGAAATTGAGGCCGAAGGGATTGCCGAAAGCCATCACGGTATCGCCCACGTGCAAGCCGGCCGAGTCGCCGATGGGCGCCGTCGGCAGGTCTTTGGCGTCGATCTTCACCACGGCCACGTCCGTCTGCGGGTCCGCCCCCACCACCTTACCGGAGAGCACGCGCTTATCCGTAAGCATCACTTTGATATCGGTAGCGTTGGCGATCACGTGATTGTTGGTGACAATGTATCCGTCCGGGGAGACGATCACGCCGGAGCCGAGCGCGTGCTCGCGCTGCTCGCGGGGAACGTTCATGCCCGGGATGTTGCCGAAAAACTGGCGGAAGAACGGGTCCATGCCCAGCGGCGAGCCTTGAACCTTCACCACGGAAGTCGTGCTGATGTTCACCACCGTCGGCGTCACGCTTTGCGCAATCTGCTCGTAGGCGCGGTTCAGGCGCTCCAACGTGTCGATGTCCGGCCCGTTCAGGCCGGCGCCCCCGCCCACTCCGGCCGCCGAAGTGCGCTGCGGGAAACTGTTATGATTGAAGTACATCATGGTGGAGAGAGCCAGACAGAGCACGCCGACCAGCGTGAGGCTCACTCCCAAAAAATTGTCTCTGAGAAATCCCTTGCTGTTGCTTTCCATAAACCCTTTCCTCCATTGGTCGCGGCGCCGGCCTTAAGCCGGTTGCGCCGCCGGCCTGCGTCTCCCTTTGTTGAAGACGGGCCAAACTCCAAACTCGTTACAAACGCCGAGAACCTCGGCCGGGCCGCCGGGCCGGTACGAGCTCCGCATACCGCCGCGGTCTCCGGGGCGAAAGCATGCGCCATCCTCATTGTAATATTGGACGAGCGCCGTGCGGCACTGTGAGCAAAAGCCGCGCCGTGGCCTTTCCCTTGATCGAATAACAAGTCTCCTCCGAACACCGGCCGCCAAACTGTTTGATGCGAGAACCGGGCGGTGCGAGACAGCGCCGCACAGGGGTTCAGGTTTCGCAGTTCTACTCTAAACTCTTGACTGTCGAC
>DATJAQ010000305.1:0-13382 GCA_035516075.1 Terriglobia bacterium | reverse complement strand
TCCAGAATGGCCTCCGCGTCGCCGGGCGGCTCGCCCAGACGGGCGGCCTCCGCGTCCTCCCAAGCTTCCATCTCGGCCTCGAGGGGATCAAAGGTGTCGGGCGCGTCCCAGCCAAGATTGCTGTCGTCGTCAGACCCCGGTTCCCCTCGCTCCCGGGCCCCCGATTCCTTGGAGGCTTGAAGCAGGCGACGGGCTTTCTCGACGCCGTTCGCTCCCAAGGCCTTGAAGATTAAGGCGTTTATGGCCGGATCGCCGGGCCAAGAGGCGGGGTCGCCGGCTGTCCCCAGGTCCGGCAGGTCAGGTCCCGGCAAGGGCTGGCTAGCCTCACGCGCGGCGTACCAGGCTGCGGCCTCGGGCTCCGGGCCGAGGCTCTGGGCAGGTCTTTGGGGCCGCCCGAGGGGCGTTTTCGACGAATCATAGCAAGTAACTGATTCCAAGGAACATTCCAGGTTCGTTCCGCCCACTCTTTTGCGATCTTCCGCCGCCTGGCTGCGCTCCGGCGAGCTTTCCCAGGCCGCCGAGACCAGCCTACCGGCTGCGGGCGGCGTTGGCGAAACTCCCGGTCCCGCCGGAGGTGCGTCAGGGGTGTGAGGTTCGCCGGCTCCAGGTGCCCAGGCGGCTTGACGGTGGAGCGCCAGCCCACTTCGCGGCCCTGCTCCCTCGCCATCCCTCACCCGTCTAACCCTTGGCAGCTTCCCGGGCAGAAACGCCACCTCCGGCAGCCACCCCCATTTCAGGTGCCTGCGGCGGGTGGGGGTGGGGTTGCGAAAGAAAATGCCCCGGCCGCTCTTATAGCCGATCCAAAGACTGGGCGGGCACTGCACCGAATCACTGTAGCGGTAGGGCTCCCGCCCGAGGTCCAGGCGGGTTAGGACGCCTCGCGTGAGGCGGGGCAGCAGGCTGCGCCCGGTCATGAAGCACCAGACGCGCCCTGCCAGCCGCAGGGTATGGCGAAGACCCCGCTCGCAGGTGTGCGGGTGCCGGTAAAGGAGGCGGGTATAAAACCAGTCGAGGAGAAAGAGGGCTTCGGGATCGCCGGTGCGCTCGATCTTCTCGCGAAGCTGGCGGGCGCGGCGGCCGTGGCGTAGCGCGTTCAGACAAGTCCACGCCTTGCCGCGCGCGGTGCGCGGGCCGGTGGATTTGAGGGCGTTGGCCCGGCGGGCAGCCAAGGAGGCGGGAGTGATCACGGGCGAACGTCGCAGGGGCATACAAGCCTCCCCACCCGGCCCTAGGCAGCGGCGGGTGGTGATAATGGCGCAGTAGTTGATCGACTAATAATATACGACGCCTGGCAATCGCTGTCAAGAGGCAAGGCAGGGTAATTTTAGAAGTTCTTTCGCCGGTTGTTCGGTCGTGCCAAGCTGGCGGTGGACACCTCCGTGCAGACGGGGAATCCACACGTGCCAACAGTGCGCAGGTATCGTGCCTCTCGGGACGAACGGCCGGCTGGCTGGCGCCAGCCGGCGAAAGATCTGAGCAAATACCGGCGGTCGATGGGCAGGCATCAGGTGTTGCGTACGTGCTCATACCCGTCTCAAAAAAAGCGTCTCAAATCCGGCCGCCCGGAAGTGCGCGTCGTTGGTAAATGCTTTGGCTATTCCCATGCGCCGCATGATGGTGAACGAGACGTGGTCCACGATGCCGGCGTTATCAGCCACACCACGCTCGAAGGCCAGCCACGCGGTCTGCCAATCTTCCAGGGTTGGCACGATAAGATGATGCCCGGGCTCCATCTGCTTGCGCAATCGGCTGACTGCGGAACGGTAGGGTCTGCGGGCAGCGGCGTTGCCACATTCGAGCAAGACGAAGCTGCTGGTGACCAAATCCGCCCGGCAGCCCAACAGTTCCGAAAAACACACTTGCGCCGCGGGGTGCCATTGGTCGCTTTCGTCCCAGACGGCCAACAGACCCACCGTGTCCAGAAACACAGTCATGGCTGGTGCTCATCATGGCGGGCAGCCACGTCGGATTCGCCTGATTGGTAGCGCTCGCCCAAAATGGCGTAAATCCCGTCCAGTTGGCGGTTGCGATCTTGCGTTTGCTCAGCCAGGCGTGGCTCAAATTCCACCTCGGTGCGCTCTGGCAGGTCCACCGTTTCGAGCGGTCGGAACACGCCGCTTTCATAGACTGCATGGATCGTCTTCATGATCTACTTTTACCATGCCATTGGCGGCAAAGCCAGCAGCTAGTGCGCACATGGCCGCACGGGACCCGCCTGTGGGGCACGGCATCGGGCAATTACCGCTGGGGGCGGCCAAAAGGCCCGGGAAAAGGCGGGCTGGCCGGGACCCAGTTCTTTTGGGTCGGCGGCTCGGGACTCAACGTAAATCGGCAATCTTGAAATCGGCAATCGCGAGACTGGCCTTCGTCAAGCTGGAGGTTCTACTTCTTGGGAGGCCGCTCGATGCTGGAAATGGACCGGATCGGGTGAATCGTCGAGCCTCGTAGGCGCAGACCCGAAAAGAAAGGTCTGATGCGCCAGCCGGCCCTTAATCTGTTCGGACGCGGCGCTTAAGGAATTGAAGCAGCGCCCGCAGCTCTCAATCGTCAATCGGCAATCTTCAAATCGGCAATGGCAAGGCTGGCCTTGCTCAAGCTGGAGGTTTTACTTCCTGGGAGACCGCTCGATGCTGGAAATCGACCGGATCAGGTGAATCGTCGAGCTTCATAGGTGCCGACCTGAAAACAAAGATCTGCGCCGGCCAGCCCGGCCCCGAGCAGTATCAAGCGGCGCACCCACGTAAACGGAAAGGAGGCGAGCCTACGATGATCAGGCGTTATTTACACCCAGATTATGCACGGCTGAACCCGCTTAACGGCAAGGCGATCTGAATAGACCATTTGGGGACCCCCGAAACATGGGGTAAAACAGAATTCCTGCGAAGCGTGCGGCTTCGCGGAAATCTCCCAGGGAGGTCACCCAAAGGGTTAGACACGGAAATCAGGATACTCGCCCGAGGCGCTCCCCACAAGGGCCGGAAGGACCTCTTCCGGAAGCCATCTATACGCGACCGCCTCCGACCGCAACGGGAAATCAGATTCGCGCTTCCGGGTGCTCCCGCCGGCCACGCAGGGTGCCATTTTGCCGATCCCGAGAACCCCAAAAGATCCCAACTGAACCGTTTTCGACCCATGCCGGCGACCCTTCGCCACCTCCCTGCCACTCTCGTCGCTGAAATCCGATCCAGTCGTGGGCTCGCCTATCCTGCGGGCATGGACAGCAAGCCGTTCCGCGGGCGTCGACCACGTCGTCTTTTTAAGTCGTCGCCCCTCGGGGCTCATCCAGGTTAGGCTAGACCTAAGCGAGGCTAAACTGGATGAGAGGCGGCATGCATCACGATGAAGCAGAGACTTTACATGGAAACGACGATTCCCAGCTATCTCACCTCGAGGCCCAGCCGGGATTTGACCATTGCCGGCCACCAGCAAGTGACTAAGGAATGGTGGGAAAAACGAAGGAGCGCGTTTGAGATTTACGTCTCGCAGTTGGTTGTTGATGAGGCCGGTGCAGGAGACTCTGAGGCAGCGCGCGCAAGATTGCTGGTCGTGCGGGACTTTGCCATGCTCGACATCACGCCGGAAGTCGGGCATCTGGCGCCGGCGATCCTCGATTCCCGCATCATTCCCCGGAAAGCCGCGACCGACGCGGCGCATATTGCCATTGCGGCTGTCCATGGCATGGATTTCCTGTTAACGTGGAATTGCGCGCATATCGCGAATGCCGTCATTGTGAGAGCCGTAGCGAATATCTGCTGGCAGTACGATTGGGAGCCACCAGTGATGTGCACGCCGGAGGAACTGTTTTAGGAGAGTAGGCCATGGCCGATGATTACATCGTGGATGAAGTGCGGGGTCATCGTGAGGAGCAGGCTGCTAAGCACGCCTTCGACGTGAAAGCCATTCTTGCCGCCGCAAAAAAGCGACAACGCCGGTCGGGGCGAACGGTTGTTTCCCTCGTTCACAAGAAGACGCTGAGCGCCGCACCGCCGCGCGTACGTGCGTGACTCCCACTCCCATCGGGTCGCGAGCAATTGCCCATCCCCGGCGAGATGATCCCACCGGCCACGGAGGGTGCCATTTCGCCTATCCCGAGAACCCGAAAGACCCCAACTGACCCGTTTTCGACCCCTACCGGCGACCCTTCGCCACCTCCCTGCCATTCTCGTCGCTGAAATTCGATCCACTCGTGAGTTTGCCTAGACTGCTGCTGGAGCCGGACGTGGACGAGAATTACTGTGCCGTAAAGGCATGCACCTATGAGTGGCCGAAGGGAAGTTAGTGCGGCCTTTTCGCCCTGAAGCCAGGCGATCATCACCGCGGAGTCAAGCAAGCCTGCAGTCATTGGCCGGCTTCTTCCGCAGGCTGCGGGCCAAATCTCCCAAGATGTCAGACCCCTTCGAACGGCCTTTCCACCCCTTCCAGCTCCCGGCCAACGCTTTGCGCAGGATCACCTCGTCGCCTTCAACCCTCACGGTCAGGCTGGCGCCCTCTTGTAACCCCAACTGCTGACGAACCGCCTTGGGAAGAGCCAATTGTCCTCGCGAAGAGAGATGAGCTTTGAGCATGGCCACCTCCGCTTAATTCTGGAGTATGCGGGTGCGGACTTCACGACAAATAGGGGCCCAAGCGTGCAGCTGAGCGGCACCTTTATTCCTGGTGGTCATCGCGTCGGTGGGCAACGCGCCCAGCGGGCGGCAGCTCATGTTCTCATCTCAGCGGCCTCGTGCTTCCCAAGCCTCAACACTGAGGTCACCGAGTGTTCTCGGTGCCCTCTGCGTTTTGTCTTTGCCGGCCACAGAGCGCACGGGGTTCAGTTCAGCTTGCGACGCGAGTTTGTGACGAAGGCGAAAGGAATCTTCGCGGCACGCGAACTGTTCCGGGGGGCCAACGGAGCAAGGTTCGCGGCCAGGGGGCTCGGGCGCGGGGCGCCGCGCTGGGCGATAAGCTTCGAATCCGATAGCCTCATTCGGCGACTCGTTGGCGGGCTGCTGAGGGCGTTGTGAAGCTCCGGGCCGGGCCCTGGTCGCGATATTGCGGCGCGCGTGCCGGGCAGCGCCAGAGGTTTTCTGTTGACAGGCAGGCGCTGATGGGGGATATACTGCCGTTCGATATCGTAATGCGATGTCGGGTATCGTTATGGATGACCGGGAACTCTACTCGGGCCTCATTCGCCTCCATATCCTGCACCATGCCGCCGAAGGGCCGGTTTACGGCCTGTGGATCGCGGAGGAGCTGGCGCGCCATGGCTACAAGCTCAGCGCGGGAACGTTGTACCCGGTGCTTCACGGCCTCGAGCGCAAGGGGTACCTGCGGTCGTTTGAGCAGCGCTCAGGGAAGCGCTCCCGTCGCCTCTACCGGGCCACGCCGCTCGGTCGCAAGGCGCTGGGAACGGCGCGAAGACGGGTGCGTGAGCTGTTTGGGGAAATGTTCGGGTCCGAATAGAAAGCCACTGCGGAGCGTACGGCAGACGGCGCGGCTCCGCCCGGTCAGGAGGAAGGAAGCATGCAGTTTCGACGAAACCCGCTGACGATCGGCCATATCTTGTTCCTGGTTGTGCTTTCAGGCCGACTCGCTGCGGCGCAAACGACCCCTCCGGCGCCACAGGTGTTCACGCTGGAACGGGCGATCGGCTACGCCATGGACCACTATCCATCGGTTCGGGCGGCTCTGGAACAGACTCAAGCCGCGCACGGCGGCGTGGGTCTGGCGCAGACAAGTTATCTGCCCAGCGCGAACACGCTCTGGCAGTCCAATCGCGCCAGCTTCAACAATATTTTCGGCCAACTGCTCCCGCAGTCGGTCGTTCCACCCATTTCGGGGCCGGTTCTCGCCAACACCTCGAACCGCAGCGCGTGGGGCAGCGCCGCCGGCGTGTTGCTCTCGTGGGAGCCGTTCGACTTCGGCTACCGGCGGGCGACGGTGAACGTGGCGCGCGCCGGCGAGCGAGCCGCCAGATCGCAGGCGGACCTCACCCGGCTGGACGTGGCCGGGGCCTCGGCCGGGGCGTTCTTTTCGCTGCTGGCGGCCGAGCAGGTGACGCGCGCGGCCCAGGCCAATCTGAGGCGCTGGGACGTGTTCGACCAGTCGGTTCGCGTGCTGGTGGATAACCAACTTCGGCCCGGGGCTGACGCTTCTCGCGCCGATGCTGAGCTGGCGGTTGCCAGGACCCAATTGATTCAGGCCGAGACCTCCGAAAACGTCGGCCGCGCCGCCTTTGTGGATATTCTCGGCCTTCCCGGGACAAGCGTCGAAATCGATGCCGGATCGCTGCTGGGGCCGCCTCCCGAAGCGAGCCTGGCCGCGCTACCCGTGAGCGCCCACCCCGCCGCCACCGCTCAGCAGGCCCAGGTGGACGAGGTCAAGGCTCAAGAGTTCGCCCTGGAGCGTTCGTACGTCCCGCGCATTTTCACCGAGGCGGCCCTCTCGGGCCGGGGCAGCGGCGCGAACCTTGATGGCACGGACGCGGGCGGGCTGAACGGTCTCGGCCTGGAACGTATGAACTACGCCGCCGGCATCATCGTGACGTTCCCGCTGTTCGACTACTTTTCGATCCGCGCCGAAAAGAAGATCGCCGCCGCGGACCAAAGGGCGCAGGAGGCCCATTACGACCAGACCCTGCAGGATTTGTCGGAGCAGGTCCAGCAGGCGCAGGCCACGCTTGACGGGGCGAGACGCATCGCGCAGAACACGCCCATCGAGCTCGAGGCGGCCCGCGCCAGCGAAATCCAGGCCCGCGCGCGATATCAAGCGGGATTGGCCACGGTGGTGGAAGTGGCCGAATCCGAAGGGTTGCTGGTGCAGGCGGAGATTGACGACGCGTTGGCGCGGCTCAACGTGTGGCGTGGCCTGGAGGGTGTGGCGGAGGCGCAGGGCAGCCTGCAGCCCTTCGTGCAGCTCTTGAGCGGTCGGTGATGCAGACGCCCGGTTCGCAGCCGGTGCGCTCCTGGGGAAGTCGATGAGGTGAATGGGTTATGGGGCTGATTCACGCCGCGTTGCGCAGGCCGATCACGGTGGTGATGGTGGTGATCGCCGTGGCACTCTGCTCGATCCTGGCACTCCTGCGGATGCGCACCGACATCTTTCCGAATCTGAACCTCCCCGTGATTTACGTCGCCCAGCCTTACGGCGGCATGAGCCCGGCGCAGATGGAAGGCTACCTGGTGTTCTACTACGAGTACCACTTTCTCTACATCAATGGGATCGAGAGCGTGGAGGACAAGTCAATCCAGGGCAACGGCCTGCTGAAGCTCACCTTTCACCCCGGCACGGACATGAGCCAGGCCCTGGCGCAGACTATCTCCTACGTGAACCGGGCCCACGCCTTTATGCCGTACGGCACGGTGAGCCCTTTCGTCATTCGCTTCGACGCGGGCACGGTGCCCGTGGGGTATCTGGTCTTCTCCAGCCCGACGCGCACGATCGGCGACATTCAGGACCAGGCGCTCAATCGAATCCGGCCGGTCTTCGCTACGCTTCCCGGCGTGTCGGCGCCGCCCCCCTTCGGGGGCAACCAGCGCACGATTGTGATCACGGTCAATCCGGATCGTCTGCGCTCCTACAATCTCTCACCCGACGAGGTGGTGCAGGCGATCAACTCCGGCAACATCCTCATGCCGGCCGGCAACGTGCGCTCGGGAAGCCTGCTGCGCATCGTGTCGAGCGATTCCGTCACCCCCGATATTCGGGCGCTCCTGGACGTGCCCATCCACGCCGGCGCCGGCCCCGCCGTTTACCTGCGCGATCTGGCAACGGTGGCGGACAGTTCGGATATTCCCACCGGTTACGCGCTGGTGAACGGACGACGGGCGGTCTACATCCCGGTGACCAAGCGTCCCGACGCCTCCACGCTCGCGGTGGTCAGCGAGGTGAAGCAAAACCTGGCCCGCTTCCGTACCCTAGTCCCCTCGGACATCGACATCGCTTACGAATTCGACCAGTCGGGCCACGTGAAGAGCGCCCTGCTCTCGGTGGCGCGCGAAGGGCTGTTTGGAGCGCTGCTCACGGGGCTGATGGTGCTGTTGTTTCTGGGTGATTGGCGGAGTTCGCTGATCGTGGTGATCACCATCCCGTTTGCGCTGCTCACCGCGGTGGTGGCGCTGTGGGCAGCGGGGCAGACGATCAACATCATGACCCTCGGCGGCCTCGCCCTGGCGGTGGGCGTCCTGGTGGATGAAGGTACCGTGGTGATCGAGAACATCCATACCCATCTCGCGACAGGCGTACCGCGAGCGCGCGCGGTGCTGGACGCGAGCAAGGAAGTGGTGGCCCCGCGCCTGCTGGCCATGCTTTCAGTGCTGGCCGTCTTTGTGCCCTCGCTCTTCATGACGGGCGTCACCCGGGCGCTGTTCGTGCCACTTACCCTGGCCGTAGGGTTTGCGATGGCGGCTTCCTATTTCCTTTCGGGTTCCCTGGTGCCCGTGATGTCCACCTGGATTCTGCGGGAGCAACCGGACCAAACCTCAGCAGAGCGGCAAAAAGGGATGTTTGAACGATTGCGGGAAAGGTGGGGCGCCGTCCTCGAACGCCTGGCGCCGTTCCGCATCGCGGTGGTGGCAGCGTACGTCCTGGGAGCGGCGGCCATCATTCTCGTGCTCGGGCCGCGAGTCGGCCGGGAGCTGTTCCCGAGCGCTGCGGGCGGCCAATTCCGGCTTCGGTTCGACGCGCCCACGGGAACGCGTGCCGAGGACACAGCCCGCCTGGTAACGGACGTTCTCGGCAACATCCAGGCAGCGGCCGGCGCCGGCAACGTGGACATCAGCCTGGGTTACGTCGGGACTCAAGGCGCAAGCTACCCCATCAATACAGTCTTCTTGTGGACCAGCGGGTCGCAGGAGGCGGTGATGAACGTCGCGCTGCGGTCCCAGGCCGGCATCGACGTGGACGCTTTCGAGGAGAAGCTGCGGCAGATTCTGCCGCCCAAATTCCCTGGATGTGCTTTCTCGTTCGAGCCCGGGGACATCGTGAGCCAGATTATGAACCTGGGGGCGCCCACTGCGGTGGAAGTAGCTGTCATGGGCCCGGACTTCGCCGCGACCCGAGCCTACACCGGGAAATTGCGCGACCAAATGGGCAAGGTGCCGGCCCTGCGCGATCTGCGCATTGAGCAGCCGCTGGACTATCCGAGCATCAACGTGCGAGTGAACCGCGAAATGGCCGGCCAACTCGGCGTCACGACGGCGCAAGTGGCCCGATCGCTGTCCGAGGCCACGTATTCCAGCCGATTCACTACTCCTGTCTACTGGGCCGACCCGAAAACAGGGGTGGGATACCAGGTGCAAGTGCAATATCCCCAGCCCCGCATCACGACGCTTGAAGACGTTCAGAGCGTTCCCGTGATGCCCGGGGACGCGCAGCATCCGCTCATCGGAGACCTGGCGAGCGTTACGGATGGCACGGTGGTTGGCGAATACGACCGCGCCAACGGCCAGTGGATGTTGAGTCTTTCGGCCAACACGGCCGGCAAAGACCTGGGCCGGGTGGCGAGCAGGATCGACGAAGCCATCCGGCAAGCCGGAACGCCGCCGCGGGGCGTTACCGTACAGGTGCGCGGCCAAATCGCTGCGATGCGAGAGACCTTTACCAACCTCGGAACCGGGCTGGTGCTGGCGGTGGGGGTGATCTTCCTCCTGCTGGCCGCCAACTTCGAGTCGATGCGCCTATCCCTGGTGGTGCTAACGATCGGCCCGGCGGTGATTTGCGGCGTGATTCTGATGCTGCTCATCACGCAGACGACGCTGAACCTCGAGTCGTTCATGGGCGCGATCATGGCCATCGGCGTGGCGACGGCGAATGCCATCCTGCTGGTGACCTTCGCGGACCAGTATCGCCGGGAAGGAGCGAGCGCTGCCGCCGCCGCGATCCACGGCGTCAAGACGCGAATGCGGCCGATCCTCATGACCAGCCTCGCCATGATCGCTGGCATGTTTCCCATCGCGCTCGCCCTGGGCGAAGGCGCCGAGGCGACGGCGCCCCTGGGGCGAGCGGTGATTGGCGGCCTTCTGGCCGCCACAGTGGTCAACCTGACCGTGCTGCCGTTCATCTTCTCGCTGGTTCAGGCGGGTGCCAGCAACGTGTCGCCATCGCTTGACCCGGATGATCCGCACAGCCGCCACGCGGGCCGATGAGCGGCGAGCACGAACGGGCGTGGAAGGAGAACCTATGAACTCGAAGGCAGCTTTAGCCCTGGGCGCTCTGCTGGCAGTTTGTGTGATTTCCGGTTCTTGCAGCCGTACGTCAAACGGCGCCGAGCGGAGTGGTGCGGTTTCGGGGCAGCCTCGAGCGCTCCCTGAGGTGGAAGTAACCCGGGTAATTTCACAGAAGCTTAGCGCCACCGTCCGCCTGCCCGCGCAATTGACGCCTTACGAGGTGGTGGAGGTTTATCCCAAGGTGACCGGCTTTTTGAAGTGGATCAAAGTGGACCGCGGATCGCGGGTGAAAGACGGGGAACCGATCGCGCAACTCGAGGCGCCGGAGCTGGTAGCACAACGGGCCGAAGCGGAATCCAAGTTTGAGAGCGCAGAGTCACAACTGGCTGCGGCGCAGGCCAAGCTGTCGGCCGACCAGGCAACTTATCAGCGGATGAGAGGGGCGGCGAAAACGCCAGGCGTGGTGGCGCCGAACGATCTTGAGGTGGCGCAGAAGACGGCCCAGTCGGACCAAGCGACCGTCTCGGCAGCGGAGAAAACCGCCCAGGCGGCCCGGGCGGCCTCAGATTCCATCGCCCAGCTTCAAGCCTACCTGAACATTACCGCTCCGTTTGATGGGCAAGTCACCACCCGGTATGTTCACCCCGGCGCGCTGGTCGGTCCGCAGGGCGGATCCGGCGCGATGACGCCGATCGTTCAAATCCAAACCGTCACGCGCCATCGTCTCGTGGTCCCAGTTCCCGAGTACGACGCGGCGGGAATCCCTGAAGGGATGGAGGTAAATTTCACGGTGCCATCGTTTCCCGGAAAAGTCTTCAGGGCTCCGATCGCCAGAATCTCGCACGCCGTGGATGTGAAAACGCGCACCATGCCGGTGGAATTGGACGTGACGGACCCTCATGCTGAACTCGATCCCGGCACGTTCTGCGAAGTGGAGTGGCCCGTGCGTCGCGCTTACGCCACCCTGTTCGTTCCCGCCTCCGCCGTAGCCACCGATTTGGAGCGCAGCTTCGTGATTCGCATCCGCGACGGTCACGCGGAATGGGTGGACGTGAAAACCGGAGCCGTTTCCGGCAACCGGATCGAGGTTTTCGGCGACTTGAAGGAAGAAGACGAAGTGGCGACGCGCGGCACAGACCAACTCCGGTCGGGCGCCGAGGTGAACCCGCGGTTCGCCAGTTCCCCTTGAGTGCCTGCGGGGGGCTGGGTTGAGATTGTCGAGCTCAAAAAAAAAGGAAAGGACGACATCTCAAACGCCGACAGCTGCGGGCCTGGACTGGCTCGAGAGCTCTCGAGTGCCGAGGGGCACGCCGCGGCGAGGACGACGCGAGACGCGAGGAGGAGCGATCCATGCACACAAGAATGTGGAGCGACATGTTTGTGCTCGGGCTGCCGTTGGCCGAGAAAATCCTGCGGCCGGTGGCGATTTACATCTTCCTGGTGGTCGGCTTGCGGCTGGCCGGCAAGCGCGAGCTGGCGCAGCTCAACCCGTTTGACCTGGTGGTGCTCCTGACGCTGTCGAACACGGTGCAAAACGCCATCATCGGCGACGACAATTCGGTGACCGGAGGCATTCTGGGCGCGTCCACGCTGCTTGCCCTCAACTACGTGGTGGTGCGATTTCTTTACAGCCACAAGAAGCTCGAGCGTGTGGTGGAAGGCGCGAGCGACGTGCTGGTGGACAAGGGCAAAATCCAGGCGCGGCATCTCAAGAAAGAGCTGCTCACCCGCGCCGAGCTTGAGGCCGCGGCGCACCGGCAGGGCTTCGGCTCGCTCGACGAAATCGACGAGGCGGTGCTGGAGCCGACGGGAATTGTCTCTTTCACCAGCAAGAAACCCGCACCGGACGAGGCCCGCCACGGCGAAGTGATGGCCCGGCTCGATCAGATCACGCGGGAGCTGGCTCAGCTTCGCCAGGCCCCGTCGCCCGGGCAGGCGTGAGCGAGGCCGCAGCCCCAAGGCCCGCCGGCGCTCTTGAATCCCCGGCGGCGCGAATGGGATACTGGACACCATCATGAGCCCACAGACCGCTGCCATCACCGCACCCGATGCGTCCGAATACGCACCGTCTTACGGCCAGTACATTGCGCTGGTGGCCGGGGACGACGTTGTGGCGGCGCTGGAGCGGCAGATCGCAGAGACGGTGGCGCTGCTAGGCGGTATCACCGGAGAGCAGGCCGACCACCGCTACGCACCGGAGAAATGGAGCGTGAAGGAGGTTGTCGGCCACCTCGTCGATACCGAGCGCATCTTCGCCTATCGCGCCCTGCGCATCGCGCGCGGAGACCCGACGCCGATGGCGGGTTTCGAGCAGGACGATTACGTGCGCGCCGGTGGGTTCGGCGGCCGCACGCTGGCGGGGCTGCTGGAGGAATTCGCCGCCGTCCGCCGGGCGACCCTTCTGCTCTTCCGCAGCTTCAACCCCGAAGCCTGGACGCGCCGCGGCACCGCCAACCAGAAGGAGATCTCGGTGCGCGCCGTCGCTTACGTAATCGCGGGACACGAACTCCATCATCGGAAGATTCTCCAGGAAAAATACCTGGCGACTGCCGGCTCAACTAACCCGTAATCCTCTTCTTCCCCGCGTCCCACAACGCGGCAGTTTTCTGGAAGTAAGCGTAGTTGGCCATGTGGCAGCCGATGGCGGTGCCGTTGCCGAAGACGGCGTCCTCCACGGACGGCTGGCGCGTCCTCACCGACTGGAAGAAGTGCCACAAGTGATCGCGGAATTCGCTGTAGCCCGGCGGGTATTGGTACGTCTCGCTTCCGGCTAGCCTGGACGCGCCCAGTGCCGGATCATTCTTCTCGTGCCATTCCTTCGCGTAAGCCTCGCGCATTTTGGCGGGATAGCTGAAGGTGTAGTAGCACGGATCGTGGTCCTTGCCGTCCTGGTGCGTGAGGCTGACGCGCTCGCCCTCGCCGAAGAATTCGATAATGCCGCGGGTGCCAAGAAAGCGGGTCACCTCGGGCTCCTCGGTATTTGAAGTCATCAGAACCGCCACGCGGAAGTTGGGGTAGTCGTAAAACGTGGTGTGGAGATCGGGAAAGTCGCGACCGTCTTTCCACTGGAACAGGCCGCCGGTGGACTGCGCGCGTTCGGGCGGCGCCTCGACGCCGAGCACGGTGTGGATGCCGGTGAGCGAGTGGACGTAAAGATCGCCGGGCAGGCCTTCGCCGTAGTCCTTGTAGGCCCGCCAGCGCGCGAAGCGTATGGGATCGAAGGGCCGTTTGGGCGCG
>DATJAQ010000304.1:0-7563 GCA_035516075.1 Terriglobia bacterium | reverse complement strand
TCCAGAATGTAAGGCATCAGATTCTCATCCGTGCCCGCCGCGCTGCCGAGCGCTTCCAGAGTCGATTTGGCGCGTGCATTGTCGCGCGTCTTGCGAAGTTCCGCCAGCTTCTCGCTCTGGCGATGGGCAACCGCTCCGTCGATCACCAGGATGTCGATGGGGCGCTTCTCTTCGTTCACGAAATCGTTGACGCCCACGATGATCTTTTCCTTGCGTTCGAGCTGTTGCTGGTAGGTATAGGCCGCCTCGTGGATCTCGCGCTGGGGGAAGCCCTTTTCCACCGCCGCCACCATGCCGCCCAGGGCGTCGATGCGCTCGATGTAATCCCAGCAGGCGCGTTCGGTATCGAGCGTGAGCTTCTCCACGAAATAGGACCCGGCCAGCGGATCGACGGCATTGGGCACGCCGCTTTCGTGCGCGATCACCTGCTGGGTGCGCAGGGCCAGCGTGACGGCCGACTCGGTGGGCAGCGCCCAGGCCTCGTCGAGCGAATTGGTGTGCAGGCTTTGCGTGCCGCCCAGCACCCCGGCCAGTGCTTGAAGGGTGGTGCGGATCACGTTATTGTACGGCTGCTGCGCCGTCAGCGAGCACCCCGCCGTCTGAGTATGGAAACGGCAGTGCCAGGAGCGCGGATTCCGGGCGCCGTAGCGCTCGCGCATCACGCGCGCCCACACTTTGCGCGCCGCGCGGTACTTCGCAATCTCTTCGAAGAGGTCGTTGTGGGCATTAAAGAAGAAGCTCAGTCGGGGCGCGAACTCGTCCACGTCCATGCCGGCGCGCACGACCCACTCCACGTATTCCATGCCGTCACGCAGCGTGAAAGCCAGTTCCTGCACCGCCGTCGATCCCGCCTCGCGAATGTGATAGCCCGAGATCGAAATCGGATTCCAGCGCGGCACCTCGCGCGCGCCGAAGGTGATGGTGTCCACCACCAGCCGCATCGAAGGCTCGGGCGGGAAGATGTATTCCTTCTGCGCGATGTATTCCTTGAGGATGTCGTTCTGGGTGGTGCCCGAGATTTTCTTCCAGTCGGCGCCGTTCTTCTCCGCCACCACCAGGTACATAGCCCAGATGATGGCCGCGGGCGAATTGATGGTCATGGAGGTGGTGACCTGCTCCAGCGGCAGGCCGCGCAGCAGCACTTCCATGTCGGCGAGCGACGAGATGGCCACGCCGCATTTTCCCACCTCACCCTCGGCCAGCAGGTGGTCGCTGTCGTAGCCCATCAGCGTGGGCAGATCGAAGGCGATGGAGAGCCCGGTCTGGCCCTGCTTGAGCAAATAGTGCAGGCGCGCGTTGGTGTCTTCCGGGCTGCCGAAGCCCGAGAATTGCCGCATGGTCCACAGCTTCCCGTGGTACATGGTGCGGTGGATGCCGCGGGTGTAGGGGTACTGGCCCGGATCGCCGAGATCGCGTCGATAATCGAATTCGGCCAGATCGTCTGGCGTGTAGAGCCGATTGATCGGGACGCCGGAAAGCGTCGTGACCTCGGCGCCTGGCGCGGCCCCGCCGCCATCACCGCGCGCAATGGAGGCGGAGTTCCCGGCTTCCAGCGTCTCCACGGAGGGATCATGATCCTTACTCATCGCAGTCCAATTCCAGCCTATCCCTTGGGAAATGTCAATTGTAGCGGCTCGGAAGGGACTGCGGAAGGCCGAATCCTGCCCAGACATTCTTGCGGGCTCGGGCGCAGATTGAGGCTCGCCGGTGAGTATGCCTGACGGTGCTGAAGCCAGCACGGCCTATTCGTAACGTAAAGCGACCATCGGATCAACGCGCATGGCGCGGCGGGCAGGCAGATAGCTTGCGACCAGCGCGATGGCCACCAGCGCCGCTGCCGCCAGCATCATCGTCCTTGCGTCGTTAGCGGCCACACCGAACAAAAGGTGCTCCGCGAAGCGTGCCACCCACCACGCGCCCAGTAGTCCGGCCGCAATGCCGGCGGCGAGTAGCACGCCGACATCCTGCATCACCAGGCGCAGTATAGATGCCCGCCGCGCGCCCAACGCCATGCGAATGCCGATCTCGTGCGTACGCTGCGTGACCACGTAGGCCATCACCCCGTACAGGCCGATCGCCGTTAGGAGGAGCGCGAGCACGCCGAAAAAGCCCGAAAGCGTGGCCAGCAGGCGCTCCTGCAGCAGTGACTCGTCCACCTGCTCGTCCAGAGTTGTGAACTGAAGGGAAGCGGATTTGTTGATGCGCCCGACGGCGCTGCCGACGGCGGGGATGAGGGAGCCTGGGTCAACGGCGGTGCGGATTTCGAAAGTGCTCTCCTCCGGCACGGAAGTCATCTGCGTGAGCGGCACGTAAGCGAAAGGAAGGGTCTCCTCACGGAGCGACTCGAACTTCGAATCCTGCACCACGCCCACAATCTGAATTGGCTTTGCAGCGGTAGGGCTATCGACGCCGGGGACGCGAAAGTATCCACCGAGGGGATTACCTTTGGCGAAGAAGCGGCGGGCGAAGGTTTCGTTGACGATTGCCACCGGCGGCGATGCTTTAGTATCGCGCGAGTCAAAAATACGCCCGGAAAGGAGCGGTGTGCGGAGCGTACTGAAGTAGCCGGGTGTGATCCAATCGAACCAGACGAGAGGTTCCTGGCCGGGAGGGGGCTGGTAGCCCTCCAACGTGATGTCTTCGTTCCACTCCGCTCCGGCAAACGCGGGGAACCACACCTGGCTCGCCGAAACCACTCCCGGGAGCGATTTCAAGCGATCCAGAACTTCGGTGTACAAGGGCAGGCGCGCGTCGGGCGCGATGCCGGCGTTGTGAATTCGAAAGCTCACTTCCAACACACGGCTGCGGTCAAACCCCGGGTCGAGCGAAAGCAGATTTGTGAAGGTGCGCACGAACAGCCCCGTGCCGATAAGTAGCACGAGCGAGAGCGCAACCTGCAGGGCGACAATCCAGCGGCCCGAACGGAATCGCGAGCCGACGGAGCCCGCGTCGGACCGGCCGCCGCGCAACGCGTCCTGGGGCGCTACGCGAGAGGCGCGGAGCGCGGGCCAGATGCCGAACAGCAGGCCGGTGAGGATAGCGATGCCGGCCGTGAAGGCCAGCACACGGCCATCGGTGGAGAGGTCGAGGACGAGGGGGTACTCGCGCCGGGACACGAGACGAACGAGGAGCGGTTCACTCCACCGGGCGAAGAGCACCCCGAGGGCCGCGCCGGTGCCGGAAAGCAGGATGCTTTCGGTGAGCATCTGCCTGACGATTCGCGAGCGCGCGGCTCCCAGCGAGAAACGCATCGCAATCTCTTTGCGCCGCGCCGAAGCCCTGGCGAGCATCAGGCTCGCGATGTTGGCACAGGCGATCAGCAGCACGAGTCCGACCACCGCCATGACGATTTCAAGCGGCTGATCGTATCTTGCCCGGAGGCGCGGCGAAAACCCGGTGGCCGCCGACCGGGCGCTGAGAACCGAGTGCCGAAAGCTCTCCTGTCCGGCGGGCGGCCAGTTGGAGGGCACACTGGCACCGAAGATTTGCGGCGCCACAGCCGCCAAGCGCGCTGAGGCCTGCTGGCTGCTCATGCCCGGTTTGAGCCGGCCTATGATCGTCAGCCACCACGCCGAGCGATTATCAAGGAATGAGCCCTCGGCGCCGATGGTCAGCGTCGCTTCGGCGCAGATGGGGACGGCTACGTTGAATCGCTCTCCGACATCGGTGCCGAGGAAGCCAGGCTGAGTGACGCCAATGATCGGGAACGAGTGGCCGTCCAGCCGGATCGAGCGGCCGACGGCGTCATTGGCGCCGCCATAGTGCCGCTGCCAGAAGCCGTAGCCGAGTACGGCCGCGCCCGGGCAGCCGCGCACATCATCCGACGGCTCGATCAACCGGCCGAGCGCCGGGCGCACGCCCAACGTGGCGAAATAACTTCCGCTCGCGTACATTCCCGAGATGTTCTCCGCCTGGCCGCCGTTCGCCAGATCGAAGCTAGTGTCCGACCAGGCGAATACCCCGGAGAAGACGTCCTGGCGGTCGCGGATCTGCTCCCACAGGGGATTGGTGAAGGAACTTCGCGCCGTGGCCACCGGGGTGGTGTTCGCAACCGAGTTCGCACGCGGAGGCGAAGTAAAGACGACCTGTACCAGTTCCTGAGGCTTCTGGACCGGAAGCATGCGCAGCATCACGGAGTCGATCAGGCTGAAGATCGCGGTGTTGGCGCCGATGCCGAGCGCCAGCGAGAGCAGTGCCACGGCGGTGATGGCCGGGGTCTTGCGCAGCAAGCGGATGGCGAAGCGCACGTCCTGCAGCGTCGTCTCGACGAAACTCACTCCGCGGGCGTCACGGCATTCTTCCTTAATCTGATCGAGCCCGCCGAACTCCAGGCGTGTGCGGCGCCGCGCTTCCTCGGGCGTCAGGCCGGAGGCGATGTGCTTTTCCACCTGGCGCTCGAAGTGCTCCCGCAGTTCGTCATCCAGCTCGCCCTCGACGGCTTTGCGGCGGAACAGGGACCGCACACGAACGAACAGGTCGCTGAGCATGTCTTCCTCCCTACGCCGTCTCCAGCACCTGGGCCACCGCGGCCGCGAGCTTGCGCCAGGCGCTCTCTTCGGCTTCAAGCTGCCTGCGCCCGCTCGCCGTAAGGCCGTAAAACTTCGCGCGGCGATTGTTCTCCGACGCGCCCCAGCGCGCCTTGATCCAGCCTCGCCGTTCGAGCCGATGCAGCGCCGGGTAGAGCGATCCCTGCTGCACCAGCAGGACCTTGCTCGAAATCTGGTGAATGCGCTCCGAGATGGCCCAGCCGTGCTGCGGCCCGAGCGCCAGGGTGCGGAGGATCAGAAGGTCCAAAGTGCCTTGCGGCAAGTCAATGCGCGGGCCGGCCATTCACTCCCCTTTCGCTTCTACAAGCAAGATACACCCTCTCTTGTCGAAGCGCAAGAGGAAAGAGACGCGGCGCCACGAAGCCCGCAGGCCAGAGGATTCAGCACCGCGAGGCGTCGCTCTGTCAAAAGGAAGCTGTGCTTTCGTTGAAGTGCAACTTGACGGCTTTGAAAGTGGGAAAGTCGGTGGCCTGGCTGCCGCCTCTGCCATCGTCGTCCCGAACCGCACTCATTTCGCCGGCAGCCGATTGCCGATGAAGTCGGAGATACGCTGGGCGGCGGGCGGGTCCAGGTTCGCGAGCACGGCCACCACGTAGCCTGACTGCGGATAAATCTCCAGATCGCCGTTCATGCCTGGGGCGCCACCGCCGTGCCCAAAAGCGCGGACTCCCCCCATCGTGCTATCAGAGAAACCGTAGGCGTATTTATCGCCCCGCGGTGTCGCCACCTTGCCGGTGGTCAGCAACTCCGTGTAGTGCGCATCCAGCAGCTTGTGGTTGGCGAGAGCGTTGGCGAAACTCAGCAGGTCTCCCACCGTGGAGTAGCCGCCGCCCGCCGACGTGCCGCGATAAGGCAGGGTATCGGTGTTCGGCTGCCACTTGCCGCCGTCGCCCCTCATGTAACCGATGGAGCGGCCGGGCACCGTCTCGCTTTCCGCCAGCGACGCGGTGGAATTCATGCCGGCCGGCTGGTAGACGTGATCGTGGACGTAGTCGTAGTAGTTCTGGCCGCTGGCCTTTTCAATCACCACGCCCAGCAGCAGGAAGCCGTAATTGCTGTACTCCCACTTGCTGCCCGGCTGGAACAGCAGGCCGCGCTTCCCGTAGAGGGTGACGTAGTCCTGAAGCGTCTTCAACTCCAGGCGATGAGCGTCGAACTCCGGCCCGAAGAAGTCGCCCGTGCCGCCGGTGTGTGTCAACAGGTGATGAATGGTCACCTTGGAGGCGAGGTCTTTGTTGGGGTAGTCGGGGAGGTACTTGATCAGCAGATCGTTGAGCTGAAGCTTGCCCGCCTCGACAAGCTGCAAAACCGCTACGGCTGTGAACATTTTGTTCATGGAGCCGATCCGGAACTGGGTATCCAGGGTGTTCGGGAGCTTGTGCTCCCGGTCCGCGAGCCCGTAGGCGCCGGTGAAGACAGGCTTGCCGTCTTTAGCCACCAGGACGGCGCCGGCGAAGCTGCCCGCCGCCGAGTCCGCGTTGAGCTTTGCGCGCAGGGCCGCTAGCGCGTCTTTTTCACTCATGCGCCCGATCGCGAACTCGGCCGGAGTGGGAACGGCCTCGAGATCGAGCTTGGTGACGTGGTGCGGCTCGGCAGGCTCCACCTCGATCTCGAAGCGGGCGAACTGGTCGGAGCCGCGCTCCTTAACCAGGCCCGTAAGGCGCGTGGAGGTGGACTCTTCGACCTTTTTGAGGTCGAAGCCGCCCGTTCTCGCGCGGAAGTCGAGCTGGCCGTCAAGAGGCCCAGGGTGGGAGGGATAGTCTTTGTCGAGAAACTGCCGGATGGCCGCGCGATCGCCGCTGTTGAAGGCCGTCAGCCAGGCTGAGAACTGGCGTGCCGGAGGAGTGTCGGGCAATTGCGCGGTTGCCGCCAGCAGAGTTGCCGCCAGCAGGAAGGTGGAGAGTAAGGCTACCGCGAGGTTTCGGAATCGGATTCGCATTCGGATTCGCATAGGGGCTTAGACGCAAACCATTGAAATCCGCCGAATGGACATTCTAGATGATCGGCGATGCGCGCCCTGAGTATTCTTTGAGCCCTCTTGACAGCCGGGTCGCGAAGGTCCATTATTAGAGCGTCATTACCCTATGCTAAAAAATAGACCGACTCATCTCAGCGATGCCCTCTCGAAACGGCTGACGGTTCTTACAGCGGTTGCTGCCAATCCAAAGGTGGTACCGGCGGTGCAGCGACCCCGCCGCCGGGCCAGGTTGGTCGGCGGGCTCGGTCAGCCCAAGCCAAAGTCCTCGCTTAAGAACAGCGCTCCGGTGCCGAGACTCGAAGGAAATGAAGTCCCGAGGCCTCGGTAAAATTTAAAATATTACGAACGAACCCAGCATGTTATTGAAAACAAACATATTCCATTTTTGGAAGCGGGTCGAACCCAGCATCTTGCTGAAAAATAAACAGTTATGCGATTTTTTCCAGCATCTTATTGATAGACAGTCTGTTAAGGTGTTTTCACGGGGTCGAAAATGGCATGTCTTGTACCGGGATTGGACGGAACCCGGCATCTTACTGAAAAGTAACCCAGTTATTGCCATGAACCCAGCATGTTATTCATAACAGGAAGGTTAGAGCAAAACCCGCCCGCTTCCAAGCCATGCCGTAGGGTTACGGCGCACCTTGCCCCCCGTGCTGGCCCGGTGCCGGAAAAAAAATGGCCAAAATCGCGGAACGAAGCCACTATGTGCTTTAGAATCAGCAAACGCTCAAAAGGGCAATGGCAGTTGTCGGTTCGTCGGACCGGCGCCAACGAGCTCAAGACCGGCAATCGATCGGAGCCGATCGGCTGGCAGCGGCAACCGCCAGGCAGAGCCTGCGGGAAGGCGTCAAGTCAATGCAGCACCAAGCCAATCGCTCAATCACCCGATCACTCGATCCTTCAACCGGCCATGACTCAATCGCCCGGGTTGACCTAAGTCCGTGATGTATTATGGAGTGTTCAAATTGCGGTCAAGGCAACCGAGCGGCCGGTTAGAGGCTGGGCCCGCGCGGCGCTGCTTCCCGCACCAGGTTA
>DATJAQ010000303.1:0-2598 GCA_035516075.1 Terriglobia bacterium | reverse complement strand
AGGGCCGCTAAGGACACGTGCTCGCCCTCGAGGGTGAGCTTGTCGTAGATCTCGTCGGCGAACACCACCAGGTTGTGCTCGCGCGCGACTTCGGCTACCGCCTCAAGGGTGCGCCGCGAGCAGAGCGCCCCGGTGGGGTTGTTGGGGTTGATCACCACGATGGCACGCGTGCGCGGATTGATGCGACGGCGCAAGTCGTCGAGGTCCGGCGCCCAGCCCGAGCCCTCGTCAAGCGCGTAGGCGTTGAGCTCGGCCCCGAGCTTGGCCAGCACCGCCCAGTAAAGCGGATATTCGGGGCACGGGGTCAGGATGTTCTCGCCCGGGTTCACCAGGGCGGCGAAGCAAAGGTCCACCGCCTCGCTGACGCCCTGGGTGACGAAAGCGCTCTGCACGTTGCGAATGCCCTTGCGATGAGCTTCCCCGCGGATGGCCTCGAGCGCCTCCGGAATTCCCGCGGAGGGGGCGTAGCCGCCGTGGCCGTCGCGCATGGCACGCGCCACCACCTCGATCAGGGCGGGCGGCGTGGCGAAATCGAACTGGAGCGGATCGCCAATATTGAGCGGCAGGATTTCGTGCCCCTGCCGCGCCACTTCCTCGGCCAACACGGCCACGTCGCGAATGGCGTAGCGGACGTGCTCCAGGCGCGCCGCAGCCATGATTTCACGCACTTGCGCGGTGGAGGTTGCCATGCCTGAGTTCTAACAGAAAGGCGGCGGGCGGTCAAACGCTGACCGGGACGGATAAGCCCGATTGACGTCCCTAACCAACTTGGCTATTATGGCCATGAGGGAAGCGAACCGTGCGGAGCGTCAATATTGCAGCGCTAAAAGACGGCCTGAGCCGGTACCTCAACGAGGTGCGCCAGGGCGAAGAGTTGCTCATCCGCGACCGTAAGATCCCGGTGGCGAAGATCATCCCCCTCTCGCGGGTGGGTGAGCCGGGAGCGGAAGAGTTGCTCCTCGTTGCAGAAGGCAAACTGCGTCTGCCCGAGGCCCCCCTGTCACCCGCCTTTTGGCGCATGCCGGCTCCTCGCTTAACCCTCAAGCGCCTCGCCGCTGCCTTGGAGGCGGAGCGCGATGACGGGTGAGACGGCATTCTGGGATACCAGTGCGCTGGTCCCCTTGTGCTGCCGGCAGACCGAAAGCGCGGACGCCAGGCTGCTGGCGCGCCGCTACCACCGGATGGTCGTCTGGTGGGGCACGAGGGTCGAAGCTTTTGGCGCGCTGGCCCGCCTGAAGCGCGAGGGCGCTTTAAGCGACGAAGCCTTCGGCCAGACGAGGGCGCGGCTTTCGGCGCTCAGCCGGGCGTGGCTGGAACTCTTGCCGGTCGAATCAGTTCGCGAGGAAGCCGAAGGACTACTCCTGAAACACAACGTGCGCGCGGCTGACGCGTTTCAGCTCTCCGCCGCGCTTGTCTGGTGCCACGGACACCCTCAACGCAGAATCTTCGTCTGCTTTGACCGACGACTGGGTGAGGCCGCCTCCAGCATCGGATTCGAGGTCAGAAGCAAGGTCCGCGGCCGGGTCCGCCGCGCTTGAGAACGCCCTCGTCAGGCGTGAACCCCGACCTCGCCATGGAGCGCGAGGGATGCAGGAGAGTGTTATGAGATTGAAATTGATATCGGCCTTGCTGCTTGTTTGTCTGGGCGCGCCGGCCCTTCCGGCGCAAAGCTCGCCGTCGCCGGCCTTGCTGGTGCTGGCCAAGCGGGCGAGCACCCTGGACGTCGTGGACCCGTCAACCCTGAAAGTGGTCTGGACGGCGCCGGCGGAGCCCGACCCGCACGAGGTGGAGGCCTCGCCGGATGGGAAGCTGGCCTATATCTCGAACTACGGATTCGGAGCCTACAACACCATCTCCAGGATCGATCTCGTGGCGCGCCAGGCTCTCGCCCCCATCGACCTCGGCGTGCTGCACGGCCCGCACGGCCTCACGTTTGCCGGCGGCGAGCTCTACTTCACCGCCGAGGCCAACAAAGTGATCGGCCGTTACAATCCGGCAATGGAAAGAGTCGATTGGGTGCTCGGCACGGGCCAGAACCGCACGCACATGATTCTGGTGTCAGAGGACCTTAGTCGCATTTTCACCTCGAACGTCAGCTCGGCCACCGTCAGCATCATCGAGAAAAGCCGCGGCCCCGCCGGCGGGCCCGCTCCTCCGCCAAACGCGCGGGGTGGGCCCGGTCGGCGCGGCGGGTCGGGAGCGCCCGACTGGAACCAGACCGTGATCGCGGTGGGCCGGGGGTCCGAAGGCTTTGACGTCGCTCCGAACGGCAAAGAACTCTGGGTGGCGAACGCCCAGGACGGCACCATTTCCATCATCGATCTTTCAAGCGAGAAGGTAACAGACACGCTGAACGCGAACGTTCCAGGCGCGAACCGTTTGAAGTTCACGCTCGACGGCAAACGGGTGTTCGTCTCGTCTCTGGGCGGAGGGGATCTGGCGGTGTTCGACGCCGCCTCGCGGCGCGAGGTAAAACGCCTCAAGGTCGGCCACGGAGCGGCTGGCATCCTGATGCAGCCGGGCGGCGCGCGCGCCTATGTAGCCTGTAGCCCGGACAACAACGTGGCGGTGATCGATCTGAAGACGCTCGAAGTGGTA
>DATJAQ010000302.1:0-8744 GCA_035516075.1 Terriglobia bacterium | reverse complement strand
GGGAGGGCTGTGGTCACCGGAGGTGTGGAGGTGGGCCACGGCCGCGGCGGAAATGCTGAGCGGTTGATTGGTATGCACCGTGTCGATCACCGCCAGGCCACCTGTGACGCACTTCACCTGGTATTCGTGATGTTCCGCATGGCGCGGAATGGCGGGGCGAATGAACAACCGCTCACCAGGCTTGAGCCGGTCGAAAGGCTCGCCCAATGAAGCTCTTCCGGGCGCCATGGCCGACTCTCCGACTTCGAAGATCATCGGGGTCTCCGCTCCTCATTCGTACCGCAGCGCTTCCACAGGGTCTAGACGCGAGGCCCGAAGGGCTGGCGCCAGGCCGCTGAGCACGCCCACCATAATGAGAATGGCGGTGGAAAGCGCCAGGGTGCTCAGCGGGATCGCCAGATGAATGTCGCCCTTTCCAGTGCTGTCCTCGTAAAGCGGGCCGAGCAACGGCAGGGTGCCGACGGCGGCGCCCAGCGCGTATGAAAGCGCGATGCCCAGCAAACCGCCGAGCATCGTCAGCACCAGGCCTTCGGTGAGAAACTGCGCCACGATGTGGCGGCGCCGCGCACCCAGCGCCCGCCGCAGGCCAATTTCGCGAACTCGCTCGTCGACCGACACCAGCATGATATTCATCAGGCCCACGCCGCCGATCCCGAGCGTCAGGACGCCGATGAAACTCAGCAGCACTTCAAGCCCGATCGTAATGCCGTCGATGACGGGACGAAACTCTTCGCGGCCGAACATCTGGATGGCTTGCTTGTCGGTGGGCGAAAAGCGCTGGCGTTCGGCCACCGCCGCCCTCACCTGCTGCATCGCCCGGGCCTCAAACTCCGGAGACACCGGCTGAAACACCAGAACGCTGCCGTAGCGGTTGTTCCAGACTTCGCCGGCGGCGCTGTAGGGGATCCACGCACATTCGTCATCGCTGGTGAAGTAATTGCTCATTTGCATCTTGCGGTCCATGGTGCCAACCACCGTGAAGCGCAGTCCGCCGATCTTCACGGTCTCACCCACGGCCGGACGCCCTCCGAATAGTTTCTTCCTCAGCTCTGAGCCCAGAAACACCACCCGGCGGCGTTCGAGCTGGTCTTCGGGTGTGATCCAGCGTCCGATGCTCGGCACCTCGTTGCGCATTTCGCCGTATTCGGGACAGACGCCACGAATGGCAGTGTTGGCCAGGTGATCGCCATAGCTGATCGGCAGCCAGCGAACTGTCTCGAGGCAAACCGTACGCACCAGGCTGGCCCGGGCACGAACCATTTCCACGTCTTCCTGCTCGAACTGCACCTTTTGGCCGGCCCGCTCTCCGCCGGCCTGCTCGCTGGTGGTCTGCGGCCAGCAGATCACCGCGTCTTTGCCGAAGGCGCTGAAGGCCGAAATGAGAACGTCGCGGAAGCTCCGCCCGTAAGCGATCAGCAGCGTCACGGCCACGATGCCCCACACGATGCCCAGCATGGTGAGGAAGCTGCGCAGGGGCTGCCGCCGCAGGCTGTTCCAGGCTTCGCTGATCATTCCGGTAATCATATGTCGGGGTCTTCTGCGGCCGCCCGTTCGCGGCTGCCAGCCTAACCTCCCGGTTCAAACCGCAACGCCTCGATGGGATCGACGGAGGCGGCCCGGCGCGCGGGATACAGCGCCGAAAGCACCGCCACCGTACCGAGCAGGGAGCACGACAACAGCCCCGATTGCCAAGTGGGCAGCAGGCCCGCGAAGAACGGCGGCATGGGTATAAGGTTCACGAGGCCGCACAAGCCGTAGGCCAGGCCCATTCCGGTTCCGCCGCTCAAAAATACGATGATCAGGGTCTCGACGAAAAACTGCCCCACTATCGAGCGCCGGGTGGCGCCCACGGCCTTGCGCACCCCGATCTCGCGGGTCCGCTCGCGCACCGACACCAGCATGACGTTCATCACGCCGATGCCGCCGAGAAATAACGTCACCAGGCCCACAGCCCCGAGAAAATACTTCATGCCGTTCGTCATCTTGCTGAATGCCTGCGCCTCCTGCACGGTGTCCCAGATGGAGGCCGCTTCCTTATCGTGAGGATCGAAGCGATGAATCCTCGCCAGCGCGGCCCGCACTTGCGTTTTGCACTCCTCATGCGCCTCCACCGATCGCGGAGTGACGAGAAGCTGGTCGATGGAGTCGGGAGGGGAGGGAGGCTTGTTCGGAAAGTCGTGCAGCATGACGGTGAACGGAACATAGACCTTGTTGATGTCGAACCCGTCATAGCTCGAGTCCTGGTCCTTGGGCTTCATGAGGCCAATCACCGTGAACGGAATTCCGCCGATCCAGACGGTTTCACCGAGTGCGGGCCGCGTGCCGAAAAGCTGCTTCCGGGCCTCGCTCCCCAGCACCGCCACGCGGCGCGCCTGGGCCACGTCGCCGTCGTCGTAGAAGTTACCCTGGACGAGGTCGATGGAGCGAATGTCTGCGAAAGGGGGCAGGGAACCCGTGACGATGAGGGCAGCGCTGTTGTAAAGGCTGCGGAGCGGGGTCGCGCTGCGCTCCAGCTCCGGCAGCACGTAACGGCAGGAGGGTGATTGCTCCTGGACGGCAAGGTAGTCGCCCGCGTCCCAGTGCACCGCGCGGCCCGCGCGCGCTCCGCCCGCCTGCAGGCTGGTGCGGCCGGCGAACACGATCATCACGTCCTTCGAAAAGTTCCTGGCTACGCGCGACTGGCCCACGCGCAGGCCCTCGCCCGCCGCCACCATCAAGGTGATGGAGACAATGCCCCAGGCAATGCCGAACATGGTAAGCGCCGTCCGCAGCTTGTGCGCCCACAGCGTTCTGAACGTATCGAGGAGAAGATCCTTCAGAACCACGGTGCCCTTCCTGCCTGGACGTCCCGGCGCTCAGCCCCGCGCGCCGAGTATTCCTTTGTCCGTTGACTGACAACGGAGCCGTGACCGCCGGTACCTATTGCAAGACGACCTTCTGCCCTCCGGCCAACCCCGACGCCACTTCGGTCTTCACGCCGTTCGAAATCCCAAGCTGCACCGCCACCTTGCGCGTGCCGGTGTCGGCCTTCGGATCCGGCAACTGCACGGAGGTGTGCCGCTCTTTGTCGTAGAGCACCGCGGCCTCGGGAATCAGCAGCACGTGATGTTTCTCCTGTTCGATCAGCTCCGCGTTGGCGCTCATATTGGCCTTGAGTTCCAAGGTGGGGTTTTGGATGGAGACGCGCACTTCAAACGTGGTCACGTTGTCCTTCTCCACACCCATGGGAGAGATCTTGGTCACCCGGCCCTCGAACTTCCGGTCCTTGAATGACTCCACGGTGATGCGCGCGCGCTGGCCATCAAAGACGTTTCCGATGTCGGCCTGATCCACGGTGCCGAGTACGTACACCGTGCTCATATCGCCGAGCGTCATGATGTTGGTGGCCTGGGAGCCGAGCACCAGTATGGAGCTCACGGCGTCGCCCACTTCGACATCGCGCGAAAGCACGATGCCGTCCATGGGGCTCGTGATGGACGAGTTGTCCAGATCCTCCCGAAAGCCTCCGAGCGAGGCCTGAGCCTGGGCCACCTGGGCCTGGGCGCGCCCTACCTCGGCCTTACTCACCGCCACATTGCGCTGCGCGGAGAGCTGCTTGTTGAGCGCCATGCGATACGCCCTGTCAGCGTCGTCCAGGGCCGCGGCGGCCACTATGCCGTCCGCCGCCAGCTTCCGGTCGCGCTCCACGGTGGCTTTCAGAAAAGGTACGTCCGGACCCTGGGCGTCCACTTGGTTGCGTTCAAAGGTGGCCTCGGCGGATTCTACGGCGGCCCGCGCCGCCTCCAGGTTGGCCTCCGCTTCTTTCACCCGGTCCCGAAGCTGTTCCTTGTCAAGCTCCACCAAAAGTTGGCCCACTTTCACGCGGTCGCCATAGTCCACCAGGATCTTCTGCACGATGCCACTGGCTTTGGACTTCAATTCCACCTTCGCCAGGGGCTCAATCTTGCCCGTGGCGACCACCGACTTCGCGATGTCGCCCCACTCGACGCTGGCGATTTTCGTCGGGTCAATGCTGTGATTTGGCCGCAACGCTGCCGTCAGCCCCACCGCGCCCGTCACCGCCAGGATTGCCAGGATGCCGATCCACAGCCACCGGCGCCGCCTGCCGTTCTTCTTGTGGTTATTCGTCATCGCTCGCCTCGCGCCCTCGAAGCTCTTCCTCCGGGCCCTCACTCTTCAATTACGCAGGCGTTCAGCGAACGGTTCCGCGCAGTTAGACGTGCCGGGCAGGAAAAAGTCAGTCCGGCGCCCACTTCGTCCGTCGTGCGACTCGCTGGGATGGGATTGGGGCGTCTTGTGCCTGCCGGGCCCGTTATGCCATCGTTAAGCCTGATGAGCCGTAACCCCGCCACAGCCTATGGAGCGGCCAGCGCGACGCCGTCCCTGCCGGAGGTTCACCGGACCGTCGTTGTCCCTCCGGGCGCCGGTTTCTGGCGCAAGCTGGTGGCCTTCTCGGGGCCGGGCTTCCTCATCGCCGTCGGCTACATGGATCCCGGCAACTGGGCCACAGACATCGCCGGGGGCTCCGAGTTCGCGTACAAACTGATCTTCGTGCTCATGGCCTCGAACCTTATGGCCATCCTCCTGCAGTCTCTGGCGGCCCGTCTCGGTATCGTGACGGGGCGCGACCTGGCCCAGGCCTGCCGAGAGAGTTACTCTCGCGGCACCGGCCTGGCGCTGTGGGTGTTCGCCGAAGTCGCCATCGCAGCCTGCGACCTGGCCGAGGTGATTGGTTCAGCGATCGCTCTCAACCTGCTTTTCCATATTCCGCTGCTGATCGGCGTCTGCCTTACGGCTCTCGACGTGCTCGCCATCCTCTACCTGCAGCATCGTGGATTCCGCTACCTCGAAGTGGTGGTGGTCACCCTCATCGCGACCATCGGCATCTGTTACCTTCTGGAAATTCTGATGGTGCGCCCCGACGCCGCCGGCATTATGCGAGGTCTCGTGCCCGCGCCCGAAATGTTCAGTAATCGCGACATGCTCTATATCGCGATCAGCATGCTGGGCGCCACCGTGATGCCCCACAATCTCTACCTCCACTCCTCGCTCGTGCAGACGCGCGCCATTGAGCGCACCCCCAGGGGCCTGCGCACCGCGTTGCGATTTAACTTCCTCGACTCCTTCCTGGCGCTGAACTTCGCTTTCCTCATCAACGCCGCCATCCTCATCATGGCGGCGGGGACGTTCTATCGCCATGGCCTGTTCCGGATGGCCGAGATTCAGGACGCCTATCACACCCTGGCGCCGCTGCTGGGGGCGCCCGTGGCGAGCCTGCTCTTTGCGATCGCGCTGCTCTGCTCCGGCCAGAATTCCACGTTAACCGGCACGCTGGCCGGCCAGGTTGTGATGGAAGGGTTCCTCAACATTCGCCTCGCTCCCTGGCTGCGCCGGCTGATTACGCGCCTGCTGGCGATCATCCCGGCGATCATCACGGTGGCCCTCTATGGTTCGGAAGGTACAGCCAAGCTGCTGATCCTCAGCCAGGTGGTCCTGAGTCTGCAGCTTTCTTTCGCCGTGTTTCCGCTGGTGAAGTTCACCAGCGACCGCCGCAGGATGGGCGAGTTTACAAATCGCGCCTGGCTGCGGGCTCTTTCCTGGAGCGTAGCCTGGCTCATCGCGGGATTGAACGCGTATCTCCTGATTTTGTTGGTCTAGGAATTTGTCAGCCAGGTGTTCTGAGTTCTCAGTTTTCAGTTCGTGGCCTTAGGTGAGCATGGGCGGTCCGAGGCGACTCCGCCGGCGGGCGGAAAACGGGGAGCAAACGAAAACTGAGAACTGACGGCCTAAGACTGAGGACTAACGACTGAAGGCTGACAGCCGAAGGCTCATCCATGTTCAAAAAGATCCTCGTTGCCCTCGACCATAGCAAAGCCGACGCCGCGCTTCTGCCGCGTGTCAAGCAATTGGCGACTCTCACCGGGGCGGAGCTTCTGCTGCTTCACGTCTCCACCGGCTGGGCGGCGCAATGGCAGAGTAACCTGAACCTGTCCGATTCGCCTGAGATGGAAGAGGACCGGAGGTATTTGGAGCAGACGCAGAGCGAACTGCGCGCCGAAGGATTTACAGTCGCCTCACGGCACGGCCTTGGCAAGCCCTCCGACGAGATTCTAAAATCCGCGCGCGAGGAAGGCTGCGATCTGATTGCCATGACCACTCACGGCCACCGCCTGCTGCAGGACTTGATTTACGGCACCACCATCACGCGCGTGCGGCACGAGTCCGAAGTGCCCATCTTTCTGGTCAAGTCGTCTTGACCCCTGCCCGGCGGAAGCTCCTCCAAGCCTGCTCCTCGCGTACGGGAGCGATGTTAGTTCGAGCTGCGTGAGGCCTGCGCGGCGCGAGAGCGGGGTGCGGCGGGCGGAGGACTGAAGGTTGCCTCGATTCCGGGGAGCTTCGGCATCGAAGCCCAGTTCCTCTTGAGTTCCTCATTCGAGCCCACGAAGATCAGTTCATACTCTCCGCTGCCGCTGGCTCCCAGGAATCGGACTTGAGAACCCGAGTCCCAACTGAGATCCTGCAGCTCAACCCGGGCTCCGCCGGCCTCCACCGCCTCGAACCTGCGGTGCTGGATGCCGGCCGGCAGCTCATCTGAGGTGCATGCATCGCCCGAGGGCGACACTTGAACCACCGAATAAATTCCGCTGCCCGCGAGCGGCGGGCAGGACGGGTTCTTGTACTTAACCAGCACCCAGCCCCGATAGCTTGCCGGCACCTCATACAAGCGGGAATGACCCAGTCCCCCGCTCAGTAGCACACCAAGCCATGCAACGCCGGCGATCAACGCCAGGGCGCCCAGCCCCAGGGCGGCATACCGCACCAGTGGGTTGGCCATCCGGCCGGAGTGGGACGCTGCGTCGGGCTCAGTTCGTCCCTGCTGGGCCAGGTCTGCCTTCTGCTTGAGGCGTTTCAGAGCCGCCTCAACCGCCGAATTGGTTTGCTCGGCCTGGGCGCGGGCACTCTCGACCCGCTGGGTGAGTCCTTCGAGTTCCTGGTGCGTCTGGGCGATGACGTCCCGGCAGATCTTGCTCAGGCTCTGCTCGAATAACGTGGTCTGGTTTTGGGTGGCGTCCTGCGTCTTTTGGGTGAACTGGGTTAAGGCCGCGCCCACGGCGGCGCTCACGGTTTCGGCTTGGACGCGAGTGTCCGCCACCTGGTTTGCGATGCTTTGGAGCCCCGCCTGCGTATTGGCCTCGATCCGCTCGGCGATCTTGCCCAGGCTCAACTCGAACGTGTCGGTATGGGCTCGCGCGGCCTCCCCGATCTTTCCGCCAAACTGCGTCAGGGTCGATTCCAAGCTGGAGTTCATCGCTTCGGCCTGGATGCGAGCGCCTTCCAGCCGCTTCGAAACGCTCTCGAGCCCACTCTGAGAGTGGGTCATAATCTGCCCCGCGATCTTGCGCAAGTTCTCCGCAAAGACCTCGGCCTGGGCTTGACCGGCCTCCCGCGTCTTTTCGCCAAACTGCGCCAGGGCCGATTCCATGGCAGAATTCATGGCTTCAGCCTGGGCCCGGGCGCCCTGCGGTCCGTTGGCAAGGCTCTCGAATCCAGCTTGCGATTTGGCTGCGAGCTGCTCGGCGATCTTGCTCAAGTTCTCCGCAAAGGCCTCGGTCTGGGCTTGACCGGCCTCCCGCTTCTTTTCGGAAATCCGCGTCAGGGTCAGCTCCAGAGCCGAGTTCATGGCTTCGGCCTGCGCGCGAGTGTCCTGCAACCGGCTCGCCACGGCGTCCATGCCCGTTTGCGCCTGGGCCGCGAGCTGCTCGGAGAACTTCGTCAGATTCTCGTCGAAGAGGGTTGAAAGCCTGTCCTCGAAGGCCCGAGTCTGTGCTTGGGCCGCCTCCCGGCTCCTGGCGGCAAAGCGTTCGAGGCCCGCTTCAAAGGTCTGTTTCGCCTCCTCCGGCTCGAGGCGGCCGTCTTCTACCCGGCTTGAAGCCGTCTCAAGCCGAGCCTCCGTTCGCGCGAGTTGGTCGGCCATCTGGTTGAGGCGGTTTTCGAAGGCTTGGCTCCGGCATCGGGCTGCCTCCTCAGCTTCCCGGCTGAAGCGGTCCATGGCAGCCTCCAGCGCCGCCTGCCCCTCTTCCGTCTGAGCGCGGTTGCCGTTGGAGCTTCTCGACACCGCCTCCAGCCCCGCCTGTGCCTGGGACGCGATCTGCTCGGAGAACTTGTCCAGATACTGCTTCAAGAGCTCGGCCAGTTTCTCTTCCATCGCCCGGGTCTGGCTCAATGTGGTCGTCCCGGCCTCCTCGCTGAACCGGGCCAGGGTGGCCTGGAGGGCGGCGTTCATTTCCGCAGCCTGGGCGCGAGCGGTTTCCACCTGGCCCGAAACCGCTTCCACCCCCGCCTGCGTCCGCGAGAGAACCTGCTCGGCGATTTTGTTTAGCCGGTCTTCAAAGGCTTGAGTCTGGGCTTCCGTCGCCTCCCGGGTTTGCTCGCTGAACTGGGCGAGGGTTGTTTGAAGCGCTGCGCCGATCTCCTCGGCCTCGGTGCGCGCGCTTTCCGTCCGGCTCGAAACGGCCTCGAGCCCGGCCTGGGTCTGCGAGGCAATCTGCTCCGAAAACTTGCTCAGGTTCTGATCGAAGAGTCCGGCCAGTTTCACTTCGAGGCTCGCGAACTGGGTCTGGGCCGCCTGCTGGGATTGCTCGCTGAATTGGGCGAGGGCTGTTTGAAGCGCTGCGCCGATCTCCTCCGCCTCGGTGCGCGCGCTTTCCGTCCGGCTCGAAACGGCCTCGAGCCCGGCCTGGGTC
>DATJAQ010000301.1:0-2439 GCA_035516075.1 Terriglobia bacterium | reverse complement strand
GCGTTATTCACATCTGCGACGGTACCCGAAGACATCGAAAGAACCTGGGCGAAGTTTCGAGTGGTCAGCGGCACACCGGTGATCGTCTTGTGATCCACCAGAGTACCTGTCGACGAGGCCGATAAGCTCAGGCGGCAGTTGCACTCGACCCTCTCGCGGGGGTGGCCGGGTTCAAGGCTTGCGTCCAGCGTGGGAGCTTCCGAAACGCTCACGGTGACTGAGGAGACCAGTGAGGTCTTGAATCCGGGTGCGGAGAAGCTCACACGGTACGTCCCGGGGACGAGCAACGAGAAGCGATAGCTGCCGTTCTCTCCCGAGATCATAGTGAGAGTCTGATTCGTCGCGTGGTTGGTGAGCACGATTGTTGCGCCCGGCACGGGTTGGTTCGCGCTGGTGACGGTTCCGCCTAGCGCTCCGGTGGCGTCAGACTGCGCGCACAGCAGGCCGACGGACGCCATTATCCAGAGAACGACGAGGGCCGCGCTGGCCCGACTGGCGTACTTTGCGAAATCAATGATATGACGCGAATGAGATGTCATCAAATATCCGGCTTAGAACTCTACCATGGTATCCATGTTTCCGGCTCCGAAGACTCGATGGCTCTGTCAAGTCTGCGCCCGGCGCGCGGGCCTCGGCAGCATCTCAAATTTGAGATTTGAGATTCGAGAGGAAGAGCCACGCTGTCAGCGGCGCGGGGGCGGCTTCAGGTGGGCGACTTCGGGAAGCAGGAGGAGCTGGGAGGCGGGCTCCAGTTCGACATCGTCGCCGACCAGTGCCGGCAAAAACCTGGCGAGCGCGGCGATGGTGGTCGGGTAGGGGTGACCGATGGCCAGCGCCGCTCCCTGTTCCTCGAGGACTCGCCGAAACTCGCGGAGCTGGCCGATCGTGTAGGGCACAGTCTGGGTGTCGTCCAAGAAGACCGAACGATAAAAGGCCGGAAGGCCCTGCCGGCGGGCTGCGTCAAACGCGACGCTCGAGGCGATCGTCCGGCTGTCGATGAAGAAGAGGTGTCGCCCGGCCAGCGACCTCATTACCGCTGCCATCAGGCGGGGATCGGCAGTGGCGCGCGAGCCCATATGGTTGTTCACGCCGGCCGCCTGCGGGACGGACGCCAAGTCCGAGTCGATGATGCGTTCGACCTCGAGGCGGTTCATTCCCACCCGGATATCCGCCGGCCCAGGCGGGGCGTGAGGACTCGGGATCGGCTCCATCGGCAGGTGAAGCATTACTTCGCGTCCGGCGTGCCGGGCTGCCCGTGCCGTTTCCGCGGAAGAGCTCAGATGCGGAAGAATCGAGAAGGTAAGGGCATACGGCAAGGCCAGCAACTGGTGCGGCTTCTCGAGATTGGCCCCAAGGTCGTCAATAATAATGGCGGCGTGAAGGAGGCGGGGGACCTCACGAATCGTCCAACGAGCGACCGGCTTCCGATTGTGCGATAGACGGATATCAGCGACCCGCAGTCCTTTCCTGCCCCTGGTTTCATCGACGGAGACATCCAGGTGGTTTTCCCGAGCCTGACGCTCGAGAGCGCCGACCACCGCGGAATAGACCTCGGACCCGGCTCGCGCCTCGGGAGACGGCGCAGGCCTTACGCCAAAACGGCCCGCGGATGGCTTGATCCAGACTTGAGATCGTCCGGCTGTTTCGATGGAGAGCTCGAGTTTTCGCGCCAGTTGCTGATGGTCCACTTCGCGCCCGAGTGAGGAGACAGGTTTTGGTTGACGCTTACAGCTCAGGGCACAGGCTGTGAGGACCAGAAGAGCGGCAAGTCGCGGTTTTAATGCTTGTCTGCGGTGCGGAATGGAGTTCAAGGGACCAGGGGCTAGTGAAGATCGTGGTGGCAACCTCTGTGGTTGCTTCAGGGCGGCCACAAAGGGCCGCCCCTACAACTATCAGGCGGCCGCAAGAGCCGTCCCTACGCCGGTCTGGCTGCCACAAGGGCCGCCCGTACAATGATCGAGGTCAGCGGCCTTCGCAGGCGCCGGGGGATGCGTGAGGATTTCGATCGCCTTGCGAAGCTGCATGTCGTCCTTCCCGCCAAAGTGTTCGGGGTTCTGCTGATCCTCTTCCCCTTGGGCCTCAGGCATGACGGCCTCTGCGGTCTGGACAACGCTGGGCGTGATGCCGTTGTCGTTGATCGATTTCCCATCCGGTCCGTAGTACTTCGCGACCGACAGCAGGAGCGCTGAGCCGTCGCCCACCGGAATCAATTTCTGAAAGACTCCCACGCCAAAGCTGCGCACGCCGACTACTTCACCGCGCTTGTTACCCAAAACGCCGGAAGCGACAAGCTCCGCGGGCCCGGCGGTAGATTGGTTGATCAGCACTACCAAGGGGAGATCACAGACGCCGTCCGCAGGATGTGCGGTAATATCCTGCCGAGGATAGCGCTGGCCGGAGAGGTAGGTGATCAGGCCTTTGCCGAGGAAGAGACTGGCC
>DATJAQ010000300.1:0-12184 GCA_035516075.1 Terriglobia bacterium | reverse complement strand
GCAGGCCAGCCGCGAGATGCTGGGCCGGAACCTGGCGCGCGAGCATCCGGCCGAGGCGGACATCGTGGTGCCGGTGCCGGACTCGGGCGTGGCGGCGGCGGTGGGCTACGCCGAGGAATCGGGCATTCCGCTGAAGTTCGGCCTCATCCGCAACCACTACGTGGGGCGCACCTTCATCGAGCCGGCCCAGGCCGTGCGCGACTTCGGGGTGCGGCTGAAGCTGAACCCGGTGGCCGCCCTCATGAAGGACAAGCGCGTGGTGCTGGTGGACGACTCCATTATTCGCGGCACAACCAGCCGCAAGATTGTGCGCATCGTACGAGAGGCGGGGGCGCGCGAGGTGCACGTGCGGATCAGTTGCCCGCCAACCGTGTCGCCCTGCTACTACGGCATCGACACGCCGACGCGCGCCGAGCTGATCGCCGCCCGCCAGCCGATGGAAGGCATCCGGGACTTCATCGGCGCCGACAGCCTGGGCTATCTTTCCATGGAAGGGATGCGGCAGGCGGTGGCCGATACGCGCGGGCATTACTGCCTGGCCTGCTACACGGCGGAGTACCCCACCGCGGTCCAGGGACGCCTGATCGCGCTGGGACATCGAGACGGAAGTTGAGAGACAAGCATGGAACCTTTTGAGAACCGACCCTCGAGCGAAGGCTCACCCCAGCACCCGGCGCTGCCGGACGCCGCGCCGGCCGCGGCCGGCCCCGGCGGGCCGCCGCCCGCGAGCGAGCCTAGCCATCTAGGTTCTGAGCGCCTCCCGCCCTCCGGCCGGAGGGTGCACGTGCAGGGCGAGAGCTGGTGGGACACAGTGCGCTCGCTCCTGGTGGTGCTGGTGGCCGTGTTCTGCATCCGCACCTTCGTGGCCGAGGCCACCGTGATCCCGACGGGCTCGATGGAAAACACCATCCTGATCGGCGACCACGTCTTCCTCAACAAGATGCTCTACGGGCCGGAAATTCCCTTTACCTCCTGGCGCCTGCCCGTGATGCGCCACATTCATCGCGGCGATATTGTGGCCTTCCGTTACCCGCGCAACCCCTCCGTGATGTACGTGAAGCGCGTGATCGCCATGGGCGGCGACGTGGTGAAGATCGTCAACAAGAAAGTCTACGTGAACGGGCGGCCGCTCACCGAGCCCTACGCCCAGTACGAGAGCTGGAACCTGCTGCCGCTGCGCGACAATTTCCCTCCTACACTGCAGGAAATCTCCACTTTGCCCGCCTACTGGGGCCTGGATCCCAACTGGGCGCGCGAAATGCCGAACTTCATCAAGACCGACGGCCTGCACGTGCCCGAGGGCTGCTTCTTCGCCATGGGCGACAACCGCGACAACTCCGAGGACAGCCGCTTCTGGGGCTTCGTGCCGTTGCCCAACGTGGTGGGCGAGCCGCTGTTCGTCTACTGGTCTTACGACGCGCCCACGCCCGACTGGACGGCCGACAGCCTGGCGGAGCGGCTGAAATTCGACGCTTCCATTCTGCGCAATTTCCTCAGCAAAACGCGCTGGTCGCGGACGGGCAAGGCCTTCTGAAATGCTGAACGAGGAATGATGAACGATGAACAACGGCGGCCTCGAGGTTTGATGAATCTGACAGGTCGCAAATCGCGGTTCATCGCATGCTCCCGCCTCAGGACTCATCAATCGTCGTTTATCATTCATTGTTCACCATTCATCGTTCATCTTTCCTTTTCCCATGCGCTACTCCGATGCCGGGGTTGACATCGACGCGGCCCAGCGCGCCAAGCGGCGCATCAAGCAGCTCGCGCGCCGCACCTTCAACCGCCACGTGCTTCGCGACGTGGGCGCTTTCGGCGGCTTTTTCGCACTTGACGGCCTGGCGCGCGACGCGGTGCTGGTGTCGAGCGTGGACGGCGTGGGCACCAAGCTCAAGATCGCTTTCGCGCTTGGCCGCCATTCGAGCGTGGGCGCCGACCTGGTGAATCACTGCGTAAACGATATCACCGTGCACGGCGCGGCGCCGCTTTTCTTCCTCGACTATCTCGCCACCGGGCGCCTCGAGCCCGAGGTGGTCACCGAGATCGTGGCGGGCGTGGCGCGCGCCTGCCACGAAAACGGCTGCGCCCTGGTGGGCGGGGAGACCGCCGAGATGCCGGGCTTTTATCCGGAGGGCGAGTACGATCTGGCGGGTTGCATTGTGGGCTGGGTGCGCCGGCGCAGGATTCTCGACGGCAGCGCCATCCGGCAGGGCGACTCGATCCTGGGCCTCGCCTCGTCCGGGCTGCACACCAACGGCTACTCGCTGGCGCGCAAAGTGCTTCTCGAAACCGCCGGTCTCAAGCTGGACGACAGGGTTCCCGAGCTTGGCCGTACGCTGGGCGACGAGCTGCTGGCGCCGCATCGCTGCTACTGGCCGCTGCTGGAGCCCTTGCTCGCCGGCGGCGCGCGCGGCGGCCGAGGCAGGGGCGTGCTGAAAGGGCTCGTGCACATCACCGGCGGGGGACTCACCGAGAACCCGCCGCGCATCCTGCCTGCCGGATGCCGCATGGAGATTCAGCTCGGAAGCTGGCCGGAGCGGCCGATTTTCAAGCTGATCGCCCGCCTGGGCCGCGTGCCTCAGGACGACATGCTGCGCACCTTCAACTGCGGAATCGGCATGATGTTGGTGGTGGGCGAGGCCGATCTCGACGCGGTGACGCGCGCGCTCCGCCGCAAGCGCGAGCCCTTCTGGCGCATCGGCCGGATCGTGCCGGGAGGGCCGGGCGTGAAGTACGTGGGAGCGATGCACGACAAATGATGAATGCCGAATGCCGAATGATGAAACCCGCCGCAGCCCATTTTCATGATTCCGAATTGATCGCTCATCGTGATGAGCGCCAGGAGTGAAGCCATGGATCGCGAGGCGGCTTGGGCCCTGCTCACCGAGTGGACGGCGAGCGAGAACCTGCGCAAACACGCGCTGGCCGTTGAGGCCTGCATGCGCGCTTACGCGCGCAAGATGGGTGAAGACGAGGAGCGCTGGGGCGCGACGGCGCTGCTGCACGATTTCGATTACGAGCGCTATCCGAACGCGCCCGATCATCCACTCAAGGGCAGTGAAGTGTTGAAAGAGAAAGGGTGGCCGGACGACGTGCGGGTGGCGATTCTGGGCCACGCCGATTACACCGGTGTGGCGCGTG
Organism: Terriglobia bacterium; assembly: GCA_035516075.1. GTDB lineage: Bacteria > Acidobacteriota > Terriglobia > UBA7540 > UBA7540 > Gp13-AA77. Next base: position 9,043 of record DATJAQ010000300.1, on the reverse strand, counting down.
AGACCCGGATGGCTAAGGCCCTGTTCGCCTGCGACGAACTGGCGGGGTTTATCACCGCGTGCTCGCTGGTGCGGCCGGACCGCATCCAGTCGCTCGAGCCGAGGTCGGTGAGGAAGCGGATGAAAGACAAAGCTTTCGCGCGCTCGGTGAACCGCGACGACATCACCCGCGGCGCGGAGGAGCTGGGGATTCCGCTCGACGAGCACATCGCATTTTGCATCGAGGCCATGCGCGCCCGCGCCGGCGAGCTGGGGTTGGAGCCCGTGACCACCCCCACCAACGCGCCTACAGCGTGATCTTCTGAAGGTACTCCGCGACGGCCGTATCCCATTGAAGCTGGCCGCCGATTTTCTGTTGCAGCGACTGCGCAGCTCGGGGTTCGCCGTGCACGAGCCAGACCTTTCGCGGAGCCGTGGGAAACCGGCCGAGCCAGCGAAGGATCTCTCCGTAGTCGGCGTGACCGCTCAGGTTCTCCATCGACTCGATGCGGGCGCGCACCGGCACCATCTCGCCGTGGATCTTCACCTCCGATGCGCCCGACTGGATGATCTGCCCGCGGGTGCCGGGTGCCTGAAACCCCTCGAACAAAATGGTGTTCCGGCCGTCCGGCAGGCAGCGCGCCAGGTGGTGAAGCACGCGGCCGCCGGTGGCCATGCCGCTCGCCGAGATGACGATCATGGGCGCGCGCGAGTTGTTGATGGCCTTCGAGTCGGCTACGGCGCGATCGAAGTGCACCCCCGCGGGCGAGAACGGCTTCACGCCCTGGGCTTCGAGCTGGTCCATCGCCAGGTTGTGATCCTCATGGTGAGCGCGGTAGAGATCGGTGCAGTCGATGGCCATCGGGCTGTCGACGTGGATGGGCAGCGAGTGCAAACGGCCGCTCTCGACGATCTCGCGAAGCACGTAGAGCAGCTCCTGGGTGCGGCCCACGGCAAAGGCCGGGATCAGCACGCTTCCTCCTCGCGCGCCGGTGGCTGCCACGATGTTACTCAGCCGCTCGCGGAAATCGTCCGTGGGGTGCAGGCGGTCGCCGTAGGTCGACTCGCACAGCAGGGTGTAATCGCCTTCAACCTGCGGCACCGCAGGCGGCCTGATCACCAGTTGCTGCTCGCGCCCGACGTCGCCGGAAAAGAGCACCTTGCGCGCGGACCCGCTCTCGCGAATTTCAAGCAGGATGGAGCGCGCGCCCAGGATGTGTCCCGCCGGAAAGTAGCAAAAGCTGAAGTGCTCCGAGATCTCGAAGGGCTTCGACTCGTCCACCGGGCGGAATCGCTCCAGCGAGGCCACGGCGTCTTCGTAGGTGTAGAGCGGCAGCGCGGGTTTGTGCCGGGAGAATCCCTTCTTGTTGGCGTAGGCTGCGTCTTCTTCCTGGATATGGCCGGAGTCCGGCAGCAGCAGGCGGCAGAGATCGGCGGTGGCGCCGGTCGAGTAGATTTCCCCGCCGAAGCCCTCCTTGATCAAGCGCGGGATGTAGCCGGTGTGGTCGAGATGCGCGTGCGTGAGCACCAACCAACGGATGCTGGCAGCGCTTACGGGCAGCGGACTCCAGTTGCGCAGCCGCAGATCCTTCGAGCCCTCGAAGGTGCCGCAGTCAATCAGCAGCCGTTCGCCGCCGGCTTCCAGCAGATAACGCGAGCCTGTGACCGTGCCGGCCGCGCCGAGGAAGGTAAGGGTCGCCATGGGTGATCAGGCTCCTGGAAGAGGGACGAATTGAAGGGCAGACATCGGGAAGTCCTTCTTGTCGTCCGTGGCGAGTGGGAGATCCCGCTCGAGGGCCAGGGCAGCGATGATCGCGTCCGGGAGGCTGAGAGTGCGTCCCTTAAGCTGCCACTCCCGCAGCAGGTCGCCTGCCTGTCGCGCCGCGTGCGGCACTATTTCGACGTAGTCGAGATCCTCAAAGAGGCGGGCTGTGGTCCTTTCCTCGTTGCGCCGCATTCCTTCGTAGACTTCAGTAATGTTAATGGCGCAACAGGCGAACGCGTGGCCCTGACGAAGCCACTCCGCCAGCAGTTCGTGGCGGCCGCGGCGCTTCCGCAGGACGTCGATGATGACGGAGGTGTCGAGGAGAATAGTCATCGACCACCGCCACGCCGGCGCCCACGCGAAGCCTTTTCCGCTTCCTGCCGCATCTTACGCATCCAAGCGGCCGCGCCACCCGCCGCGTCGATCTCAGGGTGGTCGGCAGGCTTCCAAGCAGGCTCTTTTCTAGCGAGGAATTTGAGGAGGCGCCGGCGCTTTACTTCACGGGCGGCCACCTCAGCCAGAAACGCGCTTCTCTTCCTCTGGCCGACGAGCGCGTCGATTTCGGCCACCAGCGTCTCAGGCAAGGTCACATGCGTTCTTTGATGGGCCATGTCAGTGTGCATTCCCAGTGGGCTTAAACGTACCTCCAAGCTTGCCGGCGCGTCAAACTGTGGCTGGTTTAAATGACGACCGACTCCCGGTACTCCCCGAAAACACGCCGGAGCGCGTCGGAGATCTCGCCCACGGTGGCGTAGGCTTTGACGGCGGCGAGGATCGCCGGGAGCAGGTTTTCGTCCGAGCGCGCCACGCGATCGATTTCGGCAAGCGCGGCCTTGGTTCGCGCGCGGTCGCGGCGGGTGCGCAGCCGGCGCAGGCGCTCCACCTGGGCGCGCTCCATCTCGGGATCGAGGTGCAGAATGGGCGGCGCCGGCGCCCGGCCCTCCTGATATCGGTTCACGCCCACCACCACCCGCCGGCCGGCCTCCACTTCCTGTTGATAGCGGTACGCGGACTCCTGGATTTCGCGCTGGACGAAGCCGTTCTCGATGGCGCGCAGGACGCCGCCGAGAGCGTCGATCTTGCCGAGGTATTCCCGTGCGCCCGCCTCAATCTCGTCCGTAAGCTTCTCGATGGTGTAGGAGCCGCCCAGAGGATCGACGGCGTTCGTGGCGCCGCTTTCTCCGGCGATGATCTGTTGGGTGCGCAAAGCGAGCAGGGCCGACGCTTCGGTGGGCAGGGCGAGCGCCTCGTCGCGCGAGTTGGTGTGGAGCGACTGGGTTCCGCCAAGCACGGCGGCCAGCGCCTGCAGGGTGACGCGAACCAGGTTTACATCCGGCTGCTGCGCGGTGAGCGTGGAGCCGCCCGTCTGGGCGTGGAAGCGGAAGGTGCAGGAGCGCTCACTCTCGGCGTGAAATCGCTCGCGCATCAAGCGGGCCCAGAGCCGCCGCGCGGCGCGGAACTTGGCGACCTCCTCCAGCAGACCGTTATGCGAGTTAAGAAAGAACGAAAGGCGCGGCGCGAAATCATCCACCGCCAGGCCGCGCGCCAGGGCCGCCTCCACGTAGGCCGTGGCGTCGGCCAGCGTGAATGCCACTTCCTGCACGGCCGTGGAGCCCGCCTCGCGAATGTGATACCCGCTGATCGAAATGGTGTTCCACTGCGGGGCGCGCTCGTGGCAGAAGGCAATAATGTCTGTCGCCAGCCGCAGCGCCGGTACCAGCGGATAGATGTAAGTCCCGCGCGCGATGTACTCCTTGAGGATGTCGTTCTGCACGGTGCCGGAGAGCCGCGCGAGGCTTACGCCCTGTTTTTCGGCCACCGCAAAGTAGAGCGCGAGCAGGACGGCCGCGGTGGAGTTGATGGTCATCGAGGTGGAGACGCGGTCGAGGGGAATGCCCTCGAAGAGCCGCTCCATGTCCTCGAGCGAATCGATGGCCACGCCGGCGCGGCCCACCTCGCCCTCGGCAAGGGTGTGATCGGAGTCGAGCCCGATCTGGGTGGGCAGATCGAAGGCCACCGAGAGGCCGGTGGTGCCTTGGGATAGCAAATAACGGTAGCGGGAGTTCGATTCGGCCGCCGTGCCAAATCCGGCGTATTGCCGCATCGTCCAGGGGCGTCGGCGGTACATGTCCGGATAGATTCCACGCGTGAAGGGGTAATCGCCGGGCTCGCCGAGATCGCGCTCGCTCGACCAGTTCTCGAGATCCTGGGGAGCGGTGAAGAATCGATCCTGTTCGGAGATGACGGCCGCAACCTCCGTTTCGTTGCTCTTCATCGAAGTCCTTCGTACCTCTGCAGGCTGGAGCCCCGCGAGCGCCCGGCGCCGCGGATCCGCCCTGGAGGTTTAAGCGTCAATTCAGCGAACGCTGCGGGCTTTGAGAATCGAGTAGAGCCCAAAGATCAGGAGCAGCGTTGAGAAACCCGCAATCGCCGCGAAGCGCCAGACCCCGTTTGGGGGCGCCTCCCTGTAGGCCCGCCACTCCTCCAGGGCAACCGTAGCGCCGGCGGTGGCGAAGACGAAGAAAGTGAGTCCCACCAGCACGTGGAAAATCCGCCGGGCCAAGCGCCAGCCTTCGCCGAGGCGCCCTCCGATGCCCCGTTTGAGAGCGTTCGGCCCCGTGCGGTTGCGCGGTTGCTCGGGGGGTATCTGGATGGAATTCGCGCCGCTCAACGTCGATGCTTGCTCCTCCCTTATCTTAGCGTGAAGAGCGTGAATGCCCGCGGGCTTTCGCGTGCGACGGCGGTGTGGAGGCGCTTAAAGAATCCAAGCCGCTCTTCAGCTCTCCGGGTGAAACTCGCGCCAGAACCACTCCAGGGTGGCCGGCTCGGAGGCCGGCAACATGCGCCCGCCCGGCCGCGGCGCCACGGCATTACGGCCGCGCTGAAAGCTCACCCGATAGAGCTCCGCTAAGGTAAAGGGTTGCGCGGCCGCGCCCTGACCTCCCACCACTTCAGAGCCGCGTCGAACGTTGTCCATCAGGCGGCAGGGCTGCAACAACTGATAGGGATTGCGCCGCATCTCGCCACCGTGCTCGGCGGCGGCGGTCAACTGGATGGCCAACTGCTCCGGCGTCAACTCCACCATCAGGTTGGGCTCGGCGAGCGGGTGCCAGAATTCGGTTTCGATCAGGACGACGGCCGCCGAGGCGCGGCGCGCGAGGTGCGCGGCAAGCGCCTCGGTGACCAGGCGGTGCGTTGCCACATGGGTGCTGTTGAAGTCCTCGTGGTGCGGCGCGAACACCGCCTCGGGTTGCTCTTGATCGAACACTTCGGACAGGCTGCGCACCCGTGCCGCCCATTCCTTCGGCTCCTCTTTGCGGGCGGTCAGGGTGATGGATTCGAACCCTGCCGCAACGGCGGCACCGGGCTCGGCCGGGATTACGAGCTCGAAGCCGAGCACGCGGCAAGCGGAACGAAGCTCCCGGCGGCGCCGCTCGCGCTGGGCTTCGTCGGAGCCCAGGGTGATGGCGATGTTCGTCACTCGCGCATTCGCCTCGAGGCGCAGACGCAAAGCCAGCGCCCCGCTCAGGGACTCGTCGTCGGGGTGAGGCGAGCAGAAGACCACTTTGGGTCCGCCGGACGCGCTTGCCGAAACCGCCGGCGGCACCGGCGGCGCGGCGGAGGGGCCGAGCGTGATCCGCTTCCCCGAGTCCACGGCCTCCACGAGCCGCTGGACATATTCGAGCCAGGGCGAATATGAGTTCGGTGTGTCGCCGGATTCCATGAATTCAACCTCTCCGCAGCCGCTCGGTCAAAGGGACACTTCGGGGGGCGGCGCCTCTCGCCCGCCTGGCGGGGCTTCGAGCGCGGCCGGGAAATAAGGCTGAGGCTCGGCGATGGGCGCCGCCGTGTGCTGCTGGTACCACAGCGTCTCGCTCGACCGCTGCCAGAGCCGGGTGAGAATCCACCAGAAGATGACGGCCTGGCTGAGCACCAGCGAGACGCCGATCGCGTGGTGAGAGACGAACCGCACCCAAACCCAGAAGACGACCGCCGTCCCGAGCCACGTGAGCAGGCTCAGCCGGAAATAGATCCAGAATAACGAGCCGAAATTGGCGCGAGTCAGACGCCAGGCGCGGGCCAGCGCGCGGCGCACGGCGTACTCGCCTTCGGCGACCGCGTGGATTTCAGCCACGTCGAACCACAGGCGCACCGCCATCAGCAGCAACAGCACCACCAGCGCGCCCACCAGGCGCACCGCGACGCCGGGGGCCGGCTGGGCCAGGCGATCGGACAGACTGTCGGACCAGGCCTTCACGCCCCGGTTGAGGAGCGCGACCGGCAGCAGCACGATGAGCAGCAGGATCGTCAGCCTGACGAACCGCCAGAAGTACTCGCCGCCCGCACTAAAGAACTCGCCGGTCGCGAAGGTCCGATCTTCGTTGTAGACTTTGAGGATGCCTCCTGTTAATAATAACATTAATACCAAAAAGATTATCATAAAGAAGAGGGCGGCCATGCCCACGGTTTCAGGCGCCACTTCGGGCCGCATCAGGAGCTCGCCGAAGGTCGCCAGATCGAAGCCATGATACAGCCGGTCCGCTGCCAGGCTCTGGTCGAGCACCGGCCCGATCATCGACACCAGCGGCTGGGTGGCGAAGAACCCGAGCACCAAACTCAATAGGTAGACCCACCACAACAGGCGCTGCCGGCGCCACACGAGGCTCCATCCGGCTCTAAGCACAGTGGCCCTCCGCAACATCCAAGGCCGCCGGCCTGCGATGGCTTGTAGTTAAGTGTGTCATCGCTAGTTTCCCGGGCGTATTACACCGGGCGCCGACGCTTGGAATGCCGCTCCCGCCTTGCTCGCCTCGCGCCCTTATCGTTCATGCCCGTCACACCAACCATGCCAGGACCTGCGAGGATAGCTGCTCCAGGAACATCCAGTAGGTTGCGATCTTCCGCGTCGCCTTCGAGTTGGGTTCCGCCGTCTGGCTGTTGTTGAAAAAGTCTCTGTCGAGCGGTACCTTGTGCCCTGGATCGACTTCGGCGGAGACGATTTTTGCCTTTTTCAGATACTCATACCTAATCCAGCGATCGCGCCCATCCCATTTCTCATGCGCCGTTTCACCATTGTCGAAGCGGACCTCCGTCTCCACCGGGAAAATGAAGTCGCCTTTGCGATGGATCAGCACCGTGCCGCGATAGAGCGTTTGCCCCTTCTTCGCCTCCGGCGGATTTTGGACATACCAATCCGCACGGTCTGAGCGCACGGCCAGCACCTCGTAATCGAGTACGTTTGTTCCGGAGACGGCCTGGTTGAAGTACCAGCCCAGGTCCTGGCCGGAAACGTCTTCGAGCGTCTTCAGAAAATCAGTTCCCGTGGGGTGAGTGAACTTGTAGCGCTCGAAGTAGGTGTGCATGGCGTTGCGCATCGTGTCCGGGCCGATCAGGCCTTCGAGCGTGAGCAGCACGGTGGCCGTCTTGCCGTACGTCACTCCGCCGTAGGCAGCGGTGCTCATGAACTGGTAGGCGAAACGGGTCATCGGGTCACTGTCGGGCGCGTCAAGGTACGAGAGCCGTTGGGCGCCGGCATCGTCCGCCGTCAGGCCCCAAAGGTCGATCAGGGATCGCCCCTGGCCGTAAAGCGCGTCCATGATCTTCACTTCGGTGTAGCTGTTGATCCCCTCGTCCAGCCAGGCTTCCTCAAATTCGTTGGTGGCCACCATTCCGTACCAGTACTGGTGGCCGAACTCGTGCTCGGTGACGCCTTCAATTCCGTGGAGACCTGCGGGTTCCCACCAGGTTGTGCCTCCGGTGATGAGCGTGGGGTACTCCATGCCCCCGGCATCGCCCCCGCCTTCGGGAGGATCGACCACCGTGATCCGGTCGTACGGATAGGTGCCGTACCAGCGGTCGAAATACCCGAGCGTACCCTTGACGGACTGCAGATACCGGCCGGTTTGGCGAAGGTGTCCCGGCGACATCAACAGATGAATCCTCACCGGCGCCTCGCTGCCCGTCCACGAGTCATCCACCAAGGTGAAGTCCGGGCTCGCCGTCCATGAAAAGTCGTGAACGTCCTCGCTGTGATAGACAACCGTTTGCGTCCCGTCGGGATTGTCCTCGCGGCCTACTTCGTCGCCACCCGCGCCCAGAATGTAGTTGCGCGGCACGGTAACCTTCACGTCGAAGGTGCCGAAATCCGCGAAGAACTCCGTGGTGGAGTGGAACTGATGGCAGTTCCAGCCGCCGTGCCACCATACCCCGACCTTGGGGAACCACTGGCCCACCATGAAGAAGTCGCGCTTGTAGCCGGTGCGCTCCACCACCTCCGGAAGCTGGTCGTGGAAGGCGATGCGAAACGTCACGCTGGCTCCGGGAGGCACCGGCTTGGGCAGCGTGACTTGTGCCACGGTGCGGTCGTCCGAGTTGTGGTCGTCGGGCTGGATGAATTGCATTTGCGAGGTCAGGTCTCCCATGCCGTCCGCGGCAATCGAGCGCACTTCGATGGCGCCGTAGTGCTTTGGGTCCCAACCCGCATCGGGTCCCGTACCGCGCGTCCCGCCGCGCCTCACCTCGGTCATGAAGGTGGACTTCGGCTGAAAGGCGTTCAGGTAGAGATGGAACGGGAACGTCTGAAGGGCCTGCCCGGTCAAATTGCGGTACGTCAGCGACTCGTTGGCCTCAATCGACTTCTTTTCAGGATCGAGCCTGGCGTCGATCTGGTAAGCCACCACCCGCGCCGAGAGGGGCTTGGGCTCGCCCGGCACGACTGTTGACGCGCTCGCGGGTCCGCGCGCCTGCGTGCTGCGCGCTTTCGCGGGGGCGGGCCGTTGCGCGCCTGCTGCAAACGCGCCAAGAGTTGCGAGCATGCCGGCCGTGCAGATTACGCGTCTAGCGCAACGCTTCACTGAACCCACCTCGCGGCGGAACCACCCACCGAAATCCGCGCCACTATAACACCTCTGGCCGGGCCGGACCAGACTTTAGAGCCAACCGCCTGCCGATTGCCGATTGAGCGATCGTCCGTTGTAATTTGTCCGCGGCCCGTCGCCGGTTGGGTTCTCCCGACTCCTACCCTGTGACTTCGGCCAACCTGCTGATTCCAAACGTGCGGTGAAATTGGGAGTCATATCTTACTCAATCCGGCCTCGTCGGCGGCTGCGCTGACTTCTTCTCTCTACCTTCTGGCTTCTCGTTTGGAGCCGTCTACTGATTCTAAAGCACATAGTGGCTTCGTTCCGCGAATTCGACCTATTTTCCGCAGGGCCCCCGGTGGTTCCTTCCAGACCTGCGGCTCCTGACTCCTGTCTCCTGACTTCTGCCTCCTTCTCCCTGTCTTCTGGCTTCTCGTTTG